>JAJPWX010000125.1 GCA_021205755.1 Lachnospiraceae bacterium | reverse complement strand
TTCCCGAAGATCCGGTGTGTGGGTCGGCGCATTGCCAGATAGCTGATTATTGGGCATCCGCCCTTGGAAAAGATGAAATCTATGCGTACCAGGCATCTTCCAGAGGGGGATATTTAAAATGCAGATTACTTGGGCACAACCGCATCGCAATAAGCGGAGATGCGACACTAATATCTATTTCTGAATTCCAGTTTATAGCTTGAAAAGCAGGAAAGGGGGAAAGACCATTATGAGTTTGACAGTAAATCTTTATTATACTGGCATAAACGGGAACGCGAAAAAATTTGCTGATGAAATGGAAAGTTCCGGTATAGCCAATGCTATCAGAGCAGAAAAAGGGAATCTGAGGTATGATTACTTCATTCCAATGAATGATTCTGAAACTGTTCTTCTCATAGATAGTTGGGAGAGCCAGGGTGATCTTGACATGCACCACGCATCACCGATGATGAAACAGATAGCTTCTCTTAGAGAAAAATATGACTTGCACATGAATGTCGAAAGATATATATCATCTGGCGATGATAACTACGATAAGAAGTGGATCAGAAGATAACGATTAGGAGTGGATTTCACTTAATGATTCAATTATTAGCCATTGACATGGATGGGACATGCCTGAATCAGCACAGTAAAATATCTGCCAAAACCATGACTGCATTGAAGCTGGCTGCTAAGGCAGGAATTCAGATCGCGCCTACAACAGGGCGCGCGCTGAGCTGCCTGCCTTACCAATTGTCCAACCAAAAAGATTTATACCGTTATGTTATTTCTTCAAATGGTGCTCAGGTTACTGACTGTACAAACATGAAGTCCGTCTATACTGCCTCTATATCAAAGAGCACAGCCCTCTCTCTCTTAAGCCAATGCAGAAGCGAAAGGCTGGGGATTTCTGCACACATCAGCCACGAATATCTGGTTCAGGGATATCTGCTGATACTTCTCGGATATTTTATCTATGGAAGGGATGCCGAAAATACAAAATATGTTAGAAACATGGCGAAAGCAATCCAGAATACCGATGGTGACCTGGAGGAACTGCAGTTTTATTTTCTTTCCAAAAATGCAGCAGGAAATACAAAAAACATTCTCGCAGAGTTTTCAGATCTCTCTGCTGCATATGACAGCTCTTACGTAGAGATTTTTCCAAAGAACGCGTCTAAGGGGGAGGCACTGTCCAGATTGGCCTCTTATCTGCATATCCAGAAGGAATGCATCGCCTGTATCGGAGACGGGGAAAATGATTTAGGAATGTTCCGTGTATCAGGGCTTCGCTTCGCCATGGGAAATGCAGTCTCTGCATTAAAGCAGCAAGCTGATTATATACTGCCATCAAACCGAGAGGATGGTGTTGCAGAAGCTATCAGCAGATACATCTTGCATGAACGAACCAGTTGAACTATCATCCCTGCCACACGAGGACGCCTTGCACTACTAACCGGGTGGCGCTGTTCCCATTACAGGTAGACAGTGTCACAACGCGGTCAATGTCAGAACTGGTAATTTCGGTATCAATTTCCGATTCGCCTGTCATTTCATCAAACCATTCCGCATAATTCCCATTGTCTTCAAAGGAAATCGTGTAGGCATCGCCAACCGCATCCACGCTATGGACTGAAAATATACGGTAAAGGGAATCTCCCTCCGGCGTATAAATCCAAATGTATGGGCACAGAACCATCACTTCTGAATCACGAAACTTTTTCAACTTCGCGAACATACTCCCATCCCTCATATTGTGACCATAAATAACCGTATTGTAATCCTCTAAATCTGCATGATTCTGGTAATCCATAAAGATACTCCCGGCATAAAGATAACTGCCATCCGGTGCCCGATGGAGATAATAATCATTATCCTCTGACTGCATCACCGGATAGGAGATCTCTACGGCAGGGATATGAATCCAGGCAATACAGTCTTCATAAGTGTCTGCCAGAGAATCCCAATCAACTGTGATCCGCTCCGGCGCATCATTCGGAAGGCTTTCCGTCAAATCATTCGTTTCTACTTCTGACCCATATTCATCTGTTATATTCCCCGCACCCGGTTCCAAATCATCGTCCTCTTGCCTGTCCGATTCATCCAGCTGCCCATCAGCCGTACTGGTAAACGCGGACTCGATATCGTCGTATCCTTCCCTGCCTTTCTGGTAGCCAAGGTACACCCGCACAGCCATTACAATTCCCGCTACTACAAGCGCAACTGCTGCAATCCCGCAGATTAATTCTGTTTTTCTCATATAGTTCTGTCCTTTCGTACTTGCTTATTTGCCGGAGAAACCGCCATTCTATATCCCATAGACGCTTCCCCTATTGCCTTTTATCCTCTTCTGCTCCTCTGTTCTTCCAGTCCGCGATCAATCAGGCGGGAAGCCTGGTTTTTGGTGAGACTCGCAAAATCAATTTCACTTAGGAAATCTTCATCAAACAATCCCTGGATAAATACTTTCTGCTTTTCCGTTGCAAGCTGCCTTCCCCAGTTTCTGCATCGATCCGCATCCCACAAGTGCCTCTTTGAGGCAAAGGAACTGCACAGGATCTCATACATATCATCAAAAGCATCCTGCACAGGGATATCCCTTTTCACATACAGGTCACTCTGTTTTCCTCTCAGGAACACGCTTGAATTACCGGTGATATCTTCCGGCGTCACAATCGCGCGGATGCCATCGCCAATGGAACAGATAAAATTCCCATTTGCACAGACTGTGTAATCTACACCATGGGTATCATAGTTCCCATTTTTCTCAAAGAGGTCAACCAGCTCAGCATTTACCCTCCACGCATCCGGATTTGAAAAATCTGCCGCCTCCATCTGCTCCGCTTCTTCCTGCAGTTCCGTAATCAATTTGCCGTTAAACCGGTCATTGTCTCCTACTTTCTCCGGGTTCAGGCCGAAAAGTATGGGTGCTGAGCAGATCGGCATCCTTGTCGCTCCCACACAATCAATCAGCAGTAATTCTTCCTTGCCAGGATACAGACGGAGCCCCCTGCCCACCATCTGCACATAGACCGCCGCGCTTCTTGTCGGCCTGCAGATAATAATCGTCCTCACCATAGGCAAATCAGTTCCTTCCGTCAGCACCATGCAGTTAATCAGCACAGGTGTTTCGCCTTCTTCAAACCGTTTCAGGCAATCCCGCCGGTTTTCTGTTTCCGCCGTCACCACCTCCGCCTCGGGGATCAGCTCCTGCAGCCGGCGGGCATGGTTTACGGATGCCGCAAAAATAATGGTCGGCCCGACTGCTTTTTTCCGGTAAATATCTGCAATCACCTCATTGCATTCCCGGATATCAACAGCGACCTCAATGTCCCCCTGGTTAAAATCTCCAGCGGTCGTCCGGGCGTCACAGATGTTATAACCAATATCTATCCGTTCACAGCGGATATTGGTAAGCCAGCCATTTTGAATTCCCCATTTGATGTCCCGCTGAAACACAACTTTCGAGTAAATGTTCCCCAGCTTTACGCTGTCTGCCCGATTCGGCGTAGCGGTAAAGCCCAGGTGGAGTCGCGGCTGAAAATAATCATAGATTTTCCGGTAAACCGGAGCTACGCTATGGTGTGCCTCGTCTGTGATGAGCAGATCAAACTCATCCGGCCGGAACCTGTCCAGTCTCCGCACCAGTGTCTGTACACTGGCAGAAACCACCTCCTCCCCATCCGAGAATTCTTTTGCCTGTTCGACACCAAAGCTGCATCCCTGCTCTGCGTAATACTTTTCCGGCTGATGGACAAGCTCATCCCGGTGGGAAAGGATCAGCACCCTCCCACGCCGCCTGACATGCGTAAATATCCAGGTTTTCCCAAGCCCGGTTGCCATGACCACCAGGTAAGCTCCGTTTTCAAGCCCATCCAGTGTCTCCAGGCATTCCTCCTGATAATCTCTTGCTTCCGACAATTCGTTTCCCCCTTCCGGTTCCTGACCCGCAAAAAGCAGATCATTCTTTGTCTGTCTTCTTTTTCTGCGCAAACCGGCGATTATACAAAACCAGCAGGTTCTCCAGCGCTGCTTTCGTTTTGCGGCATATCATCGACTTGCTGTAGTGTTTCTCCGCTGCGTAGACTGTCTGCCCCTCCCGTTTCACATACACATGTGAAATCAGCTCAGCCTGTTCGGCCGGCAGGGAGCGGATACAGAATCTCACATAATTCAGCTTCTCCTGCCCTTTTGAGATCCTGAGTATCTGCTGTGCGATCTCATTTCCCTGCTGTTCCATATCACGCTCCACGGAAACGAGAATGTTGTAGATCGTATCCGCATTTCTCCCTGGAGGATCTCCTCCAGGGTGTTCTTCCGGGTTACTCCCGCGCAAAGATTTGCGCCAGATGCACTCTTCAAACGATTCGAGCCTCGCAAATTCCTCTTTCAGCATCCCCTGCATTCTCGTCTCCAGGCCTTCCATTTCCCCCAGGTATTCCACCATGTCCCCCTCATCCATCGGTTCAAAGTCCAAAAAAAGCATCTTAACCACCAATCCCACTGTGCTGACTAATCACAAAATTACATCCTCGGCAATATCTTATAATCCGGCTTTTTCCCGGAATGGAGCGAAATCCGGCTCACAACCAAAATGCTGTCCGGCAGATTTTTTACCACCAGCCAGCTGTCCGGATTCAACCCATGCTTTTTCATAATTCCCCTGTGTTCCCTTGTCGGTTTCTTCCCGTTCTTCATCTTCTTCCTCCGTTCGTATCCACATTCCTCAGCGCAACACCACTCAAGCATTGCAGTTATTCCTTCAGCGGTACATTCGCTGCACTTGATTTCCACGAGGGTCAAATAGCCCGTAACAACCACGATGCCCATATGCTTACACCGGAGTATTTGACTGTCCATACATGTCATGACTTACCTCCGCCTGATAATATGCGTCTATCATCGTTGGCGCGTTAAAGATGCAGGCAAGCACATACGCCTTGATGTTCCAGATCTTGCCCGTCTGCTTACTCAGACACCACAGTATGTACTGGACATGGTTCTGTCCTACACGCAGCAGTTTATTCACAACATACGGATATGGGTATTCTGCTTTCGCAATCGTCACCGTCTCACGTTTCGCTGCAATCGTCTCTGCCATCAGTGATACAATCATGTCAATCTGCATCCTGTTAGAATCTGATTTGGCATCAAAAATCAGCGTGTCATACTCGATATTTTTTTGATGATGTTTGTGTAGGTCGTTATCACATCCATCTGATCCATCCCATCCGGCATCGGCTCCGCGAGTTTACGCGCACACGCACGCGTTGATTGATTGATCAGATCAGTATCACTCATATCAGTATCATTAATATCAGTATAATTAGGGTCGGTTTTTCCGACGGTAACAGGTGGACTTTTCCGACCTCTGGAAGTCGGAGATTCCGACTGCATAAAGTCGGTTTCTTCGACCTCGACAAATCGGCTTTCCCGACTGCGATAAATCGGGGATTCCGACTGCGGTAAATCCGCTTCGCCGGCTCCAAGAATTTGGTATCCACTGACTCTGGTAAAACCACTTCCAGAGCCATCCATTACTCCTTTCTCTGAATCACCGGTGGATTCACATTCGTGCAAAACCGCATCTACAAGACTCGCTTCCACTATATCCCAGAAACCATCTGCTTCTTTTTCATTCATGTCGTTCACACCACTATACTGATCAGTCCTGCGATTCTTTTGTTCAGAATCCGCGCCATAATTTCTTTCTGCCTTTGCCTTTTTACTTTCAGCACATCCTGCCCTCTCACCTTCTCTCTGCTCTGGCTGTTCCCCTCCACTCTCCGGATTTACATCTGATTCTTCTCCACTCCTCGGCTCAGAATCTCCCGGCTGCTGCTTTGGCTTTGTAATAAAGTTCTTCACATAGATCGCATCCGGTTTCCCAAATCCCTGTTTCACACGGTCTATCAGACCAATCCCCTTTTTCGTATCCAGTTCCGCAAGAATCTTCATCGCCTTATCCCGCCCGCAATTCAGGTATTCCGTCACCTGTTCAATCGTGAAAATGATATAGACCCGCTTTTCACTGTCCACCCAGTGATTTTTCAGGGAAAGGCACATCCGATCCAGCATCAGCCCATACAGCACTTTCGCGTCACAGGACAGTTTCTTGAAATATTCATCCGTAAACAACAGCTTTGGGATACGGTAAAAGGAGAACTGTTCCGACTCATACTCATGGAAATAATCAAACTCGAATTTATTCTCCATATCACACCTCCATTTCTTTCAGGAGTCTTGTCTTGTTATCTTTGGAGTGAGCGCGGCCTGCATCTGAAATACAGGCCACACCCAGTCAATTTGTTCTCCCGCCGCTCAGCCACAATATTCCGGATAGCGGATTTTCACTGCTTCCCAAAAGTACTTCGCATAGCCACAGCTGAACAAATCGCTCACGGAATACTCAGCACACTCACGCAGCTTATCTTTCGAGTTCTTGATGCCATACACACTCGGTGTCCCATTACAATAGAGGTTAAAAGCCATCCGGACCGTTCGCATACTACCGCTTGTCTGCCATCCCTCATGAAGGCATTCCGGTTTCACATCGCCGCTCTTGAAATCGTAAATGCGATCTATGTGTTCCCGCGTATCTCTGTCAATACCCAGGCAGTACACCAATGCCTCATGGTAAACATCACACCATCTGCATTTTTCCAACGATTGCAGGCAGAACCGTTCATGCTCCGCATCCCTGAATAAAATTTCATTGTTTTCCCTGTCATTCGCAGTATTGTACGTTGTATAGCGCATAGCAAAATCTCCTTCCATTCTTCTGTGGTTTGCTCTGAATATTCATAGTTTTCTGTTTCATAAAGCTGTAGCCAGTGTCGAAAGCAAACGGTATCCGGCTTCTGCTCAAAGAAATTCACCACGGCAGCTTTGAAAATAGTTGTGTAAATAATTCACCGGGAATTACGTTTTTTTCGCTGCTGTTCCTGTTGCATCTGCCGCCTTTGTTTCCACTGTTCCAAAAGCTGGATAATCGTTTCCTCCATCTTTCTCGGCGTGTAATCCTTCGGAAAATACTTTCTCAGGACATCCGAGGTGAACATTACCCGATCCTGAACCGGCTTCTTTTCCTCAGACATAATCGCAAGCATAGAATCTTCCGTTAAACGCCCATCCTGGCTGAACTGCTTCAAACGCTGTGCCTGGGAAAGGGACGGCGTTGCCTGCTCATAATCCATGGTTTCAATCAGCATTTGCTGCTCTTCCGGTTTCAAGAACGACAGCTCATATGCCGGGTTAAAAGCGATCTTCTTTTCATCCACCATATCCAGGAGCGGAGGGATTAGTTCTGTCAGACGGATAAAACGGCGTACCGTATCTTTACTGACTCCAGCCTCATCCCCTACTTTTTGCACAGACAACTTCTGCGCAACTTGCGTAGAAGTTAAATCTGACCTTGTTCCCTGATGTTTAATCGCATCCAGCTTCATCTTAAAAGCGAATGCTCTCTCACTCGGAAGTATTGTTTCTCTTTGCAGATTGCTATCCACCATAAGCAAAATCGCTTCATCATCATCCAATTCACGCACAATCACAGGCATTGTCTCTTTTCCCGCCAGTTCACAAGCTCTATGCCGGCGATGTCCAGAAACAATCTCATATCCTCCTTCCGGCGATGGCCTTGCGATAATCGGGACTAGAACGCCGTATTGCTGTACGCTCTCAACTGTCTCCATCATTTTTTCATCATCTAAAACCTTAAAAGGATGATCTTTAAAGGGATGCAATTCAGAAATCGCAATCTCCTGCACACGTTCCCTCTCATCATCCGCCCGTCCTTCGTCTGTCTTAAAAAGGTCATCGACGGACGCAAGTTTTATGTTTTTCGCGCTGCTTTTCAAGATTCAACACCTCTTTCGTCAATTCCATGTACGCTCCCGCCACTTTTCCTTTTGGGTCGTAAGCATAGATACTCATACCTGCCGCAGTTGCTTCTTTTGCTTTTACAGAAAACGGAATTTCCGTTTTAAATACATTAATTTTTCTTCCGTAAGTGTCCCTGATCAGTGACGCCGTTTCTCTCGCAAAATTAGTCCGTTTATCTACCATAGTCAGCAGAATCCCATCAATTTGTAAGGTCGGATTAATCTGCCGCCTGACTTTTCCTACCGTCTGTAAAAGCTGCTCTAATCCTTTAGCAGGAAGGTATTCTGCCTGGACAGGCACGTTTATGCGCGTAGCTGCCGCCAACGCATTGACCGTGAGCATCCCGAGTGATGGCTGGCAGTCAATCAAAATATGCGTATACTGACTTTTCACTGTATCCAGATACTGTCGCAGAACTGTCTCCCGGCTGATCACATTCACCAGAGATACTTCCATACCGGATAGCTGAATATCTGCAGGCATCAGGTCAACGCCTTCCTCATGATGCAGGATTCCCTCTCCCGGATTGACTGGCTGATCTGTCAAAATTTTCCCCAAGACCGTTGATACCGTAACCGGAAGCTCTTCCGGACGCGGAAATCCCAGGCTGATTGTCGCGCTGGCCTGGGGATCGAAATCCACAATCAAAACTTTCTTTCCCTGCTGTGCCAAACCAATGCCAAGATTTACACAAGTCTGGGTTTTTCCGACTCCGCCTTTCTGGTTCGCGAGGCAGATAATCTGAGTATTCATTCTTCACCATCCTCCTTTTCGTCATAACATCCGTTCCTGCGGTCTTCCTCACCTGCCGCGAAACACATACTCATCGTTGCGACTCCGAAAAAGCCTCCCAAACAAAAAGCAATAAAATACGTAATCATATATTCTCTCCTCGATAAAACTAAATGATGTTCACTGTGAGCAGACAAAATTGCAGTTTTTGTCCCACCCGCGTGCATAAAAAAAGCGCTCAGCAATCAATCATTTGCCAAACGCTTCCAATATTGATTTTTTCTCAAAGAAAAAAGCTGCCAGTAAAAAATACACACTGACAGCTTCTTGCAAAAATCTCTCTGTTCAGTTTTTAATAATATAAACCCTCGAACCAATGATGACCTTGGTTCATGTTGTAGATCAACTTAATGATACAATGCTTGATGCTTTCCCATGCAGCCACAGCTTTTCGTATTACCGGATTTCAGATCCACGGAACGGACATCCGTAAATTTGCCGCAGTCACACTTACAATGCCATATAGGACGGCGATTTATCGTTCCAACACGTTTAATAACCGTCAGTCTGCCAAACCTCATGCCCGTCAAGTCATGTGCTTTTGGTCTGCTCTTACGACACCCGCAGCTCTTCTTATGTCCTGATCGCAATTCATAAGTTGAAGCTGTTGTTTCCCTACCACATGCACACCTACATAACCACTGTGTCTCTTTGCCGGTCTGCTTTTCACTTTTTCTTACAACCGTTAAATCCTCAAACTTCTGCCCTGACAAATCCATAAACATATGCTTTCCTCCTGTGTGCCTGCTTTTAGCCGCTGTCATGCTTTTCCTATGATTTTCCTACATAATTTCTTATTTCATAAATTAAATCATACAGCATTTCTAAAAAGCTTCAAAACCACAAGATTTTGTGTATTTTCCTGCATTTTCAGGGCATATCTGGTGTATTACTGCTCAATGTGTCTCATCGTCGGGAACAGCAAAACATCTCTTATTGCAGGTGAGTCAGTCAATAACATAACCATACGGTCTATGCCGAACCCAATCCCCCCTGTCGGCGGCATGCCAAGCTCCAGCGCGTAAAGGAAATCCTCGTCCGTGGTATTCGCCTCTTCGTTCCCAAGGGCAAGCAGTTCTTCCTGCGCTTTGAAGCGCTCGCGCTGGTCGATCGGGTCATTCAGCTCAGAATACGCGTTCGCCATCTCCCAACCGTTCATGTAGAACTCAAAGCGTTCCACATAATCCGGGTTTTCCGGCTTTTTCTTGGTGAGCGGCGAAATCTCAATCGGATGATCCATCACAAAGGTAGGCTGAAGCAAATGATCCTCAACAAATTCCTCGAAGAAAAGATTGAGGATATCACCCTTTTTATGATGATTTTCAAAAGCTACATGGTGCTCTTTTGCCACAGCCTGTGCTTCTTCTGTCGTGTGGATTTCATTGAAGTCAACACCCGTGTATTTCTTCACAGCGTCTACCATGGTAATGCGCTCAAACGGCTTTCCGAGATCCATCTCAATGTCGTTGTAAGTGATCGTCGTCGTCCCGAGAACCTCCTGTGCCACATGGCGGTAAAGGTTTTCGGTCAGATCCATCATGCCGTGGTAGTCCGTGTAGGCCTGATAAAGCTCCATCAGCGTGAATTCCGGATTATGCCGGGTGTCAAGTCCCTCGTTGCGGAAAACCCGGCCTATCTCGTAGACACGCTCCATGCCTCCCACAATCAGCCGCTTCAGGTAAAGCTCCAGAGAAATACGAAGCTTCACATCCTCATCCAGCGCATTATAATGAGTGGAAAACGGACGAGCTGCCGCACCGCCGGCATTGGCGACGAGCATTGGAGTCTCTACCTCAAGGAATCCTTCGCCGTCAAGGTAACGACGGATAGCGCTGATAATCTTCGAGCGCTTCACAAACGTATCCTTTACATCCTGGTTCATAATCAGGTCGACATAGCGCTGACGGTAACGCATATCTGTATTGGTCAGGCCATGGTATTTCTCTGGGAGAATCTGGAGACTTTTCGAGAGCAATACAACCTGTGACGCGTGAATGGAAATCTCACCGGTCTTTGTCTTAAAGACAAAGCCCTCGATGCCGACGATATCGCCGATGTCCATCTTCTTGAATGCCTTGTATTCTTCTTCACCGATGGAATCGCGGGCTACATATGCCTGAATACTCCCCTGGAGATCCTGTACATTGCAGAACGAAGCCTTCCCCATGACACGTTTTGACATCATCCGCCCTGCCACACGGACTGTTTTCTGCTCAAACTGTTCAAACTGCTCTTTAATTTCCATGCTGTGGCTGGTCACGTCGTATTTCCGAATCTGAAACGGGTCGTTTCCGCTCTCCTGGAGTTCTTTTAATTTATCACGGCGCACCTTTAAAAGCTGCTTTGTGTCAACTGTCTGTTCTGTCTTCTGTTCTGCCAATTTACTCACTCCTCATCTCTATTTTCTGGTAACAGTTCAAAACCGAAGCATCGACTGCTGTTTCCTGTTCTGAATCATTACGATTTTTTCATCAAGCCGTGCGCTTGATGGAAAGAACCTTATATTCAATCACGCCAGCCTGTGTTTCTACAGAAATCATATCTCCTACAGAATGTCCAATCAAAGCCTTGCCCACCGGCGACTCATTGGAAATCTTTCCCTGCAGGCTGTTTGCCTCGGAGGAACCTACGATGTGAAACTCCATCTCTTCCTCATATTCCTCATCATAGACCTTTACGGTGCAGCCGACGTTGATCTTGCCTGAGTCTATCTCATCATCAACAACAACCTCCGCGTTTTTCAGAAGCTTGCCGATCTCTTCAATCCTAGCTTCGATATCGCGCTGTTCATCCATCGCCGCATCATATTCTGCATTCTCAGAAATATCGCCCTGCTCTCTGGCTTCTTTAATCTTCTCAGCCACTGCTTTTCTTCTGACAACCTTCAGATCATGAAGTTCATCTTCGAGCTTCTGTAATCCGGCATAGGTCATTAAATTCTTTTTTTCTTCCATGATAAATCACACCTTCCCAAAACCTGTTATTTTTAGGTTTTCACAGGAACTGACAAAAACGCCGTTTCCTATAACCGTGACAAGCGCGGGCATTCTACCGAATGCCTGCGCTTCACAGTTACAATATTTTAACGGATTGCCTGTAGTTTGTCAAGAAAATTAAAAGAATCTTTTTTCGTTCAATAATCGTTCCAACTCTTCAAACGTTTCTATCGAGTTTATTTCTCTGCGGAACCGGGAAGAATTCGGAAATCCAACGGTATACCAGGAAAGATGCGCGCGCATTTCACGAATTCCGATATACTCACCCTTAAAAGCAACCTGCATCCGTGCGTGCCGCAGCATCATTTCCCGAACTTCCTCCCAGGTTGGTTTTGAAATCAGCTTTCCCTCCAAAAGCCAGGATCGAATCTGAGCAAACAGCCAGGGATTGCCTCTGGCCGCGCGCCCAATCATGATTCCATCACAGCCAGTCTCCTCCAGCATTCGCTGCGCAGCCTGCGGAGAATCAATGTCGCCGTTTCCGATTACCGGTATTTTCACAGCTTCCTTTACCTGCCGGATGATGTCCCAGTCCGCCCGGCCCGAATAATACTGCTCACGGGTACGCCCATGAACCGCAATCGCCGACACACCGGAGGCTTCCGCAATCCGCGCAATCTCGACCGCATTGACTTCATTTTCAGAAAATCCTTTCCGTATCTTCACAGTCATCGGCTTGTGAATCTTACGCACTGTTTTCGTGAGGATTTCTTCCACCAAGGCCGGATTCTGCATGAGCGCGGAGCCTTCGCCATTCTTTGTTACCTTTGGCACCGGGCAGCCCAGATTAAAGTCCAGTATATCAAATGGCTGATCCTCTATCTGCGCCGCCATCTCGCTGATGACATCCGGATCGGAACCGAACAGCTGCAGCGAAACCGGCCTCTCCCTGGGATCCGTCGCCATTAATACGCCTGTATTTTTATTGCGATAGTAAATGGCTTTCGCGCTCACCATCTCTGAACATACCAGCCCCGCTCCCTGCTCGTGGCAGAGCAAACGAAAAGGCAGGTCGCTTACGCCTGCCATCGGAGCCAGTATGATATTGTTTTCCAGAACTACATTGCCGATTTTCACGGTAGTCCCCTCCTGCTTTCGTTTCTGATCCTGTCTAAGCTGACAGAAGTATATCTGCCCGACGCCTTATGTCAAATCGCTTTTCACTGTGTTTCCGAAATATCTTCCACTCTTACTTTTCCCGTTAAAACCTTATAATATAACTCGATTGACCGCAGCAAATCCTCTTTCGTGCGCCGCAGCTCCTTAATTTTAAGGATACTCCCGATTTCATCATAGGAATAATCATCTTCTTTCGCTTCCGTACAAAACTGCAGCGTACCGTCTTCATCAAATTCCAGCAGGAATACGCCTCCGACATCCTCTGTATAGAGGACACACATCACCTGAAGCTCCTCCTTTATCTGCTCCGGCAAATTCTGAAAGCTTTCATTCAGATAGTATTTCTGCTCATAAGCGCTTGCTCCGCAGAGTACCACCGGAGCTGACGAGCCATCGGCCTTCGCCTTTTCCTTTTTCATGCCTTATCCGCCTCCCGTACAAAACTGCCCCTTTCCTTTCGTTCAGCGGCAGTCATCTTTACACATACCCGTAAATTCCCCTGACCGATACTTCACCTGCAAAAATCTGTTCCACCGTACCGTCTTCCCGCCGCACCAGCAGTTCTCCCCGGGCATTAATCCCACAGGAGATTCCTTCAAATTCCCGTTCAGTTGACAACACGCGCACACGATCTCCTTTGCCAAGCAGGAGGTCGTTGTACTCCTCCTGAAGATGCGTAAAATCCTGCGTTTTCATAAACCGGTCATAGTACTGCTCAAACTTCTCCATACAGACATCGATCAGTTTTGCCCGATCCGGCCTGCGCCCCATCAGGGTATGCAGGGAAACGGCTGTCTGGGTAAGCTCCGGCGGGAACTGCTCTACTCCGGTATTGATGCCAATCCCGATAACAACGTAATTAATGTAGTCCATCTCACAGCTCATCTCAGTGAGTATGCCGCAGATCTTTTTTCCTTCCGCGACTACATCATTCGGCCATTTGATCCCGACATCCACACCGCATGCTTCCCGGCAGGCAGCCGCAACCGCCATTCCCATGACCAGAGTAAGCATCGGGGCGTGTTCGGGCTGTAACCGTGTATTCGCAGAGTCTCCCGGGCGAAGCAGCAGACTCATCGCAATTGCTGTCCCGGCAGGCGTCATCCAGCTTCTGCCCCTGCGGCCTTTCCCCTGTACCTGCTCCTCCGCAACCACGAGGGCGCCAGAAACGCCTCCTTTTTCCGCCAGTCGTTTTGCCTCGTTATTCGTCGAATCAATCGACTCATAATAATACACATGTCTTGCTGCCCATTCCGAATGCAGGCGGCTGCTAATTTCCTCTGCCGTGATCCGATCCGGACGCTTCGTAATCCGATAGCCCTTGCTCGGTACTGACTCGATCTCGTACCCTTCCTCGCGCAGCTGATTCATGATCTTCCACACAGCTGTGCGGGATACCTGTAATTTTTCACAGAGTGCCTGCCCGGACACATAGCCGTCCTTATCGCTCAACATAGATAAAATCTTTGTTTTCATTTTCCGTCCTTACGTACCGTCCGAGGTAAAGATACATGCGGTCTGTGGTCTGCCATTCTGAATAGCTACAATTTTTGTACGGTAAGAAAGTTCGAATAACCTTCCTATCGGATAAAATAAATCAATGCAGCCACTTCTGCAAGCACCATCAGAAAACCCATGCTTACAACCAACGTTTTCTTTCGAATCACAGAGACAAGAATCACCGACAGATTCATCAGAATCCCGATAATAAAAATGAAGTTCAGCACCCAAAAGTTGCGAAGAACCCCGCTAATGAACAGAATACACAAAACTGCCGCAAGAAACGCAGTAAAGCTGCAAAACCATTCAGCAATACGTGCGTCGGATTCTTTTATTTTTCTTCTCTTCCTGCTTTTTCGCTCTTTCATTCCATTCCCATTCATTTCCGCGAAGCAGCGAGCCAGGTATTATCCACTCAGTTAACAGCCTGCTAACGTCGCCGCAATCACAGCCTTGATCGTATGCATACGGTTCTCCGCTTCGTCAAAAACAACCGACTGTGCAGACTCAAATACCTCATCGGTCACTTCCATCTCTTTCAGGCCAAATTTCTCATAGACCTCACGGCCAATCTTCGTCTCCAGATCATGGAATGCCGGCAGACAGTGCATAAAGATGGCCTCGTCTTTTGCCAGGGACATCACTTTCGCATTCACCTGATACGGCAGAAGCGCATCAATCCGCTCCGCCCAGACTTCGTCCGGCTCTCCCATCGATACCCAGACATCCGTATAAACGACATCCGCATCTTTTGCGCCCTCCTCTACGGAATCCGTCAGTGTAATGGAACCGCCGCTCTCAGCCGCATACATCTGGCAGAGCTCCACCAGCTTCTGATCCGGAAAATATGCCTTTGCCGTACACGCGGTAAAATGCATCCCCATCTTTGCACAGGCAATCATCAGCGAATTTCCCATATTATAACGCGCGTCTCCGAAATAAGCGAGCTTTTTGCCTTTCAGCTCGCCGAGGTGTTCCCGCACGGTAAGGAGATCCGCCAGCATCTGCGTCGGATGATACTCATTCGTCAGTCCGTTCCAGACCGGAACGCCAGAATATTTCGCCAGTTCCTCTACAATGCTCTGTCCATAGCCGCGGTATTCAATGCCATCGAACATCCTGCCCAATACACGGGCGGTGTCACGGATGCTCTCCTTCTTTCCGATCTGTGACCCGCTCGGATCCAGATAGGTCACATGCGCCCCAAGATCATGCGAAGCCACCTCAAATGAGCAGCGCGTACGCGTACTTGTCTTTTCAAAAATCAGCGCAATATTTTTTCCGGCAAGGGGCGTCTCCATGACGCCCGCTTTCTTTTTTGCTTTCAAATCCGCCGCCAGATCCAGCAGATAGCCAATCTCCTCCGAAGTAAAATCTTTTAATGTCAGGAAGCTCCTGCCTTTTAAATTCATAGAATTCATCCTCTTTTTCAATAATGCTCGTAATATACTTTTCATTCGTACTTCTCATCAGGTGCGAAGTACTGTCCTGAACAATTACTAATGTTCAATCAATCATCCTTAGCAACTTCCGCGCATGCTTTCACCAGCCCGGCCACATTCTGCAATTCAGACGGGATGATGATCTTCGTCGACTGGCCGTCCGCCACCTTTTCCAGTGTCTCAAAGCTTTTCAGCGTCAATACCGCCTGATCTGCTTCCGCCTCGCGAATCAGTTTGATTCCCTCGGCTTTTGCCTGGTTCACCTTCAGGATCGCCTCTGCTTCACCTTCCGCCTCACGGATCATCTTTTCCTTCTGTGCTTCCGCGTGCAGGATCGCTGCCTGCTTCTCCGCCTCCGCATCCAAAATCGCCGACTGTTTATTGCCCTCTGCCACAAGGATGGAAGACTTCTTCTCACCCTCTGCCCTCAAAATCGCCTCGCGGCGTTCACGCTCTGCCTTCATCTGCTTCTCCATCGCGTCGATGATCTGTGACGGCGGCAGAATATTTTTCAACTCAACCCGGTTCACCTTGATGCCCCATGGATCTGTCGCCACGTCCAGCGTCGTGCGCATTGAAGTATTGATCACCTCACGCGAGGTGAGAGTCTGATCCAACTCCATATCACCGATGATATTTCGCAGAGTCGTTGCGGTCAGGTTCTCAATCGCCATGATCGGATTCTCCACACCATAGGTGTAAAGCTTCGGATCCGTAATCTGGAAAAAGACCACCGTATCAATCTGCATGGTAACATTATCCTTTGTAATCACCGGCTGCGGGTCAAAGTCCACAACCTGCTCCTTTAAGTTCACACGCTTTGCCACACGGTCGATAAATGGAACCTTGAAATGCAGTCCAACGTCCCAGGTCGACTGATAACCGCCAAGACGCTCCAGGACAAAAGCCTGCGCCTGTGGAACAACCTTAATGCAGGATGCCAGAATCCACAGCACTACTAAAATCAAAACAATCACTAAAACCGTTCCAAAACTAAACCAGCTGTTACTTGCATTTACACTCATAACTCATACCTCCTTCACGATCAGCTTAACTCCGCTGATCTCTTCAATTTTTACATTTTTCTCTTTTTCAATGACCAGTGACTGATCCGCGGACCGCGCCGTCCAGTACTGTCCGTGCACCTGCACCTGTCCGCTTCCGGCGAGATTATCGATCCGCTCTGTGACGACTGCCGTCTCTCCGACCAGACTCTGCGCATTCGTCCTGACCCGGTCGCGGTTCAGCCAGCGAGCTGCCGCGGGTCTTGTAAAGATCAGCAGAAGCACCGATACCGCGCAGAACGCGGCGACCTGTACTCCCAGGCTCATTTGCAAAATTGCCAGAACAAATGCCACCAGTGCGCCTCCCGCAAACCAGATCGTCGTCAGCCCCAGAGTAATGGCCTCAATCGCCAGAAAAAGCACCAGGGCCGCCAGCCATAGCAGTGCCTGCATCCCAATTTCCATAATCACTCAGACCTCCCTCCGCTGCTTTGTTATCAGGTTCCTTTTTCACTTCCTATGGTAATAGATTTTCTCCGATATTTCAAGAAAAATCTCTTTTTTATTCCGGCATCACGAACTGGCTGTTATACAGCTCCGCGTAAAATCCTTCTTTTTCCAGCAATTCCCGGTGCGTCCCCTGCTCAATCACGCTCCCGTCCCGCATCACCAGAATCACATCGGCATTCTGTATGGTCGAAAGTCGGTGTGCTACTATGAAGCTGGTCCGTCCCTGCATCATCTTCTGAAAGGCCTGCTGAATACGAATCTCCGTGCGGGTATCAATAGACGAAGTCGCCTCATCCAGGATCAACATTGGCGGCAGAGTAAGCATCACACGCGCAATACACAGTAACTGCTTTTGCCCCTGGGAAAGGTTTCCGCCGTTTTCGCCAATTACCGTATCATAGCCCTGCGGAAGCCTGCGGATAAAGCTATGCGCGTGTGAATCCTTCGCGGCCTGGATGATCTCCTCCTCCGTAGCGTCCGGACGCCCCATAGAAATATTCTCCCGAATCGTTCCGGCGCGCAGCCAGGTATCCTGCAGCACCATTCCGTATGCTCCGCGCAGATCTTTCCTTTTCAGGCGGCGAATATCTCTTCCTTCGATCGCAATGCTTCCGCCGTCTACATCATAAAAACGCATCAGCAGGTTGATCATTGTCGTTTTTCCGCAGCCGGTCGGACCAACGATCGCGACGCGCTGCCCCGGCCGGACAGAGAGATTAAAGTCCTCAATCAAAGGCGTTTTCTTCGTATAAGAAAAGCTTACGTGTTCCAGCGTAACTGCGCCCGGATCCGTCGGAAGTGTTTCCTGCGCGCCCTCATCCGAGACTTCCGCCTCTGCGTCAATCAGTTCAAAAATCCGCCCTGCGCAGGCCAGCGCATTCTGCAGCTCCGTCACCACGCCGGAGATTTCGTTAAACGGCTTGGTATACTGGTTCGCGTAGGATAAAAATGCCGAGAGCTGTCCCACCGTCATAAGACCTCCCACAACCGAAAGCGCACCCGTCAGACCGACTCCGGTATACACGAGGCTGTTGACAAACCGCGTACAGGGATTGGTCAGAGACGAAAAGAAAATCGCGCGCAGCGAATAATTGGAAAGCCGCTTATTGACCTCATTAAACTGCTCCTGCACATTTGCTTCCTGCCCATAAGCCTGCACGACCTTCTGGTTGCCGATCATCTCATCAATCAGTGCTGTCTGCTCCCCGCGTGTCTCTGACTGCTTGCGGAACATCGTGTAAGTCCGCTTCGCAATAAAGTTCGCCACCAACAGCGAGACCGGCGTCAGCAGCACTACAACCAACGTAATCCGAACATTCACGGAAAGCATGAAAAACAGGGTTCCCAGAATCGTCACCACACCGGTAAACAGCTGCGTAAAGCCCATCAGAAGTCCGTCGGAAAACTGATCCACATCGGCGATCACACGGCTAACCATCTCGCCGGATGAATGGGTGTCCAGATATTGCAGCGGCAGAATCTCAATTTTTCGAAACGCCTGCTCGCGCACCTCGCTTGACACGCGGTAGACAACCCGGTTGTTTAAAATATTCATCAGCCACTGGGCAAGCGCTGTGACAAGGATCGCGACAGCCATTTTGCGCATGATAGCAAAAATCGCTGAAAAATTCACCTCGCCCGGGCCAATCACATCGTCGACAATCTGGCCGGTCAGTACCGGCAGGTAAAGCGTCAGTATCACGGAGAGAACTGCCATCGCCAGTGAAAGCAGCACCAGTACCGCATGCGGCCGGATGCATGTAAGGACCCGCATCAGAATTTCTTTTTGTCCGCTCTTCTTGTTCATGCGAGCACCTCCTTCCCACAGGTTCCGGCACTCTTCTTCTGCTCCCGTTCCGATGGGTGCTGCGACCCGGAAGCTGGGCCAGTCTTTTCCACCCCTGGCTTTACGTCGTTCTCCGCTTTCGGGAACTGAGAATAATGCGTCTCCCGGTAAACCTCACAGGTTTCCAGAAGCTCTTTGTGCGTACCGATTCCCGCCACGTGTCCGTCTTCCAGCACGATAATTTTATCTGCGTGCGCAATAGAAGAGGTTCTCTGTGACACGATAAAGACCGTCATTCCGCCAGATGTCTGTTCCATGCTGTCCGTTTTTCCAATAAACTCTGACGTTCCTCCTTGGGAAGAGCTGCGGCTGTGTCCTGCTTTTTTCGTAGCCGTTTTATGATTCAGATCCCGAATTGCGGCGCGCAGCCGCGCATCCGTCGCAAAATCCAGCGCGGAAGCACTGTCGTCCAGTATCAGGATTTCCGGATGACGCACAAGCGCGCGGGCAATGGTCAGCCGCTGCTTCTGCCCGCCGGAAAAGTTGCGTCCCTCCTGCTCCACAGGAGCATCCAGGCTTTCGCGAAGCAGCTTTTCTTCTGTCTCCGGCGTACTCTTTCGGCCGGCGGCATCAGCTGTGTGACCAGCTTCTCTCCCGTGCGCGCGCAGAACGTCCTCCGCCTGCGCTGCCCGGATCGCCTCGAGCAAATCCTCATCCGTCGCGTCTTCATTGCCCCAGAGTAGATTGCTGCGGATCGTCCCTTTAAAAAGAACTGGTTTTTGCATCACAATACCAACCTTCCGCCGCAGTTCATCCGGCGCATACTCCCGGACATCCCGTCCGTTTACCCGCACACTGCCCGCACTCACATCATAAAAACGCGGAATCAGACTGACCAGCGAGGTTTTCCCGGAGCCTGTGCCGCCAATGATACCAATCGTCTCCCCGCGCTTTGCGGTAAAAGTCAAATCATCCAGGGCGTCAGCTCCGGCGCCGCGATAACGGAACACCACATGATCAAAAGAAACTGCCTCAGACTCATCCCGATTATGTGAAGCTGATTTTTGCTGTACATCTTCTTTTTCCCCAATTAAATCGGAGGCCGATTCCATCCCCACCGGTACATCGAGCACCGTCTGAATCCGGTTGCCGCAGGCGATCGCTTTCGTCACGGTAATAATCAGGTTCGCCAGCTTTACCAGCTCCACCAGAATCTGCGACATATAATTGACCAGTGCGACCACACTTCCCTGCGTAATAATCCCGGCGTCCACACGCGACGCGCCGACATAGAGCAGCGCAATCAGCCCGACATTCACCACCACATAAGTCATCGGGTTCATCAGCGCGGAAATGCGTCCGGATAAAAGCTGCACCTTTACCAGCGCCTCATTTTTTTCATCAAAATCCTGAACCTCCTGCGGTTCCCGGCAAAACGCGCGGATCACACGCACGCCGAGCAGATTCTCCCGCGTCAGGCGCACGACCCTGTCCAGCCGCTCCTGTACCCGCCGGTACATCGGGATGCTGATCAGCATAATGCCAAACACAATCACACAGAGCACCGGAATCACGACCACAAACACCAGCGCCGCCTTCGCGTCGATGGTAAACGCCATGATCATTGCGCCAAATACGATAAACGGAGAACGCATGAACAGACGCAGAAACAGGTTCACGCCGGACTGTACCTGGTTGATATCGCTCGTCATTCTGGTAATCAATGTCGATGTGCCGATGTCATCCATCTCCGTAAACGAGAGCGCCTGGATATGCGCAAAAAGCACTTCTCTCACTTTAGCGGAAAATCCAACTGCCGCCTTCGCGGAAAAATACTGCGCCGTAACCGAGCAGGCCAGCCCGATCAGGCCAAGCGCCACCATCAGCAGGCACATCCGCAGAATGTACGCTGTGTCCTGGTTTTTGATCCCCACATCAATAATTCTGGCCATCACCAGCGGAACCAGCAGTTCAAACGACGCCTCCAGCAGCTTGAACAGAGGGGCACAAATGGATTCCTTCCGGTAGTCTTTCAGATATTTCAGTAACTTCCACATGTTCTTCTCTCCCTGGCTTTTACACCATACGTTTCATAACAATTTTAGTCCTGTGTTAGCTGAAAAAGACGATATGCCTTTCTGAATCCATATGTTACCATTTTCACAAAGCACTGTCAACCTCCGACATTGCATTCCTGTCTGGCTTTCTCACCCCTGCTGCTCCTGGTAAATCTCACTCAGCAGCGCCATGGTATTGGTAAACTTCGCATTGACCGGATAATCATCACTTTGATAGGTACTCTCCAGATAAAAGTAAATATAACTGTTATCATCGCTGTAATAGATATCTTCGAACGACACTTCCTTCAAATCCTCCCGGTACGCTTCCATCAGCTCCGAAAGTCTGTATAAAGGCACGGTAATGTCAAGCACAC
Organism: Lachnospiraceae bacterium; assembly: GCA_021205755.1. Classification (GTDB taxonomy): domain Bacteria; phylum Bacillota; class Clostridia; order Lachnospirales; family Lachnospiraceae; genus Choladousia. The sequence continues at coordinate 3,069 of JAJPWX010000125.1, read as the reverse complement.
TGTAAGACTCCACATAATACCACCCTTCCTCATCCACGTCCTCTGTTGTGTCTGAAAGTTCTTCTGCCTCACTCCCATCTGCGAATTCACTTTCTGCCTCCAGGTCTTCTTCCATTCTGGCGTCATTCACAGTATCTTTATCCGTCACAAGCAGTGTTTCTTTACTATATCCATACAGGTAGACCCAGATGCCTGAAATCCTGTTCAGGGTTTCCTCATCCCATGTACAAATCGGAAAATACGGTTCTCTGAAGTCTTCATCCTGAAACAGCCCGTTCATCACTTCACAGTAAAGTTCCTTGTCGATCTGATAGTATCGATACACCTCTTTTCCGCTCTTAAGATGATACTTGATATATACGCCATTCACATTCTGGTCATAGATGGCGTCTGAAAGGCCATATTCTTTTACGTTTTCCACTCCATCCTCGGCCAGCTCATAAATTTTGTCAAACGCTTCCCATTCCACCTGATCCAAACGCTCCCGATAAGACGTGGAATAAACAATTTCTCCATTGTCGCCATAAGCAATATAGGAAGAAAAATCAGGCGTGGAAACAGACATTGCTATAATCTCGTCCTGTGCCGGAAGATAGGTGTTGAATCCCGGCAGGTCAAAACGATACGCAAAGAAAATCACGCAGCCGATGACAATGGAAATTGCAAACTGCCATTTATGGGCAAGAACCTGACGAATATCCATTCGGTAAATAAACTCTATGATCACACAGGCCAGAGCGCCAAACAGCAGAATAAACATTACCTCAAAAAACACCGCCTGCGTCAGCTCATAGGCAATCAGCCCCGCTACCAGGGAAACCGGAACGGTAACCATCACCTTAATGACCGGCTCGAGGATGGGAAACGCAAGCGCGGAGCCTGCGGCCTCTGTTTTTCTTGCGCGATACAGCGCCAGCGCCGCCAGTGTCAGTACCGCGGTAATCGTGACGACCTGGCAGAGTTCTCCCGCGGTCGGCAGCTTTTCCGCCCCTGTTATACGGGAAGTAATTCCCGCGCGGGATCCGGAATACAGGCACCACGCCCATGGAGAAGTAAAACGCAGTTGGGAGGAAAGCGAACGAATGCTCTCCACCTTTGTATTTAAAAATACACTTTCTAACGATTCCCTGAGCAGCATCAGCATCGGCATGTAGGCTCCAAACGCCCCGATTGCCAGAAACGTCGTCAGAAAATTTCCGGCAAGCATCATCGCAACCAGCGTTGTCGAATAGCTGCACAGATAAAATAAAATTCCCTGCAGGCTCGCGAGCGCGATTTCAAATACAGTATGCTCCGTCAGTGCCTGATAAAACAGACCAACCAGAACTGTCAGCACCTGCCCGGTCAGATAGGCGACCACAAACGTCAGCGCACTGCTTAAATATTTTACGCCAAAAAGCTCCTCCCGCTTCAGGGATAGACTGTGATAAAAATCCTGCTTCACCTGTGAGTGCAAATACGCAAATGTCGTCAGTGCACACACCGCGCCGCAGACCAGAATCAGGCCAGTATTCTCCGCATGTCCCAGACCCACATGCCGGCTGAATTGTTCTACCGCACTGTAGGTTGTCACCCCTTCGCGCATCAGCTCATTTTGACGAATTGCCATCGACATCATCGCCCGAAACGGTAAAAAGAGGACAAAAACTACCATCTGCACAGCCGTCAGCCAGTTCATCTGCCGCATTTCCCCGCGCACCAGTTTAGAAAACGAGATTTTTGATATCATAACCCGCCACCTCCGTTTCACTGATAAAAATCTCCTCAAGTGTCAGCGGCAGAATTTCTGAGAACAGCGGCTGCCGCGCCTGAATCTTCCATTCAATCTCATCATAGCTTCCGCGCACCACAATCGTGAGCAGCGAACCCCGCTTCTCTTTTTGCAGTACAGTCAGTTCTCCAAGCAGCGCCGCTTCATCGGCCGCATCCGGGATCACGCACTGAATCTTGTGGATCCCCAGCTTCATCTCATCCAGATCCTTTGCAAACAGAATGCCGCCGCGATGCAGCAGCCCGACATAGTCGCAGATATCCTCAATCTCGCGCAGACTGTGCGAGGCAATCACCGGCGTAAACTTCCGGCTTAAAATTTCTGACGCAAACAGGCTTTTAACCGTCTGGCGCATCACCGGATCCAGCCCGTCAAAGGTCTCGTCGCAGAGAAGGTATTGTGTATTCGCACAGATTCCCAACAACACAGATACCTGTTTTTTCATCCCTTTTGAAAACGTCGAAAGCTTCCGCTTCGGATCCAGTTCAAATTTCCCCAGCAAATCGTCAAACCTCGCCGCGTCAAATTTCGGATAGACAATCTGGTAATAATCCCGCATTACATCCGCTGTCGCATTCTGAAAAAACATTGCCGTATCTGGAATAAAGCAGACCTTTTCCTTCGCCTGCACATTCTCCCACACAGGCAGCTCATCAATCTTTACCTGTCCTTCATCGGCTTTCAATACCCCGGCGATCACACGCAGCAGTGTACTTTTCCCCGCTCCGTTTGTACCGACCAGTCCGAAAATACAGTTTTCACCGATCGCGGCATCCACACCATTAAGCGCCGTAATCTCTCCAAAGCGCTTCTTTACCTTTTCAATCTGAATCATTCCTCCGCCTCCCCCAGTTCATAATATTCTCTGGCTTTTTCCAGAAAGTCCTCACACGCAATGTCCAGCTCTTTCCCTTTCATCACCAGCTCATTCAGGCTTTGATACACGCTTTCCTGTTTTTTCTGCTTCATCAAAGCCCCATTCCCTGATACAAAATTTCCCCGGCCTTTTACCGGATAAATATAGCCTTCCTGTTCCAGCATACTGTAGGCTTTCTGTATCGTGTTTGGATTAATCGAGAGCTCCATCGCGAGGGAACGCACAGAAGGCATCTGACTGTCCGGCTCCAGTACGCCGTTTACAATCAGAGTTTCAAACCGCTCCGTAATCTGTTCATAGATCGGACGGCGATTCTGCAAATCAATCCCTATCATAGCTTCACCTCCAGGTGTACTAACTTTACTAGTACACTTGGACATTAGCATGGGAACTGTCATCTGTCAATGGAGTTAAGGAAAAG
>JAJPWX010000015.1 GCA_021205755.1 Lachnospiraceae bacterium | reverse complement strand
CATATCTGATTCCACCTTCCGAGGTTCTGATGGACAGTGTAGCAGATTGCAGGCGGTCTGCGGCCTGCTGTTCTGAACGGACGATATCTTAAGGCTTGAAAAGGACAGTGATGCATAATGGGCAGATTCATAAGCCTGTTGCTTGGATACGTGTTTGGTAATTTTCTGACAGCGGAGGTTGTTTCGAGACAGATTTCCGGTAAGAGTGTTTTTGATATAGGAACCGGTAATCCGGGAATGGCAAATATCGTGAATCAATGCGGAGTAAAATATGGTATGGTGGTATTGGCAGGAGATTTGCTTAAGACATTTGTACCGTGTCTGCTTTGCCGAATGATTTTATTCCCAGATTTGGAAGTGACTGCGGCTGCATATGCGGGACTCGGTGCGGTGATTGGCCATAATTTCCCCGTCTGGCATCGGTTCCGGGGAGGAAAAGGAGTTGCCTGTACCTGTGCCGCGTTGGTTAGTATTTCTTTCGGTTATGGGTTGCTTGCCTGCATAATTGGACTGATCGGAGTCTTGATTAGTCATTATCTGCCGATTGGAGCCGTTTTGATACCCGCTGCGTTTATCCTGCCGGCATTTTATTTTTATGGGATTGAAGTGGGGATTCTTACAGTTATCCTGGCTTTGATGATGCTGCAGCGGCATATGCCGGGCCTGAAAAATATTCCGTCCGGGACGGAGCCGAGGAAAGACTTATTGAAAGCTCTGAGACGAAAGAAAGGTTAAAATGGTGATATAAGTGAATATTTCAAAAAAGAGATTTTTATGCAGACGAGATGGGTTGACGATTCAGGGGCTTGCTTTTATTCCGGATGGAGAGAATCTTCCGATAGCAATAGTCAGCCACGGTTTTATGGCAAACTACAAAACCACGGAAGGATATGCGAAATTTCTTGCAGAGCGTGGCTTTGCGGCATTTTGTTTTGACTTCAACGGCGGCTGCATCCATGGAAAAAGTGATAATGATACAACCAAAATGACTGTCTTTACGGAGAAAGAAGATCTGAAAGCAGTGATTGCCTATACCAGAAAGCTTTCCTTTGTAAACAAGGACGATATTACCCTGATGGGCTGCAGTCAGGGTGGTTTCGTATCCGCACTTACCGGGGCAGAGCTTGGTGAAAAAATCAGGCGATTGATTCTGTTTTATCCGGCATTGTGTATCCCAGATGATGCCAGAGCTGGTAAGATGATGTTTGCGAAATTTGACCCGCAGAATATTCCAGAGGTGATCCAGTGCGGACCTATGAAACTTGGAAAAGCGTATGCACAGTCAGTTCTGGATGTGGATGCAATTGAATCAATTTGCTCTTATGAAGGTCCGGTTCTGATTGTGCATGGGTCAAAAGACGAAATTGTGGATTGCAGCTATGCCCGGAAAGCAGCGGAAGCTTATAGGAATGCAGAGCTTGTGATCATTCCGGATGGGAAGCATGGGTTTTCCAAAGAGCACGATAAGATAGCGCTGGAGGCTGTAGAGAGATTTGTGAAAAAGTAAAAGGCTTTTATCATTGTGACGGTATGCAATGCAGCGTGTCTGTAGTTTTGTTGGAATCCCGGGTAAGGAGGTGAACTGCTTGTCGGATCGTTCTTATATCGCTATTGACTTGAAATCTTTTTATGCCTCGGTGGAGTGCGCAGAGCGCGGCCTTGATCCGTTGACCACGAATCTCGTGGTCGCAGACTTAAGCCGCACGGAGAAAAGATCTGCCTTGCAGTTTCCCCTTCCCTGAAATCTTATGGCATCCCCGGCCGGGCCAGACTGTTTGAAGTCGTTCAGCGGGTGAAGCAGGTAAATGAAGAACGGCAGCGGCGCGCACTCGGACGAACTTTTACCGGTTTCTCCTGCAATGTTGAGGAATTGAATGCCGATCCTTCGCTATCTCTGGATTACATTGTGGCTACGCCGCAGATGGCACATTATATCCAGCGAAGCACAGAAATTTATCAGGTATATCTGCGCTACATTGCACCGGAAGATATCCATATTTACAGTATTGACGAAGTGTTCATGGATGTGACTGATTATCTGCAGACTTATCAGCTTACACCTCACGAACTGGCTATGACGATGATTCGGGAGGTTCTGAAGGAAACCGGAATTACGGCTACCGCAGGAATCGGCACAAACCTGTATCTCTGTAAGATTGCGATGGATATTGTGGCGAAACACATTCCCGCTGATAAAGACGGTGTGCGTATTGCAGAATTAGATGAGAGGAGCTATCGCCGGGAGCTGTGGGCACATCAGCCCATCACGGATTTCTGGCGTGTGGGCCGCGGCTATGCAAGACGATTAGAAAAAATGGGACTGTACACGATGGGTGATATAGCCAGATACAGCCTGAGCGGCTATGGTGAAGACCAGCTTTATAAAGAATTTGGCATTAATGCGGAGCTTTTGATTGACCATGCACGGGGATGGGAACCCTGCCGTATTTCTGACATAAAATCATTCAAGCCAGAGAACAACAGCATCAGCTCCGGACAGGTACTGCAGTCCCCTTATGAATTTGACAAAGCAAAACTGGTTGTCCGCGAAATGGCAGATGCTCTCTCACTGGACCTCGTAGATAAAGGACTGGTTACTGATCAGATTGTGCTGACGGTCGGATATGATACAGAAAATCTGAATGATCCTGCGCGAAGAAAATCCTATAAAGGAGAAGTCACAACCGATCATTACGGCAGAAAAATTCCCAAACAGGCGCATGGCTCCATCAATCTGGGCAGGCAGATCGACGCCTAAGATACAGAGCGACGGTCGTAAAAACAGAGAAGGAGATGCAGGAACAATGGCTGACAGAAAAATAGAAGATTATCAGGACATCCTCGACCTGCCCTATCATGTATCGGAGCATCGGACTCATATGTCCATGACAGACAGAGCAGCACAGTTTTCGCCGTTCGCGGCACTTACTGGTTACGATGCTGCTGTAAAAGAAACTGAACGACTGACAGATCAGCGCTTGGAACTGGACGAAAGCGAACAACAGAAGCTTTCGGAACGGCTCAAACTGCTAAAATCACGCCTGAACGACTCGTCAATAGTCGAGATTACTTATTTTGTGCCGGACGAACGGGAGAGCCTCGCCATGCAAAATCGCGCTCAAGCGCGATGGCTCGGCCTACATCGCACATCTGCTTCGCAGATGCACGACAAGAAACGGAAGAGTGGCGGTGAGTATAGTACTGTGACAGGCGTTGTGAAAAAGCTGGATGAGCTTCAACGGATACTTATTATGACAGACGGCATCATAATTCCGATTGAGGAGATTGTGGAACTAAACGGTGCGATATTCCGCTCTATAAACGATTCTTTTGCGTGGAAAATTATCCTGACAATCTACAACAGCTGATTGAGTTGGTGACAAAAAATTTATCAATGAATATGGAGATAAGCGGAGAACAAATGGGGAACGTAATTATTATTTGTATCATCATAGTGTGTGTCATTATAGGCATACGGGAAACAGTGAAACATATGAAAGGCCAGAGTGCCTGCTGTGGAGGCACCCAGGGGATGAGCAGGGAAAAACATAAGCTGGAAGGGAAAAAGCTTGGAGATTATACGCTGAAAATTTCCGATATGAAATGTGAGAACTGCGAAATCCGCATTGAAAATGCCATTTGCCGGAGCCAGCCAGGATTATCTGCAAGAGCCAGTCATAAAAAAGGTAGAGTCATTATCAGCTTTGATCGGGAAATCGACAGAGAAAAGGTAAAACTGGCAATTCAGAATGCGGGATATCACGTAGTAGAATAAGTGGAGATCCTTTGTGAGGCAAGCGGAATCGAGCTGGGGCAGCTGCTGAACATCGACTATAATTGGGGAGAACTGAATATTTTTTCTCGGACGCAGTATATGGACGAGGAAGACTGCATTAATTACGCAGCGGAGCCAAATGCAATAGACATTGAACCAGATGATATAGATGTGAGTGATACTGCGACATTCACATGGGAGATCAAATAAAGCTGTAAAATTTAAAGCTGATGGATGCCTTAGCCCGTGACAAGGATTTATAAAATAGTCTTTACATTTTTATCCTGATTTCCTATAATGTGACCCGAAGAGATTTGCGGCGCTTGCGCCGGGAAATCTCGAGGGTCAACGAGCAGCTGAGCTGCGAGTATGAAGAAATATGCGGCGCTTGCGCCAAAATAATTTCAATGGTCAACGAGCAACGCAGTTGTGAACAGGAAAAATGAACGGGGAGGTTCTACTAATGGCAGAAAAACGTACACGCAGGTCAAAAAAGGAAATAGCACTTGATAAAATAGAGATGATTGATCAGAAAATCGTCGCTCTTCAGGAAAAGATAGCCGGACTTGAATCACAGAAAGATGAACTCCAGGCAGAGATTGACGCGATCGATGCGGCAGCTGCGAAAGAGGCTGAAGAAGCAGCATTAAAGGAAGTCCTTGCTATTATGAAAGAAAAAGGTCTATCGGCAGCTGATCTGAAGAATGTCATTGAGAACAAAGAGTAACGCAAATAATGGTGGTGAAGTAGGCATATCGGATACGCTTATCTGGTATGCCTTGTTCATTATAGAATTGTAATAAGCTGCGAGGAGGCTGCATATGAAGAATTTAATCGCATATTTTTCACTTTCGGGCGTAACAAGGAAAGCCGCTGAAAGAATTCAGTCCCAGGCAGGCGGTGACCTGTTTGAAATCAAAGGAGAAAAGGATTATGGCGGATATCTGAAAGCAGTTGCAATTGGCGGTAAGGAGATTGCGACAAAGGAAAAACCGGCGGTGACAACTCATGTAAAGAATTTTGCTTCTTATGACCGTATTTATATTGGCTTTCCGGTCTGGTATGGCAATTGTCCTCGTCTGATCCGGACATTTGCGGAGGAATATGATTTTTCAGGGAAAGAGGTTTATGTTTTCTGTACAAGTGGTTCCTCAGGACCAGAAAAATCAGGGCAGACAATAGCAGAAATCTGTAAAGGTGCGAACGTTCATCCGGCGATTCGTATCAGTAACCAGAGCGATGATGAGATAAAAGCCTGGGCAAAATAGGCGGTTGGAGAGGGCAGAATATGGAACAGCCGGAAAATGTTAAAACACTCTATCACTATACCGATTTTGGCGCACTGGATGGCATCCTGAGCAATGCGGAGCTTCGCCTGAATAACGTATTGAATATGAACGATGCTTCAGAAATGACGCTTTTTATGAGCAGTCTTTGTAAAGCGGTTGTAGAACGTTTTCAGAATGACGGCGATCTGATCCGGGCACGATGGACAGAAAAGCTTTTTGCTGCGGAAAAAGAAAAGGAATTTATTAAAACTTTCCCAATCCGCCGGACTATAGATTCATACCAAAAAGTCCAGCGGTGATATGTCAAGAGGAAATTTGAGAAATTTTGCAAACTTTTAT
>JAJPWX010000016.1 GCA_021205755.1 Lachnospiraceae bacterium | reverse complement strand
CAATGTTTTTCTATATGGCATAAAACCTTTTATTGGAGTCAGCACTTGATAAATGTCTATAATTACAGACCAAACAAATGATAACTGCTGCCATATAGCCCATGCCGCAATACTAGTTGATGAGGCAATAGCACCTAAAACATTAATTCTTTTATCCCATTTATAAGAATCTTCTGCATATAAATCCAAATAAAATATCCACGCCTTAATTTGTACCATATATTTCCAGTATTTTTCTTGCATTTTAAATATTCCTCATGAAAATTATCTATATGGGGACGGAACTTATCCCCACTGATATAAAACCATTTGACAATTATCTATATTAACTGTTGTGAAATCTATTCATACCGTCAAATCTAACGGCAAATCCGAAATATCTTTCAATCGTTTCCCCTGCACAAGTGTCTGTAAAGTCTCCGCTGCATCTTCTGAACCGACTTCCTGTACCGCTCTCAGCAATTCATAAAGTGCGAAGTGATACACGCAATCAATGTCACCTGTTCCGAGTGCCAGCGATGCCAGCCTGTTCGGCATTGGTTCAGCAGTCACAACGACTATATGTGGAAGGTGGCCTTTCCTGTTGCGAATCAGGTTCAATGCTTCTGTCCGACTGTTCTGAGCACGATCACTTCTCATCGTATACTTTGCCGATACGCTGGCATGAAGCAACGGTTTTCCACCATTTGCTTTTCTGATATCTGCCATTTTACTGGTGCTATCATCAACTATGTACTGAGAAAAATTAATTTCCTCGTCATCATAAAGATCGCGATAAATCACTACATCTGGAGCAACAAGGTAATCATTTCCCAACGCGGCCGCAAGCTGTGCATTTTCCGCAGTCAGAGCAGCCAAATAGGACAAATGCTCATATTGTTCAAAGTCGCTGGTCTTAAGCCGATTATTGTTACCAAGCTGCAAAATAGACCATTTGCCTGGACGGAGGTTTTGCAGATTTGGAAATGTTTCCTGCAAAAATTCCATCGTCAACAACTCAAACTGTTTTCCCAGCGTCTGCCCTGATATCTTATCAACTGTATTTACACTATGGTGTTGCTCATCTACCAGAATGTCAACTATTCTCCTGGAAATTGCCTTTGATCCTCTGCTGCTGGTATCGGCATTGGAAGCCACTCCCGCCGTAGTCAAGGTCAATGTATTTGTCTCAAATAACCGCTCGTGAAAATGATGCCTCGCATTCGCTATTAATGCTTCCATATTCCAAACACTCCTTTATATTTTCTCCTACTGCCTGTGCCACTGGTGGCGGAAACGCATTCCCTATCATACGACAGGCAGCCGTTTTCTTTTTTCCAAAAGTCCATGTATCTGGGAAACCTTGTATCCTTGCCATCATTCTACTTGTCAAACGCGGCATTCCCTCAAAATTCGGTTCCGGGGCTGCATTAGCAACACCTCGACCGTCTACCCCTAATTCTGCCCACGCTTTTCTCGCTCTCATCGGCCCCAAGTCTGGTCCGCCATGCTTTTTGGAACCGCCCACCAACGTAGGTGCAATTTTATTTGCCTCTTTTGCCCACTCCAATGCGTGTTCCCACTTATTTTCTGCCATCAGGTCATACAGCGTTTCGCCTACTGTAGGTGCTGGTTCCGCATTCGCAGCCGGATATATGAAAAAACCGTTTTGATCATTTCTGATCCCCACAATAACTACTCTCGGTCGAAGTTGAGGAACCCCATAATCCGACGCGTTTAATAACCTGATCTGGGTGACATACCCCAATCTTTCGATTGATTGAAGTATCTGCTTTCTATACTCCGCAAAGCCAGGATCTAAAAAGCCCCGTACATTTTCCAACATAACTGCGCGCGGTTTAATCTCCCGAACCAGTCTGATAGCTTCCGGAAACAAATCCCTCTCATCATCTTTACCAAGCTGTTTTCCTGCCACGGAAAAAGGCGGGCAGGGAACTCCTCCAGCCAGCAAATCAACATCCTGATATGGCAATCCATTAAAATCATGTACGTCTGCACATATCACATTCCAGTCAGGTCGATTTTTCTTCAATGTTTCACAGTATTCCGATTCATATTCTACAAGTGCAACATGCTCAAATCCAGCTAAAGCAAGGCCAAGAGCCTGACCGCCAGCGCCCGCACATATCTCTACGCATGTTAATGGTCTTTGCATATACGCTCCTCCCACTTCTCATAAAAAGGTCAACGTCCTACGCTTGCCTTTCGGCCTCATCATCTGTAAATTCCATGATATCACCAATATCACAATTCAGAGCCTTACATATTTTGTAGAGGCTATCCAGAGAAACCGTTTCTCCTTTTCCAAGTTTTGCCACTACATTAAAGCTGACTCCTGCCTCATCTTTTAGTTCTGTACGATTCATTCGTTTATCAATCAACATCTTCCATAATTTATCATAGCTTACTGACATTATAATTCTCCTGTTACTCTCTATTACGGAAGTCGCATCTTTTGTCGTTCTTTGACAGTATACCATGTCCTTAATAATACATCAAGGGAATCTCACGAAAAACCAAGATTTTTTCGAACATACATTCTTTTCTATGTGAAACTACCATTGATGAAACTGTCTGGGATTGCAAAATGAACGACTTTCCTTATACGATGATATAAACTTTGAAGAATAGAAAAAGGCTACCATTACGGTAGCCTAAATTAATGGAGTGCAGGGGATTTGAACCCCTCGGCGTTTAATCCTTATCTAAATTGACCTAGCAGGGCACACTCCACAAACGCCCACAGCCACCATTTCAATACATGCAATCATCATTATCATAATCATTTTCCCCTCCATACAAAGTTTTGCTTTTACTTTTTTTGAAAGATTGAACTCAAATTCAAACGAAGCGCACGAAAAAATTGCCAAGCCAACAATCAAAGGCCTTTCATCACATTACAGATTATAGAACAACCCCAATTAATAATCAAGATGAAAATGCCAAAAATGCCAAAACATTCAATGCTCCGCACCCACGTTACACTACTCATAAATCAATGTTGAAAATATAATCTCTTCTGCTGCGTTCCTAATGTTATTAACGGTTCCGACCCAACCAAGCTGATCTCTGGCCTTGAATGCTTCATCCACGCCTTGCTTTTCCATCATCTGCCTCATCAAACGACCCATCTGCTCATGAGCGACGCTATCAATCTCATTCAGATGCTTGTTTAACTTTCCTTCCTGCATCAGCTCGATATACAGGCCACTTTTCCACTCTTTCATATAAGACTTACGAAGCATTCCATACTTCCCATAATGTGCCGCCTCTTCTGTAGGAAGCAGCAACTCCGGATAATACATTCCATCCTCTCCAAGTACATAAGTGTCTCCCATTTCCTCAAATAATGATTTCATCATATCTCCTTTCCGCTGGGCATATTTTTACCCCGCCTCTTTATAATTTTTCATATCGTATTTCTTAAGTCTGTCTCTGCCTGCTCAATTCCTCAAAATGAGGGTTTGACCGCAAGTGGACATTTTGTCCGTTTGCGGTGCGATTTCCTTTCATCCCATGCTCCTTCGCCCACTCACTCTGCTTTCACCTCCGCTCCGCCGAATAAGGCTTCGTCACATGGATGCTGACCCTGCTCTTATCCATCACCTCAAAATATGTGCCACTAATCGAATCTTTTCCAACCATGTGACATGCTTCCGGATACTCGCTGCTCAGTGCAGCCAATCGCCGGATCAGGTTCAGATCATGGGTGCGAATCTGCATAGGCTCATCACTCTGATCGTAAATTATTTCGGTATCTTTTTCCTTTTTTGTAAGTTTCTCTGTCATACTGCCTCCAATTTAAAATTTTTTCTAAAGGTGTCATTTTCGTTGTTTTTTCTCCAGTTCGCCAATTGGTGTTTTCATCATTTTTTAAGTTTTCAGATCGTCCAATGTGGAGTTATCCCTCTGGGCACTCTGAAAATCGCAGTTTTGCTCATTTTGCCGATTGGCGAATGGATTTCGACGTTTTTCCTATCTGGCGTCTCTGCCGTGTTTCCGATTCCTTGATTTTTGTGCTTCAAGCATCTGCTCATGCTGTTTCGCCGTCTGTATTGCATCCTCAACAACCGCATCACCCAGGACAGTTTTCACACGATTTAAATCTTTTCGGAGCGTAATACACTCGCCTTGAGAAAGCTTTAAATCCTCCGCCAGATTATCAACCCTATCATTCAGATCCTGATTCCGGCTCTGTAGCTGATTGTATTTTCGCTTCATATCCAGATATTTCGCATATAACGGCTGTATCAATTTCACTACTGTTGTGATGATCGGGAGAATACGTTTCCGATATGCCTTTCCACTTTCGAACGTTTCGGCTTGCGGCAGCCATTCCTCCGGGAAATGTGTATACTCCGCCGCGTACCGTTCCACCTGGCTCATATTGCCTGTCAATGTGGACAGCTTCTTTTGCACCTTCTCCGCTTTGGCTTCGGCAACATCTGTTTCTTTAACCGCCTTTTCCTTCCGTCCCTGCGTCTCACGAATTTCCGCATCTATCTCACTCAGTTGCTTTAAGAATGATTCTTTCATAGCCGTATAATCAGCATTGGTCTGCTCCAACTCCATCCGCTGTTCCTCTAAAATGGCAAACTCTTTCGCCCGTTCCTGCTTCTTAAATTCCAGCACTGACAGATGCTCTTCGTGCGTCCCCAGGTGCTCCCACTCAATATCATGCCGCGCCATCACTTTTGCGAGCTGTTCCTTCTCCGCATTCGCCCACTGGTTCTACTCTGTCTCACTCCGGGTACCGCCTTTGAATCCCAGCGCCACCAGTGCCTGCTTCAGCGATACCCTGGTATCCACGCCGCGGCTGCTCCCAGTGATATAAGGGACAAAGTCAATGTGAAGATGCGGTGTCGCTTCATCCATGTGAAGATGTGCAGAGAACACACGGAGAGTAGGATTTCGCGCTTGAAAATCCTTCATATACTCGTCCAGCACCGTCGCAGCCAATGCCCCGTTCTCCGTCATCGCACCCGTATCATCCTTGTTCCCGATCTGAACAACGATCTCATAAAATAACTTCTCCTGTTTCCCGGAACGAATCTTTTCATAATAATCGTCAATGCATCGATCCTTCCGTTTCTGCTTCGCATTATAACGGGCGACGGCGTCATCAAATAATTCATGATAAACATCTTTGATTTTCTCATTACAATATTCGGTATTCAGGTGAGTTCTGCTCGGGTCAACATTTTCTGCGATAAATTCCCTGCTGTTGTGAGTCAGAGAACCTTTGCCCATCATTGCACTGATCGTTCGTTTCAATCTCTTTCCTTTCTCCCTCCCGGGTAATAAGTGCCGGATACGGCACAAGGCTTTGTTACTTTCGTCGAAAGTAACGCAAAAGCACTTTCGACAGCCGTTCCGTCCATCAAAAGCTGCCTTTGCGCTCCTCGCCGGAGGGGCTTCTTCCGGCTGTCGCCGGATTATCCCGCCTATGTCACCTCTGCGGTGCCTCCGAACGGGACGGCTGTTCTAGCCGAATTGCTTCCGCTGTTCCCTCCTTTTCTGGCTGAAATCTACAGGAGCGTGCCACGCCCCTGTAGATTTCAGCAAAGGATGCTCCCCATCGAAAGCTATCCGGCACGCCTCGCCTGTCCAGGTATTCCTGCCTGGCATTCTCGCGTTCCTCCGACGTTGGTGCTTCTTTTGATTTTGAATACAGCTCCCGCAGCGCCATCGCATCCAGTTTCTTTTCCAGTCCTTTCCGTATCTCATCCCCATATTCTTCCATATCAAGCAAGTGATACCGGACCAGTGCCAGGAAAAGATCATTTGGTATCTGTATATTTTTCATCACGTATCCTTTCCGCGTCGGTTTGCGTCGATAGCGTCGATATTTTCTATACCAGCCCGCTGTGAAAAATACCGTCGCAACCGACGCATATCGTCGCACATCAGTTTTCTTTTTCTAGTCGCCTTAACGTAATACTCCGCTCATGCCCTCTGCCTTTCTCATACAAAATCCCGTAATCATTGAGCAGATTGCTGTTCGCCACATTCAGTTTTCTGGATAAGACATTCGGCTGCAATCCCATATCCGGAAGCAGGCTCAACAGTTCTGTAGCCGTTCCCTGCCACTCTGTCCTATCTTCCGACAGGAACGCATTCACTGCCTCCAGAAGCGGGTCAGGCGGCTTTTTCCAAAGTTCTGTCTCTGCGCTCTGGAAGTTCCAGATACATCGTTCCCGGTCAAACTCCAGTGTCAGCTCCTGATCCGGCTGGTCACGTCCGACGATGTCCATAACAGCTGTATTTTCCGTGCGCTTTTTCTTGCACATGATGAATGCGCCGTCTGCCGCTCCAAGAAGTCCGTTTGTACCGAAGATCATATCAAAGCTGTCCTCCGCCTCCATCTTTCGTGTATGATGGACGATCAGCAGACAGATTCCATGCTTATCGCCAAATGCCAGATACAGAACCGTACCTTTATGGACAGGATAATCCCAAAGTGGAATCCCCATCGCCACATGATAGGCAAGCTGCCCCATAAAGAAAGACTTCCCGACTTTAGGCGCGCCCACAAAAAAGATACGTTCCTGCATAAAGCAGGTCATCCACAATCGGCGTCCGCGGCGGATAAACCGTCTCATATAATTCTGTCATTGACACAACAGCAAGATCACCCCGCCAAACCCTCGCCTCGCGCAATGCCTCCGCCCCGCCGGAAAGTTGACCTTCCGGCGATTTTTCAGCGGCTTGCAGATTGCATTGCCCATCCGCATTTGATATAATTTCATTGGATTTTTCTACATATGGCTGCGCCCCACCTGCGCCAACAGGTGAAACGGGAACAGCCTTTTTCCTCTCTTCGTTCACTCGTTTTCTCCTTTCAATCCGTCCAGCGTGATTGCGATTACCTGAATCGTATAGAGCAGTTCATCATTATCCGCGCTGTACGTTTCTAAACGCTTCAACTCCTCATAAATCGCTTCCATCTGATTTTTCAGAGCCTTATACACTTTCGGGTTCCCCTGCACGACCACATCCCGGCATTGCAGCCGTCTGGTAATATATTCCTGTTTCGTCAGTCCGGACAGGGCTATCAGATCATTGATCAGCTTTGCTTCCTCATCCGACACCCGGAATGCGACCGTGTGATTGCGCCATCTTCCTTGTAATCAAGCAGTTTTTCCATTATCGTCTGTGTCCTCCTTACGTCTCATCTCTAATTCCAGTTTCTCAGCCATCTCCGTCTGCACCGTTGGAAACAGGTGCGCATAACGGTAAGTGATCTTTTCCGCCTCATGACCCATCCGGTCACCGATCGCCAGTGCAGAAAAACCCATGTTGATCAACAGTGACACCGCACTGTGGCGAAGATCATGGACCCTGATCTTCTTAACGCCAGCCTGCTTCGCGCCGCGCTCCATCTCATGGTTAAGATACGATTTGGTAACCGTAAACAGCCGGTCATCCGGCTTGATGTCATAAAGCATCCGGATATAATCCTGCATTTCTTCACAGAGGAAAGGCGGCATCATGATCGTGCGGTTGCTCTTTTTCGTCTTCGGGCTTGTGATCACATCCCTACCCTTCGAGCGGTGAAAGGTCTTGCTGATTGTGACGGTCTGTTTGTCAAAATCGAAGTCAGCCGGAGTAAGCGCCAGCAGTTCTCCGGAACGGATGCCGCACCAGTAAAGCATTTCAAATGCATAAAAGGAACGCGGCTTATCCATCATCGCCTCTGAAAATTTCAGATATTCTTCCTTTGTCCAGAAATCCATTTCCTTCGGAATCTTATTTCCCATCGTTCCTGCCCTCCTCGCCGGGTTAAACGGCAGATTATAATAATTGACCGCATGGTTGAAGATCGCTGTCAACTGCGCGTGTATCGTGCGGAGATAATCCGACGAATACGGCTCACCCTTCTCATTCCGGTAAGCCATCAGATCATTCTGCCATGCGATCACATCCCTTGCCTCAATCTCCGCAATTTTACGGTTGCCGAAATAAGGAAGTATCTTCGTGCGTATCACATGGCTTTTGGATTCCCATGTGCTTTCCTTGACCCGCTGTTTCTTATCGGCCTCATAGATTTCAAAGAAACTGGCAAACGTCATATCCAGCTTCGCGCCCTGTTTCAGCATGACTTCATGCTCCCATGCCAGGGCTTCACGTTTCGTTGCAAAGCCCCGCTTCTGTGTCTGCTTCCGTTCCCCTTTATAGTTCGTAAAACGGTAAATCACCCGCCACGTTCCCGTGGCATTGTCCTTGTATACAGCCATTCCATCACCCCCTTTCTCAATCGCTGTAACAAACTTTTTTGTGGAAAACGCAGTGTTCACCCGGCCTCTGATAGTCAGATAGCCCTGCTTTTCCATCTCCGCGTTTAATTCACGGACAATCTCATAAGCCTTTGACTTTGAGACCCGCAACTCCGAGGCTACTTCATCCACTGTCATAAATGATTTTTCACTCATAGAACCTTTTTCTCCTTTCTCAAGATTTTGCGGTAAACCCCCATGATCGGCTCTGACAGGTATTCCCTTTTCGGATCTGTGTCAGCCACTTTTCCGGTGGTGCTCGCCCATCCTTGCTCTCCGGCGCTGAAAGATAAAAGATGAGGTCATCGCATCTGGCCTTTCATGCAGCCACCTATTCAGTTTTTTTCTTAACTTATTTTGTTTAGGCTCTGCTGTTATGATACTAAATAAATTACGTTAAGTCAAGTGGCTTGCAGAAAAATATTAACGTTTTTTATTTAAGTTTCTGTTGCTATTCCAGTTGCGCCATGTTATACTGACTTTAATTAAAAAGTTTAGTATTGGAGGCTTCCATTATGGCAATCGGCAAACGAATCAAATTTTTCCGCAACCGGAAAGGCATGACCCAAAAACAGTTAGGCGAAATCCTTGGCTTTCTCGGCAAAACCTCGGATGTACGCATGGCACAGTATGAATCGGAATCACGCATCCCCAAAAGTGATCTCGTCAAAGAAATGGCACATATTCTCGATGTCAGCCCCCGCGCAATCACCGTTCCCGACATAGACACCTACGTCGGCCTGATGCACACCCTCTTTGCTCTGGAAGACATGTATGGCCTGAAAATCGGAGAGATCGACGGGGAGGTTTGTCTGTGTCTGGAAAAAATCTCTAACCCAGAATACATTTCCATGTCCAATATGTTTCACGCATGGCAGGAGCAGGCTGCAAAATTGGAGCGCGGCGAGATCACCAAAGAGGAATACGACCAGTGGCGGTATAAATACCCGGAGTTTGATACATCCGGTCACTGGAAGAAAGTTGTTCCCTCACAGGGACTTAGCGACTACCTTGTATCAAAATTCAGAGAAGAGGATCAGACGGATTAACAGATTCCTTGGTCTGGATATAACACAGGTGCGTATCACGCGCCTGTCTTTCACATTCAGAGGAAACCAATCTCATCCAACATCTCCACGCTGCCAGTAAACGCAAAAAAGCCTTACCGACTTTCAGATTTTGGTTTCTGAAAATCAGTAAGGCTTTTATGTTATTGAAGTATTTTATTCAGTGAATGATGTAAAAGTGTTGCCAATCTGTTGCCAGACACTAAGCAAATTTGCTTGCAACCCGCATAAAATAAGGCTTTTTTAAGTTCACATCATCATTCGAATTCTATAGTAGCTGGCGGTTTCCCCGTACAATCATAGAATACTCGATTAATGTGTTTCACTTCGTTCACGATCCTGCTGGTGGTTTTTTCGATAACTTCCCACGGCACCTGCGCGCTCTCGGCGGTCATGAAGTCGGTGGTGGTAACGGCGCGGAGGGCGATGGCATAGTCGTATGTACGCTCGTCTCCCATGACGCCAACGGATCGCATGTTGGTGAGGGCGGCGAAATACTGGCTGATGGTCTTGTCGAGACCGGCGTTGGCGATTTCTTCGCGCCAAATGGCGTCTGCGTCCTGTACCATCGCGACTTTCTCGGCGGTCACATCCCCGATGATGCGGATGCCGAGGCCGGGACCCGGGAAGGGCTGACGATAGACCAGATAGTCTGGGATACCAAGCTCGAGGCCTGCGCGGCGCACTTCGTCTTTGAAGAGGTCGCGCAGGGGCTCAATGATTTCTTTAAAGTCGACGTAGTCGGGCAGGCCGCCGACGTTGTGGTGGGATTTGATGACGGTGGACTCGCCGCCGACACCGCTCTCTACGACGTCCGGGTAGATGGTTCCCTGTACCAGGAAGTCGACTGCGCCGATCTTTTTGGCTTCTTCTTCGAAGACGCGAATAAATTCTTCACCGATGATTTTGCGCTTGCGCTCTGGCTCGGTGACTCCGGCCAGTTTGGAATAAAAGCGCTCCTGCGCGTTGACGCGGATAAAGTTCAACTTGTAAGGACCATCCGGTCCAAAAACAGCTTCAACTTCGTCGCCCTCGTTTTTGCGGAGAAGACCATGATCGACGAAAACACAGGTGAGCTGCTCGCCCACTGCTTTGGAGAGCAGGACGGCCGCTACGGAGGAGTCTACGCCGCCGGAAAGGGCGCAGAGCACCTTGCCGTCGCCGACTTTTTCACGAATGGCTGTGATGGACTGTTCTACAAAGGAATCCATGCGCCAGTCTCCGGCACAGCCGCAGACATTGAATACAAAGTTAGAGAGCATCTTCTGCCCTTCTTTGGTGTGCAGCACTTCCGGGTGGAACTGGGTCGCGTAGAGGTTCTTTTCGGTGTTTTCCATCGCAGCGTAAGGACAATTGTCAGAATGCGCGCTGGCTTTAAAGCCGGGAGCCATTTTCTCGACGTAGTCATTGTGGCTCATCCAGCAGATGGTTTTTTCAGATACATCCGTAAAAAGCTTGGAGTTCTGATCTACGGTAATTTCGATTTTCCCGTATTCACGAACCGGCGCCTTGCCAATCGTACCGCCGAGCAGATGCATCATCAGCTGGGAGCCGTAGCAGATGCCCAGGATCGGAACACCGATCTCAAAAATCTCAGGGGTATAGCTGGGCGCGCCTGGCTCGTAGCAGCTGTTCGGGCCGCCGGTAAAAATGATGCCCTTGGGCTGCAGAGCTTTGATTTTTTCAAAATCGGTCTTGTAGGAATAAATCTCACAGTATACGCCGCATTCGCGCACACGTCTTGCAATTAACTGGTTGTACTGCCCCCCGAAATCGAGGACTATGACGGTTTCTCTTTCCATTTTTTACTTATCTCCTGTATTTTCATCAAATCAATTGTTTCAGCTCGTCCTTGCTGACAAGGCCTACATTTCGTTCTACACAAATACCTTCCCTGAAAACAAGGATAGTCGGGATGGACGCCACACGATATTGCTGCGCAAGCTCCGGCAGGGCGTCCACATTCACTTTTGCGACTGCGTAGCCTTCCCCCTCTGCTTCCTGATCTAACTCCTCAATGAGGGGCGCAAGCGCCTTGCACGGACCACACCAGTCTGCATAGAAATCAATCAGAACGGGCTTGTCTGCCTTAAGCACTTCTTGATCAAATTGTTCCTGCGTTTTAATGATAATCATACTCAGTCTTCCTTTCCATTTTCTCAAAAGTATCCCCACTATGTCAGGAAAGTATTCCGCTTCTCATAACACGACAGAATCCGCCGATTCTGTCATTGGCTTATCGGACGAAAACCCGTAAACGCGTTCTTCTTCCGATAAATCACATTCTACCGAAGCTTGAACGCCTGTGCAAGGACTTTTTTCTTATTTTCACAAAAAGATTCCTGCAGCAAAAAATGAGGTAGAAAAAAAGACCGCGATATCTTATAATGCACACAGGCGCACAAAGAATTTTGACAGCTGACGCTGTCTGCGCCTGGCGCGCGGCCTTCGGCGCTCCCGCCTCCGGCCGAATAAAAAGTACAAGCGCACAAAGAATTTTGACAGCTGACGCTGTCTGCGCCTGGCGCGCGGCCTTCGGCGCTCCCGCCTCTGGCCGAATAAAAAGTACAGGCGCACAAGGAATTTACAATAAAACCACAGGGGGGGGATTTTATAATTATGAAAGAATCGATCTTATACCTGGAATGCAGCTCTGGTATCAGCGGCGATATGACGGTGGCTGCGCTTCTGGATCTCGGTGCAGACCGCGAAGTGCTGGAGCGAGCCTTAAAAAGTCTGCCGCTTTCCGGCTATTCGATTGAAATTAAGGACGTATACAAGTCTGGAATCAGGGCATGTGATTTCCATGTGATTTTAGACGCAAAGCATGAAAACCACGATCACGATATGGAATATCTGCATGGTACTCCTGAGCATGCAGATAATGAGCACGTACATGATTCTCACGAACACTCTATACATGATGAGCACACGCACGATTCTCACGAGCATTCTGCACACGAGCATGCGCATGATTCTCACGAGCATTCTGCACACGAGCACACGCACGACGCCCGCAATCTCCAGGACATCATCCGCATTATCCAGGCCGGTGACCTGAGCGCAGCAGCTGCGGATCTGGCGATCCGCATTTTTGAAATTGTAGCCAGAGCGGAAGCCAAGGTGCACGGAAAAGGAATGAATGAGGTGCATTTTCACGAAGTAGGGGCGGTGGATTCGATTGTTGATATTGTGGCGGCGGCAGTCTGTCTAGATAATCTGCATCCAGATCAGGTGGTGGTATCCACGCTTACGGAGGGCTGCGGGCAGATTCGCTGTCAGCACGGTCTGATCCCGGTTCCGGTTCCGGCGGTCACAGCGATTGCTGAGCAGGAGGGCCTGGTGCTTCGGCTTACGGATATTCAGGGGGAGCTGGTGACGCCGACAGGCGCAGCCATTGCTGCCGCTGTCCGCACAAGGGAAACGCTGCCGGAACAGTTCCGCATTCACAGAGTTGGCCTCGGGGCAGGGAAACGCGCGTACGCGACTGCGGGAGTGCTGCGGGCGATGCTGCTTGAGCCAATTACAAAAAAAGAGGACTCCACAGATACCGCTGACAGGAGCGATACCTCCGATTCTATTCTCATCCTGGAGACGAACATTGACGACTGCACTGGGGAAGCTCTTTCCTTTACGATGGAACAGCTCTTTGCCGCCGGAGCGCTTGACGTATTTTCAATCCCGATCTATATGAAAAAAACCGTCCGGCTTATCTGCTGAAAACCATCTGCAATCCGGAGGATCGGGAGAAGATGGAAACCATCCTTTTTCAGAACACAACCACGATTGGCATCCGCAGACAAAGCATGCAGCGCACAAAGCTTTCGCGCAGAATCATTACCATTGAGACAGACTGGGGAATTGCGGACGTCAAATGCTGTGATTACGGCCATTCCATCCGATGTTTTCCGGAAAATGACAGTGTAAGCCGCCTGGCCTTGGAAAATGGAATTGGATTTCCGGACATGTATCAGCTTTTGCAGCAATTTGCGCAGAAGCATCTCGCTGCTGCGACAGTTTTGTCCTGACACCTGCTGTCAGGCTGCACCAGAACACGTTTCATATATGTGACGCTCTACAGATACTCCCTCAGCGCCTCCCGCCAGGCCTCCTGCAGCCGCTCAACGGACCATGCGGCGTTGGCGGGGCTGGTGGATGGCAGGCCGACGGAGTCCCGCCCCAGGCGCGGTTTCTGATATTTTTCAAACATCTTTGTGGCAGTACCGCCATTTGTATAGATTTGCCGGATCTGCGCGCATTCCAGAATGCGCCCCAGATCAGTCGGAACCACATTTCGGATACTGCTGTCGCTGGAACCGATGATATCGCACTCTGCGATGACGTCCCACAGTGCAATCCGATTTTGCCGCAGCATCAGCTTCTTCTCTTCGATCGTCTGCGGTACCGGAACATTTAGAACACCCGCCAGCACTTTCCAGAAACGGTTCTGCGGGTGGCCGTAAAAAAACTGCTGTTCCCTCGATTTCACAGAAGGAAAGCTCCCCAGTATCAGCAATCTGCTGTTCTCATCATATAAAGGGCCAAATGGGTGTGTGATTCTCTGATATTCCTGCATTCTTACCAACCATCTCTTTCCTGCATGTATACGCCCCTGAAAAGCATACATGGCATCACGCTTGTTACGATACAAACATCTGCATAGATTGTCACCTTGCCGATAGATTCCTTATAACTCCAGCCACTCGGCTCATTGCTTCGTGAAAATAACCGATGCCTCTTGCGCCGCATTCCGAATTTCACTTTGTAACATAACCACCTTCCGCTTCCTCACTCGAAGCCTCTTCCTCGACATCCACCTCGATGCCAAGCTCTCTGGGAAGAAAGCGCGGACATACGTTTTCGTTCGAGATAATCACGGATGCAGAAAGCCTGGTCCCAATCTCACAGGATTCCTCCAGGCTCTTGCCATAAGTCAGGCCGACGACCAGCCCCGAGCAGAAAGCATCCCCCGCACCAGTCGTGTCCTTCACCTGTACCTTCATGGCAGGACAAAATCCTTTCCGCCCTGTCTCATCCGCATAAACACTGCCCTTGCTTCCCATCGTCACTACCATGGCTTTAAACTGAGCATTTGGAAGCTGTTCCGCGAGGAGATCTGCCATCTCTTCCGGCTCTTTATCCGAATAATCCGCCGCAAAAAGAAGTCCCGCCTCCTGCTGGTTGCAGACAAAACAGTCCAGTCTCTTGATAAAATCCCGCCTTCTGAGCGCAATACTCATATTCGATACGACCGCATAAACCTTCTTCCCATATTTTTCGGCCAGCTCAAACACTTTTTTGATGATTTCCTTATTAATATCAATCTCCACCACAATAGATTCGGCATCGGAAAAAATCTCATCCCCGTGTTCTTCCAGAATCTGCAGAATCGGCATCAGATCCGGGCGTTTGGAAATGGACCCCGCCACATCGCCGGTGCTGTCAAAAACCGCCAGCCAGGTACCCATCCCGCCCGGAACCGTCCAGACATAATCCAGCTTCACTTTATGGCGCCGAAGCTTCTGCACCACCTCAACCCCCAGCGCACTGTCATCCACCAGGCTGACAAACGTCGGCCTCAGCTCCAGATTCGCAATATTCTCCACCACATTCCGGCTCACACCTCCGTGAATGTATTCCACCGTTCCCGCATTCCGGCCATTCGGAATATAGTTATCCTCCGGGAATCCCTTTATATCGACAAACACGGCTCCAATCACGACAATTCCCATCTTTTGTATCTCCCTCATTTTCATAAATCACACATAGTTGTTCATCACAGTTATAAGGGAAAATCCATTTAAATCGCTTTGCGATGGGATTTTCCCTTTCTTCGCTGCCATGTGAACCATTATAGTGGAAAACGCAACGCGGTGCAAGCCAAACCTTCTCCGGACAGTTTTGCATTTCATTCATTTTCCAACATATTCTCTATGAAGATTCCATAACCTTTTGTCGGATCGTTGACAAACACGTTGGTAAGCGACTACGTACCGACATTTACCCAATTTCAGGGAGCTTCGGGTACAAATCAATTACAATTTTTCCGTCTGCTCCCTTATAATACTTGATACTGTTAAGGATCTCTTTTAGTATTTCATTTCGTTCGCTATTCGTCATCTCTTCATAGCTGGCAAGAAGCTCCTCCGCCTGAGGCACAAGCGTGGCATCGACCTCCTGGCTGTTCTCCAGCTTATCTTTTATTCTTACCAGCCTTGCCTTTTTCATTTGACAGGATTCGATTGCCCGGTTAAGTTTCTCACGCCTTTCCTGAAAAACCTGCAGTGTATAAACTCCCTGTTCCACAAGATTAAAGGCATTATCCATCTGTGCAGAGAGTCGACTTAACTCCTGATCCATCCGGTCAATCTGCAGCTGCGCCTCCCGGATATCATCCTGATACCCTACAGTGTCCAGCTTAATCTTATATCCTTGCAGCCATGTACGAAGAGCGGAGATAATCTCTGACTCAACCAAATCAAAATCTGCGCTTTTGTTATGGCAATTGCGTCCATTTACGCAGCGGAGCCTGACTCTTTTGTCCCTTTTTGCAGACATCGTTGTCCTCCCGATTCGCTGTCCGCAAACGGAACAATAAAGCAAACCTGCAAAAGGATTCCTCAATTCATACTCACCTTTTACCCGCGTAGCTGGCCTTCGGTCTATCCGCATATCCTGCACCCGCATAAAGTCTTTCTCACTGACCAAAGGCGGATGCAGACCCTCGTAAAGATTGTAAGAATTCATGTCCTTACTGCGTTTCACTCTACGGACTACCGTGCCATTTTCAATGCTCTTGATCTGCTTACTCCATCCCCGGCGTATTTTACCCATATAGACAGGATTGGAAAGAATCTGCGAGATCGTAGAATACGTCCATAATTCGCCGTGACGCGTAGGAATCTCATGATCATTCAAATAATTGGCGATCACCTTTGTTCCATTGTGAGCAAGATACATTTCAAAAATTTTCTGAATCACCGGGCCTTCCTGCGGATCAATGACAAGCGTATATCCTTTTTCCTGCTCGATCTTAGAACGCTGATACCCGTAGGGAGCTATACTGCCAATGTATTTTCCCTCTGATGCACTGCTGTCACGTCCTCGAACCAATCTGCGATTGATCGTTTTGTACTCTCTTCGACTCATAAACAAGCCAAACTCAAAATATTCTTCATCAAACTCATTCGATGGATCATATATTTTCATGGGAGTAATGATTTTGGTCCCAGAGAATTGAAATACCTGGCTGATATATGCCTGATCCGCTCCATTTCCTCTCGCCAAACGCTCCAGGTCAACCACTAAAACGCCTGCATAGAGACCAGCACTCACTTCTTCCAGCATTTTCTGAATTTCCGGTCTTGCCGCAATCGACTCGCCGGAGACCACTTCATAATAGGTCTTCGCAATACAGTACCCCTTTTCCTTTGCCATTTTGTCCAAAATTGCTTCATGTCTCTTCAGTGTTTCCTCAATACTCAGTTCTGCGTAATCCCGGTCAAAACGTGACTTACGAAGGTACTTAACGTACTGCTCCATTCCCTGCCCTCCTTTCATCACCCATTATATTTCAAACAATTATGCACTTCAACGTTGTCGATTCGTTCAGTCATTAAGCTGTCACATCGTCATTGAGCCTGTATTTTATATAAATCTTCATGCGAGATGTCATTTTCTTTCATTTTTCTTCTTTTGTATGAATTCGTTATAATTTGACTCAAATGCGACATGCTGTCCTGTGAAATACATTCGCAATACTCATCGTGAATCCGTATCGTTGCTTCATCTGTTTTAATCTCAGTTGCAATCATAAAAATATTCTCCTTGTTTTTTATCAGTATTTCCATCTTCATAATTTTTATTGAACCAATGAGAAAATTTTTGGATGGCTTGACCCAAAATTGAGGGCGAAAACACAGAACACTCCGCCAAGCGAGATTGAGAAAGCGAAACGCTACCGAAAAGAATACAGAGAGAGGTGGTGAGCAATATAACAAAATTCGATGACTATTTAAATGAGCAGTTACAAGATCCTGAATTCAGAGTGGAAAATGAAGAATCTTCTGACTTCTCCATCTTAAATTGACCGATGCGGTATCGTCCAGCTTCGTAACAACCTCCCAAAAGCTGCTCCCGCTGCACAGTATCAACGGTGAACCAACTGCATCCCAGATCTGCCATGCCACCGTAATGGATTCACCCAGCGCCGCATAGCCTCCTTTCCTGCCAGCCCACCTCTTACAAAGAAACTGCGGGTCAACGAGCACCGTGACTGCGGAAATTTCCTTTCCAATCTTCCCAAGCTGCTCTTTAATATGCCGCTGCAGCACATCAGCTTTCCCTGTCCGGTAATCAAACAACGGACTGGCTTTACAAAGGGCATTCACCCAACGCTGCAGAAAATCCCTGGTGGAAAGCTTCTTTTCAGTTTCTCCCGGAGCGCATTCAACGAAAGCGAACACAGCATTCTCATCATTATTTGCATAATCCACTATCTCTTCCAGATATTCCCGTGAGAAGCATTCATGTGCCTCGTCTGTAATAATCCCGATACCTCCCTCAAGGATTTCTCCTCTGATAAAGTCATCGATTTCCTCTCCATTTGCTTCCGCCCTCCGCTCCTGATCGATAAAATTCCTGAACTCCCTGCTTTCACGTTCATTCCTGTGTTCATAAGTCTCATCTTTCCACTTCAGCAAACCCATACGACCAAAAACCGGATAGAGATATTCCGCATATTCCCCGCCAAGTCCCCTTTTATCTTCCCGCGGCTCCCTCATTGACTTTCGTGGACTTCCATGTTTATAATCCAGGCTTCCGAGATATAGATTTCGTCCCTGGCGAAATGTCCTCACTACCTCCTCAACGGGAATCGCTCTGGTAAGCGGAAAACCATCCTCATGCATAATCACAAGCACATCTCCCGTGCCAACCGTCCCATCCTTCCTGGCATATCCTTTGGCGTACTGCGGTTTAAAAAACTTCAATGCCGCATCCGGGTCAGATATCACCAGCGTAGATTTCAAACCCCTGCTGGTCTTCCCGATATTGATTATGCCGGTGAAACGGTACTTTTTGCCATCTGTACCTGGTGTTGCATCCGTACAGCTGTATCCATCTCCCACATATTCCACGCTGTCGATCATCACATAAAAATGATCATTCAGGATAGTCAAAAATGGCATGCCACGCAAGCAGTACAGTCCATCCCAGATATAGTCTGCCTGCTCCTCCTCCATGCAATCTTCCAAGGCATCCCGTATTCCCGCAAAAGTTTTTTCTTTCTCCCGGAAATCTTTCAGCCGCTCCGCTACATCACTCACTTTGTCAGTCTTGTAAATCGGTCTGGAATACGGCAGATTAGAATTCACCGCCGCTCTGGAAAGGCCGGTAGCTTCCATAATCTCAGGAACTGTCTTTCCGAGGTCATTCCATTTCCGCACAGTATCCGCAATTTCAGATTCATAAACACCGGCAGTAATCAAAAACTTCCTCACACGCTGCGGAGATAGCTCCATCGCTTCTCCGATCGCCCGCAAAGACATATGGTCTCCCGAATCCCCTGGAATCTGGTACAGGGAAACAACCGCATCCATCATTTCTTCCATAATTGCTTTCGGATCATAATTTTTCATATTCCAGTTTTTCTTTCCTTTCTTTGATATTAGAGCCGTTTTCAAAGTCCATAATCTATTATTTTTAGTTCAATCCACACAATATGCGTTACTAAACCGACATGTCGAAGCATCCAGAGCCCCACAAACATCAGATTGAGTACTTTCCGTTTTTTTGAGAAACAATGCTCTGTCCAGACTTTTGATAACACATTATATTGTTTTGAAGAAAATACTCCACCGATCTGCTGCTTTGAAATTAAAAGCTGCGTACATATGTCTACTCCATCATGTTCACCTATATTGATTATTCTTTCTGGAAATCTGGGAGTTGCTCTCCACCTGTATAAAGGATGTTTCCAGCATAATTGCATACAAAATAATCGCATTTCTTATCTATCGCCATAACAAGCGTTTTCAACATAATCTGCATTAAATACAATTCCATAACCATAAGTGATGCAACAGAGCTGACCGCATTTTTAAGTGTCGCTGAATCAAATCTTATAAATGCCTGATGCTTCAAATCAGTGTTATCATTCCACCATTCAAGACCAAAAACTTTATCCTTACCTTCTTTGCCTTCCTCATCCTTCTTATCTTTACCTATGTGCCAGCCCTCCAACGGCTTCAGCATTTGATAATCAGAATCTATTTCTGTTTCAGTGATAAGTGGATATTCTTTGAGTATTTTCTTGGTTATGTTCTTAATGGAAGAGCTTTTATAATTAAAATCTGGATCTATCTCTAAGCAGATAATCTTACTTACATTTTCAAACTCTATAGCTGCCAGGGTAATAATCTGTTGAAATTCAAAGGAACAGACATTACCATTTTTAAGATTCCCATTATTATCTGCTCTGTGGTCAACATACTGCGTAGTATTTTGCAGACGCCTTGTTAATGAACAAAAATAATTCCAATAGTGCAATACTTCTTTCTCTGTCATATCGTTACTAATCCTATGCTTCACTTCTAAATTCTTTAAATTGATTGCCTCACAAGACATTTTTGAAATTTTTTATATTTCAAACACGACAGACAGCGAGTAGAGAATTTCTCCATCCGCTGCGGCAGCTCTACCCTCCTTAATGTCGGCCAAAACGCCCATTTTCTGGACTTTTCGCTCATTTTTCAGGGTAAGAAATATAGTTCTCCGTATCCGCAAATCACATGCCCTTTTTATTTCCATTTCGTATGTCAAAACCGCCCTGAATTTTCACATAGTCAGAACACTTTGGCACTTAATCACTACAGGCTCACAACATATTGCACCCTGATCAGGAACTCCCCAAAGTCACAGCCATTCAGCATTTCATCGTAGCTGCAGCCCAAGTCCTTGTACAAAATCATAGCCATCAATGTCCTCAATCATATCCAAAGCGTTCTCACGCAGTCTGGCATCCGCATCTTCGCCCTTTTGGGAAGCTTCCTGTTCATCGTCCTCCAACATAAAGACAAGGGTGGCGAGCGCAGCGTTGATCATGTCCGCCAGTTCAATCTTGTCAACAGCAATGTTTTCTTTATCTGTGCCTACAACGACACGCTCCATGATTTCTTTCGGCTTCGGTGCCTGATTCAGGAGAGCCCTTATCGCTTCCGCAACGATTTTCTCCTTATCCAAAAGTTGCAAACCATCCAGAATGATATCCCATTTCTGTTTATCAATATACATCTCTTGTCCTTTCCCGTATGTGGAGTTACTGGTTTTGTATCGGCTGCTGATGCCGGCGGCCATGATAAATATTTCGTAATGGTTCTGACCCTTTTATGACCAATTCTATGATCAGAAAGAAGATACTTGCTCTTTGGATTTTAAGTGAAAGTGTTTCAATCGGAGGTGGTGTTCCTTTCTTTGTTGTCTTTGAAGTTCTCATACATATTTCTTAATGTATCAAAAATGACGTATTTAGGTTTCCATCCGATCTCCTCATTTATATAGCTGGTATCACAGCATATCCTTCTCGTATCCACAGGGCGAAACCGCTCAGGATCAACTTCAATTTCTATCTTCTGTGAGCTTAACGATACTATATATTCAAGTAACTCCGTCAAGCTATATGCTTCACCGGAACCAACATTAATAATTTTGGTACAGTCATCGCTCTCGATAATCATCCGGTAAGCACGAACAATATCTCTCACATCGCTGAAATCACGTTCTACCGCAAGGTTTCCTACCTTAATCGTCCCAGGCTTTCCTGACTTTTCAATCTCCGCCACCTGCTTACAGAAACTCGGAAGTACAAAGGAATCCTTCTGTCCGATACCCGTGTGGTTAAAAGAGCGGACACAGTATATCTGCATTCCATATCTTTCGCGGTATATCTCTGCAAACCTTTCTTGAGCCATTTTTGAAATACCATATGGATTATTTGCGTTTAGAGGTGTTTGCTCACTGATTGGCTCATTTGATTCTTCATATTCCTCACTAGAACCGATAAACATAATTCTTGGGTTAGTATCTAATTTTCGGACTGCTTCCATAATATTCAAAGCACCTATAACATTAACAGACATTGTTGTCTGAGGAATCTTCCAAGATACCCCCACACTGCTGATAGCAGCAAGGTTGACAATCATATCTGGTTGGATATCACTTACAAGACTGTCAACACTCCCAACTTCTAAGATGTTGGCTTGTCTAAAATCAACATTGTCGATTTTTTTTGCTGCAATGTCACTTCCATAAACTTTGTATCCATGTTCTTGGAACTCTCTTGCTAAATAAGGACCCACAAAACCACCAATTCCGAAAATCAACAGTTTCTTCTTCAACACATAGCCCCCTTTCTAATTAGTTTTCCTTATTGCAGTCCTGCTTCCCTCTTTGCCAGCTGAAAGTCATGTTCAGCCATGATTGCACACAGTTGCTCATAGCTGGTCTTCTGCGGATTCCATCCAAGCTTTGTCCTTGCTTTAGTCGGATCACCCCATAAGTTAACCACGTCGGTCGGACGGAACCACTGCGGATTCACGCACACAACCATCTTCCCGGTTTTTTTATCGTAGCCTTTTTCTTCAAGCCCAGTGCCCTTCCATTCAACCTCGATACCGTCATTTGCAAAAGCCAACGTAGTAAACTCACGAACAGTATGCTGTACACCAGTTGCAATCACATAATCGTCTGGCTCGTCCTGCTGTAGAATAAGCCACATACATTCTACATAATCTTTTGCATAACCCCAGTCGCGCAGGGAATCCAGATTTCCAAGTTCCAGATGCTCTTGCAGGCCGCAAGCAATGCGGCCTGCTGCCAGGGTAATCTTCCTGGTAACAAAATTTTCACCACGACGCTCAGATTCATGGTTAAAGAGGATGCCATTGCAGCAGTACATTCCATATGCTTCACGATACTCTTTCATCATCCAAAACCCATACTGTTTCGCAACAGCATAAGGACTATAGGGGTGAAAAGGGGTATTCTCATTCTGAGGACATTCTTCTACCTTGCCATATAGTTCCGAAGTAGAAGCCTGGTAAATGCGACAGGTCTTTTCCAGGCCGCAAGTATGCACGGCTTCCAAGACGCGAAGGACACCGAGCGCATCCACATCGCCTGTATATTCTGCGGCTTCGAAGGACACCTGCACATGGCTTTGCGCCGCCAGGTTATAAATCTCATCCGGCTGTACCTTCAGCACAATCCTAATAATACTGGAGGAATCTGACAGATCACCCTCGTGAATTTCGATTTTATCCAAAATATGATCAATGCGGCAAGTAGTTGTTACAGAGGCACGACGGATAATACCATGTACTTCATAGCCTTTCTCCAACAACAATTCAGCCAAATAAGAACCATCCTGCCCCGTGATACCAGTAATCAATGCTTTCTTCATAGTGTTTTCTCCTCGTATTTTTAACATCTAATCTTTAAAATCTCTGCTTCACCAAGCAGATAACACCTGCCTAGTCCCGCAGGAATATACAGGCAATCTCCTTTTTGAAACCGCACAGGCTTATTGTTTTCATCACTTGCTTCAATCTGTCCCTCGCCATCAAGGCAGAGAAGGATCTGAAATGACTCTTCCCTTACCGAAAAAGACAAACCCTTTGTAATGACAATTCGTTCCGTCTCAAAGTACTTGCAACGGCAAAGTATTTCCCTTGAACAGCCTGGGTAGTAATAAACTAACTTATGCTTTTGCTTAGCTTCAGGAGCAACTCCCATATCCATAACTTCCATAGACTTTTCAAAATGGAGCTCCCGCTTTTTACCATCCTTGTCCACACGGTCATAGTCATAAACGCGGTAAGTCACATTTGAACTTTCCTGTATCTCAGCAACCAACATTCCGGCTCCTATACCATGCACAATACCGGCTGGCACGTAATAGATATCACCCTTATGAGCTTTCACTCTTTGCAGATGCTTATCCAAATTTCCTTGCTCCACGGCATTTCGCAGCAATTTCTCAGTCACTGGGTGTTTAAAACCATAGATAAGAGTTGCTTCTTCATCTGCATCTATGACATACCACATCTCAGACTTGCCGTTCTGTCCTTCGTGTTCTCTTGCATACGTATCGTTCGGGTGTACCTGAACGGACAAGGCATTCTTGGCGTCAACAAGTTTCACCAAAACTGGCAATTCTTTAGTATCTCCAACCTTTGTACCGAGATATTCTGGATGCTCTTTTAACACCTCTGCCAGTGTTGTTCCTGAATATTTACCGTTTGCTACCACGCTGGGACCATCCGGGTGCACAGAACATTCCCACGTCTCAGCCAGCGGTGTCATGTTGATGTTTTTCCCAAACTCTTCCCGAAGCCTTGTGCCACCCCAGAGATAATCCTTACCCGCCGGCAATAATTTCATAATTTCCATAACGGGTTTCCTACGCTACCTCTCTATCTCATATTTCTTTTTATCATCCGCAATAATAGATTCACCAATCTGAACCTCAATAATATCCAAATCTGTATCGGCTTCTACCATATGTTTGCATCCTGCAGCTATTGCGATCACATCACCAACGCATAACACCTGTTCCATACCGTCAATCGTAGCCTTGCCTTTACCGGAAACAACTGTCCATACTTCCTCACGATAATCATGACTGTGGTAACTCATATGTTCCCCTGCACGAATAGAAACCTTAACCGTCATTGCCCCCTGCTGCGCATCTATTACTGTATATGTACCCCAAGACTTTTCAGCAAACATCACACCCGTGCTGATCTCCTCGACAAATGGTTTCATGTAGCCGCTGCGTTCTTTATCAGAAACTAAAATACCGTCACCACTTGCAGCAATGACCATATCTTTGCATCCCATAGCTAGAATTGGTATGTTCAATTCGTTGATGATCTGTGTGTTCTCACAGGTTTCATCCATAATAGCCTTTCCTTTTATGTCATCTGCCATAACCTCCGCCATCATGTTCCATGTGCCGACATCTTTCCATGAACCGGAATAACGCACAACTTGAATGGATGTTTCTTTCTCAACCAAAGCGTAGTCAAAACTGATATTTGGCAGTGTCTCGTATATAACATATAAATCACGATAGTCAGAGAATTCTACTATGTCATGAGCTTTATCAAGCAAGTAACTGAGTTTGAAAGCAAACACGCCGGCATTCCACAATGCATTCTTTTTTAAATATTCCTTCGCTGTTTTAATATTGGGTTTTTCCTTAAACTCTTTTACGCTACTAATGTCCCTGTTATTTTCTGGAATAATATAGCCATATTTTTCACTCGGATATGTTGGCTCAATCCCCATAAGGGTTAGATTTGCTGTTCCTTGCTTTACTGAAGCTTCTAGTTTCGCTACACATTCGTAATAGCTGTTCTCCACATATGGATCAACCGGGCAAACGATCACAACATCGTCAACAGATGTTCCAAGCTCATCATGCAAATAGGCAGCAGCCAAAAGAATAGCTGAAAAAGTGTCTCGCCTAGATGGTTCTACGCAAATAGAAACTTTATCTCCCAATTGATTATGTATAGCACTTACCTGTGATTTACTTGTAGCAATCGTCACCTTAGCAGATGGATCAACCTCAGTAATTTGTCGATACACACGCTGCACCATAGATTCATAATTACCATCACTATCTTTAAATAACTTAATAAATTGTTTACTCCGGACATCATTGGAAAGCGGCCACAGACGTTTACCGCTTCCGCCAGAGAGCAAAATAATGTTCATATACTTCTCCTTTTATTTAATATACTAATATATGGAAATCGACCTTATTTTGATGAATACTATTTTTAGTATTATTT
>JAJPWX010000010.1 GCA_021205755.1 Lachnospiraceae bacterium | reverse complement strand
AGTGGATACGCTCCCGCTGAAAAAGTCGAGTTAAATATCGAACGTTATACTAGTCGCGGTATGGGCGCTGATTTTGCTGTATCTGCTGTGGCAGGCGGTGAAAACGAAAAAAATTCTTAAACAAAAGGAGGAACTAAAATGGAATTGAAAGAAATACTTCAGCACGTAGACCACACATTGCTATCCCAGAGCGCAACCTGGGAGCAGATTCAGCAGATTTGCGACGATGCGGTGAAATATGAGACAGCGTCTATATGCATCCCGCCAAGCTATGTAAAACAGGCCAGGGAATATCTGGACACTCTGGCGTTAACCCAGGAACCGGCCGTCTGCACAGTCATCGGATTCCCGAATGGCTATAACACTACCGCAGTCAAGGAATTCGAGACAAAGGATGCAATTGCAAACGGCGCTGATGAAATTGATATGGTGATTAATATCGGCTGGGTGAAGGATCAGAAATATGACTGTCTTCTGGATGAAATTCGCACCCTGAAAGCGGCCTGCGGCAGTAAAATCCTGAAAGTTATTATTGAGACTTGCCTGCTGACGGACGAAGAGAAGGTTCGTCTTTGTGAGGTTGTCACGGAGGCAGGCGCTGATTTTATCAAAACATCCACAGGTTTCAGTACAGCGGGTGCGACTTTCGATGATGTCGCCCTGTTTGCGAAGCACGTAGGCAAAAATGTGAAGATTAAGGCAGCGGGAGGGATTTCATCGCTTGACGACGCGGCGCATTTTCTGGAATTGGGCGCATCACGCCTTGGCACGAGCCGCATTGTGAAAATTGCGAAAGCGCAAGCGCTCCATTCCTGACTTTTTGTCCCTTGTATCAACAGATTGTGATAAGCAGAAAGAAGAGAGGATTCTGTTTGGCCAGATCATCTGTGTCAAACAGAATCCTTTTTTTGCATTATTTTCCTGTTACTGGTTATACTACCGAGTAAATAAGAAAGGAATGAAAACACTTTTATGAAAACGAAGTGGTATTTGCTGCTGCTGGCATTGGCTTTGCTGATTTTCTGCGTTATTTTCGTGTGGTTTTATATGGGAGTGCAGGTAAGTCAGCCGAGTAACGCGGAACTGGTGTTGGGCTGTGATCATCTGGAAAGGAGCAATCGATTGCTTTGAGTGCGTCAGATACGCTTTACCTGAAAATCGATAAGAACGTGAGAGTTTCGGGACTACCCGTTTCTGTGC
This sequence comes from Lachnospiraceae bacterium, assembly GCA_021205755.1. Lineage (GTDB taxonomy): Bacteria > Bacillota > Clostridia > Lachnospirales > Lachnospiraceae > Choladousia. The sequence goes on along the minus strand of JAJPWX010000010.1, from coordinate 24,299 downwards.
GTCTCGGCGAGATTGCGCAGATTTGCTGCGCGGATAAGCCGACGGAAAACAAGGTGAAGACCCTGCGGCTGCCGACGGAGCGGGTACAGGGGCCGGGACGCTATGTGTTTTCTCTCATGGATGTGCTGCCTGTGATCTGGCAGGAATACCCGAAGCTTGATGTGAATAATCTCGGTGAGACGGATTTTATCCTGACGGTGGAACGGTCTTCTGAGGGAATGGAGAGCCGGATACGGATATGGAGCGGCATGAAAACGGTAGTGATTTGTTTCCTGTCTTTTTTTGGCGCGGCTTTTTCGATTATGGCGTTTCACATGGATGTGGGAATGACAGATCTGTTTGCGCGATTGTATGAGCTGCTGACCGGGGAGGCTTCGGGCGGGGCGATGCTGCTGGAGATTTCTTATTCGATTGGAGTCGGCCTGGGAATTCTGTTGTTTTTCCATCATTTTGCGCGAAAAAAGCATCAGGCCGATCCGACGCCGCTGCAGGTGCAGATGCGTGTCTATGAGGATGACGTCGATAAGACCATGATTGAGGCCAAGGCGAGGGAAAATTCTCAGGACAAAAAGGAAGAGCAGAGGTAACAATGATCAAATTGTGGGGGCAAAAATGGGGCAGATATTGGCGGTAATTACCGGATTTGCGTCTGGGTTTCTGGTAGCGGGCGGTGTGGCGTCGGTGATGATTGGGCTGGGAATCCTGACACGCTTTATTGGTATTTCTCACACTGCGCGGCAGATTCTGTGGTATGAAGACGCAATTTTTCTGGGGGCTGTGGTCGGGGATGTGGTCACGGTATTTGATTTTAAACTGGCGGTTGGAGCCTGGATGCTGGTGATTGCGGGGCTTTTTATCGGAATCTTTATCGGCGGCTGGATTATGGCACTGGCGGAAATCGTCGAAATTTTTCCTGTTTACAGCAGAAGACTGGGAATTACGCGGAATGTGAGCTGGATGGTGATTGCGCTGGCAGCCGGGAAGGTTGTCGGGAGTCTGATCTTCTTTTTTGGGCACATGGGCTGAAATCGTTGTGATTGTGAAGGTGATGAAATGCTACGTTTTGCAGATATGGGAAAGAGAACGCATAAGCGTGAGGAAAAACAGCGGAAAGATATGGATTTTCGGGAAAATAAGCTTGAAAAGGCGGTATGGTTGTAGTAAAGTATAGCCGAAGTTGAAAGGGGGATTTTACAAATGATTTCAGAAAAAATGCGTCCGTTCCTTGAGAACAATTCGGCTATCCGCATGATGTTCGAGGAAGGAAAAAAGATGGCGGAGCTCTACGGTGCGGATAAGGTTTATGATTTCAGTCTTGGCAATCCGAATGTTCCTGCACCGCAGCGGGTGAACCAGGCGATAAAGGACATTCTGGATGAGGAGGATTCGCTTTATGTGCACGGTTATATGAGCAACGCCGGCTATCCGGAAGTGCGCGAGGCGATTGCCGCAAATCTGAACGAGCGGTTTGACACGAAATTTGCGGGGCGGAATCTGATTATGACAGTGGGCGCTGGGAGCGGGCTGAATGTTGCGTTGAAGACGCTTCTGAATCCCGGAGATGAGGTGATTACCTTTGCGCCCTATTTTCTGGAGTACCGCGCGTATGTGACGAATTATGACGGTGTGCTGGTGACGGTGGAACCGGATACGGAGACCTTTCAGATCAACCGGGAGGCATTCCGGGTGAAAATCAATGAAAAGACGAAAGCAGTGATTATCAACAACCCGAACAATCCGACCGGCGTGGTTTATTCGGAAGAGACGATTCAGGCGCTGGCGGCGATTCTGGAGGAGAAGCAGAAGGAATATGGACACGCGATTTATCTGATTTCGGACGAGCCCTACCGGGAGCTGGTGTTTGACGGGGCGACAGTTCCGTTTGTGACAAAGTATTATGCCAATACGATGGTAGTTTATTCTTACAGCAAATCCCTTTCTCTGCCGGGAGAGCGCATCGGTTATGTCCTGATTCCGGATGAGCTGGAAGAGAGTGCCATGACAATTGACGCTGCGACGATTGCGAACCGCATCAGCGGCTGTGTGAATGCACCGTCTCTGATTCAGCTGGCGGTGGGCAGATGTGTAGACTGCCAGGCAGATCTTGCGTTTTATGACAGGAATCGCAAGACACTTTATGAGGGACTGACAGAGCTTGGCTTTACCTGTGTCCGCCCGCAGGGAGCGTTTTACCTGTGGCTGAAGGTACCGATGGCAAAGGATGCGGCGGAAGGGACGGATCTCGCGGCTGCTGAGGCGGCCTTTGTGAACGCAGCTAAAAAGTATCATATCCTGATTGTACCGGGCAGCTCATTTGCGTGTCCGGGTTATGTGCGGCTGGCATACTGCGTTTCCTACGAGACGATCGTGAATGCGCTGCCGGAGTTTGCGAAGCTTGGAAAGGAATTTCTGTAGAAGTGACAGCAAAAGTGCGCAGCACGTAGCAATCGGTTTCTACGTGTAATGGTGCAGTAAGAACAGTTGCATGGAATTTACTGTGTAATAACGGGAGATAACGTATGAAGATCATTATTGTCGGCCTGGGCAAGGTGGGCACAACCCTGGCTGCAGAACTCTGTGACGAGGAAAACGATGTCACAGTCATAGATAAAAAAGAAGACCTGGTTGAAGATGTTTCCGGTCAGTATGACCTGATGGGTATCACTGGCAACGGCGCGAGCCACTCGACCCAGCTGGAGGCAGGGGTGGAGACCGCAGACCTGTTGATCGCTGTCACCGGATCGGATGAGATTAATCTGCTCTGCTGCCTGATGGCAAAAGACGGCGGGAAGTGTCATTCCATCGCGCGGGTGCGCAATCCGGAGTACCATTCGGAGATCGGTTTTATCCGGGATAAATTTCATATTTCCATGATTATCAATCCGGATATGGCTGCCGCGCTGGAAATTGCGCGGAACCTGAAATTCCCGTCCGCGATTGATGTGGATTCGTTTGCGAAAAGCCGTGTGGATATTCTGAAATTCCGGGTACGGGAAGGCTCCATGCTGAACGGAGTGCGGATCGCGGATTTGTCACGCAAGATTCACGGCAATATCCTGATCTGCGCCATTGAGCGGGGGAAAGACCTGATTATACCGGATGGCAATACGGTGCTGCAGGAGAAGGATCAGATCGCGATTGTCGGGGGAAGCTCGGACGCGAATCAGTTTTTCCGTCAGATCGGAATCCTTTCCAATCAGGTGAAGAATATCATGATTGTCGGCGGCAGTCCTCTGGCTTATTATCTGACTGTGCTGCTGCAGGCGGTGGGCATCCGTGTCAAGATTATAGAGAAAAGCTATGAGAGGTGTGAAGCACTCAGCGAAATGCTCCCGAAAGCGACGATCGTTCATGGAGACGGCACGGATAAGGAGCTGCTTCTCGAAGAGGGGCTGGAGCAGTACGAGAGTTTCGCTGCCCTGACCAATATTGATGAAGAGAATATTCTGATCTCTCTGTACGCAAAGAAGATTGAAGGAGAGAGAAAAATTATTACGAAGATCAACCGGATTGCCTTTGATGAGGTGATTCGGGAACTGGATCTGGATACGATTGTCCATCCGAAGGATATCACAGCGGAAATGATTATCCGCTACGCGCGTTCTATGAAAAACACCTTCGGGAGCAACGTGGAGACATTACATAAGATCATTGACGGGAAAGCGGAGGCGCTGGAGTTTATCATCCGTTCAAAATCACGCGTGACGGAATCCACGTTACAGGAGCTTCCGATTCGCAAAGGAATCCTGGTGGCCTGCATTTACCGGCAGGGGAAGGTGATCATTCCGCGCGGGGCTGACCGGATGCAGGTTGACGACAGTGTTATCATCGTTACACAAGAGAAAGGACTGGATGATATTGAGGATATCCTGGCATGAGAAATCGTTATAGGTCACACCTGTAGTTGCTTAAAATAACGTATATTTGGTCGTGGTGTGACCTTTAGCTGGGGAATCCAGACAAAGAGGTCAGTAGAGAGATGAATTATAAATTAATCCGATACATACTGGGATGGGTTTTGATTTTGGAGGCCGGACTGATGTTTCCGGCGCTGGTGGTTGCGCTGCTATACCGGGAGCAGGAAGGGTTTGCGCTGCTTTCCGGGATGGGCTTCTGTGTGGCAGCGGGGCTTCTTCTGACGCTGAAAGATCCCGGGAAAAAGACGATGCACGCGAGGGAAGGTTTTTTGACGGTTTCCCTGTGCTGGATTGTACTCAGCGCATTCGGTGCGCTGCCGTTTGTGATTGCAGGCGCTATTCCGAATTATATTGACGCATTGTTTGAGACTGTCTCCGGATTTACAACGACCGGTTCTACGATTCTCTCGGATGTGGAAATCATGCCGCGCTGTCTGCTGTTCTGGCGCAGCTTTACACACTGGATCGGCGGTATGGGTGTACTGGTGTTTATCATGTCGATTCTGCCTTTGGCCGGCGGCGGCAATATGTATATGATGAAAGCGGAGAGTACTGGCCCGTCGGTCGGAAAGCTTGTGCCAAAGGTGAAAGGTACCGCAGGGCTGCTGTACCGCATGTATGTGGCTATGAGTCTGATCATGCTGGTTCTGTTGCTGATTGGCGGTATGCCGTTGTTTGATTCTCTGATTACCGTATTTGGCACGGCGGGCACTGGCGGCTTTGGTATCCGAAATGACAGCATGGCGAGCTATAACACCTATTTACAGGTTGTGACGACGCTGTTTATGATTCTCTTTGGTGTGAACTTCAGCTTTTACTATCTACTCTGGAAAAAGAAATGGAAGAGTGCGTTTAAGATGACAGAAGTGCGTGTTTACCTGCTGATCATCCTGGTCTCCATTCTTTTGATTTCGGTTAATGTTTACAGCATGTTTGGCGGTGTACTGGAGACCGTTCAGCAGGCGGCGTTTCAGGTAGCAACGATCATCACGACCACCGGCTTCGCGACCACAGACTTTAATCTCTGGCCGTCTTTTTCGAAAACGATTCTGGTAATTCTGATGTGCATTGGCGCCTGCGCGGGCAGTACCGGCGGCGGTATTAAGGTGCAGCGCATCATGATTCTGGTTCATTCGATCCGGAATGAGCTTGATGTGATCCTGCATCCGCACCATGTCCGGAAACAGAAGCTGGACGGGCGTGTGATTGAGCAGTCTACGGTGCGTTCCGTGAATGTGTTTCTGGTCGCGTACGCAGCTGTGTTTGCGCTTTCACTTTTGATTGTTTCACTGGATAATTTTGATTTTACGACGAATTTTACCGCAGTGGCGGCGACTCTGAATAACATCGGCCCCGGTCTGGAAATTGTCGGACCGACGGGAAATTTTAGCGGATTTTCCTACCTCTCCAAGCTGGTAATGATTTTTGATATGCTGGCAGGGCGCCTGGAGCTGTATCCGATGCTGATTCTGTTCTCAAGAGGAACGTGGAGAAAATAAAATTGGATACAAAAGAGCCGCTAGCCTCGAAAGGCTGACGGCTTCTTTGTCCTATAGGAAAGTTCTTCGAACGACTCATCATCCAATATCGCTGGCGGCCGTTTCTTCTTCTTCGGTCTTGTCTGCCGCGGATTCCGGCAGCAGCAGTTCTACAAGCTCGATCTTATTTTCTTCCATTTTTAACACCAGAAGCTGTGTGCCATCCTCCATGGTGACGGTGTCCTGCTCTTCCGGCAGATCGTCAAGCAGCTCGATGACGAGACCGCCGATGGAGTCGCAGGCTTCGGATTCCAGAGACAGGCCGAGCGTGTCATTGATGTCATCCAGCTTGACGGATCCCTCGATCTGATATTCGCGGTCAGAAATCTGGCGGATCTGATTGGCCTCATCTTCGTCGTATTCATCCCGGATATCCCCTACGATCTCTTCGAGCAGGTCTTCCAGAGAGACGATGCCGACGGTTTCACCGTATTCGTCCAGCACAACAGACAGACTGGCGGAGTCCTCCCGCATGGAATCCAGCAGATCGGCGGTCTTTTTGAATTCGTAGGAGAAATGGGGCTTGTACATAGCTTCCTCCAGGGAAAAGTCCCATCCGCCGTCGTAGCAGAAAAATTTCTTGATGTTCAGAATGCCGACGACGTGCGACGGATCCTCATGATAAACCGGGAGCCGCGAGTATTTTTCACTGCGGAAGGTCTGTTTGATCTCGTCGTAGGTGTCTGTATCACTGATCATAACTACCTCTGAGCGCGGGACCATGACGTCTTTGACCAGGGAGTCCCCGAAATCTACTACGTTGTAGATCATCTCACGCTCTTCTTTCTCAATTACGCCTTCCTGATGGCTGACATCGACGAACGTGCGCAGCTCCTGCTCGGTCACTGGCTCCATAGAGCCTTCCAGGTCAATATGAAAAGGCAGAAGCAGCAGCCGGCAGATGGAATTGATGATATAAATGACTGGCGTCAGCACTTTCATCAGCACGCTGATAACCGGACAATATACCAGAGCCAGCTTTTCCGGATAATTGGAAGCGATGGTCTTCGGTGTGATCTCTCCAAAGATCAGGATCAGAACCGTAAGGACAGCGGTCGCGATGCTGACGGAACCATCTCCGGCCAGTTTGATTGCCAGGGATGCGGTCAGAGCGGAGAGAAAGTTATTCACAAGGTTATTTCCGATCAAAAGGGTACTCAGAAGCTTGGAACGGTTTTCCACCGTTTTGAGAACAGTAAGAGCACGCTTATCCCCCTCATCCGCAAGCGACTGCAGACGAATCCGGTTTGCGGTCGTTAATGCAGTTTCCGCGGAAGAAAAGAAAGCGGATAAAAAGAATAAAATAAGCAGTATAATCAGTAGTAGCCCACTGGCGTCATCCGATGCCAAAAGATCATCTCCTCTTTTTCAACAAAATGGGTAACAGTTCAGAACAGCAACGAAATGAAAAGACAGACTGTGCAGGTTTACCTGCTAAAGGCTGTATTTTCATTTCGGGATGGGCGGGCGCTGAACGTCCAGTGGACGTTCGCTTAGCGCCGACCGGAGTGGAACGGAGACGCCCATCAAGCCACAGACATATGACGCGTTAGCGGCATATAGCCTGCATCGCAGGCGGTCTGCGGCCTGCTGTTCTGAATAGTTACCAATGGTATGTATAATTATATTATTTCGGACGGATTTGCCCGTTAGAGTGCATGATACAACAGAATGGGAAAAAAAGCAACGTAAAGTTATGGTTTTTTCACTTGACATAGCCTTGCCTCATGTTAAAATACAATGAGCGGACAAAAAATGACAGGTTTTTGAATGAAGGAGCAGTGAAGATATGCCAAAGAAAACATCAGGTTCCCAGCCGCTTCTGGTTGGCGTTGATGTAGGGTCTACGACGACGAAGATTGTTGTGACGGATCCGGGAACAAAACAGATTTTATATTCTGATTACAGACGACATAACGCAGCGCAGGTACACAGTGTGTGCCTTGCGCTCGACGCTTTTAAGGAGAATTTTCCGGACGCCATGCTGCGCCTGGCCCTGACCGGTTCAGGCGGCGGTGAGGTCGCGAGGCGGCTGGGCGTCCCTTACATACAGGAGGTTGTGGCAAATTCCATTGCGCTTCGATCCTACTATAATGAGGTAGGGACGGCGATTGAGCTGGGCGGCCAGGACGCGAAGATGATTTTCTTTCATCGGGACGCTGCGACTGGAGAGCTGAATGTGGGTGATATGCGCATGAATGGCAGCTGCGCGGGCGGCACAGGCGCGTTTATAGATGAGATTGCAAAGGTTTTAAAGACGCCGGTGGAGGAGTTTAATGCCCTCGCGGAGCAGGGCACTTGTGTCTATGATATTTCCGGGCGGTGCGGCGTGTACGCGAAGACAGATATTCAGCCGCTGCTGAACCAGGGCGTTTCCCGGCAGGATCTGGCGCTGTCGGCGTTCCACGCGATTGCGAAGCAGACGATCGGTGGTCTGGCGCAGGGACTGGATATTGAAAAACCGGTTGTTTTTGAGGGCGGGCCGCTGACCTTTAACCCGCGGCTGATCGGCGTGTTTGCCGAGCGGCTGGGACTCTCTCCGGAGGAGACGCTGATTCCGGAGCGGCCGGAAATTATGATTGCCTATGGTGCGGCGCTGTCGCTTGAGACGATGTTTGCCGCGCGTACGTCAGAGTACACGCCGGGGCAGCTGCGCGAACGGCTGGAAACAACTTCTCCTTTCGGTCGGCAGCAGGATGATCTGTCTGCGAAAACGCATTGTATGAAGGATGGGGCTTTGAAGCGGGAGCATGACGGGCAGGCGAAGCCATCCTCCGGGGCGGATTCCTGCGCGTTTGAAAGCGCCGCAGGAGCTGTTGCACCGACTGCGGCTGTGGGGACGTATGACCCGTCGAAGCCGTATTTCTCATCGGAAGAGGAACAGGAACGCTTCCTGGCACGCCATGTGCTGGAGGAGTGTGTGCCTTACCAGCCGCAGCCAGGAGAGACGGTTCGCGCGTATCTGGGGATTGATTCCGGCAGTACGACGACAAAGTTTGTTCTGATGGACGAGAAGGAGAATATTCTGGATTCCTTCTATTCGCCGAATGAGGGCGAGCCTCTGATGGTCGCAAAGAGAGCCATTCTTGCGATCCGTGACCGTTACCGCGCGGCCGGAGCGGAGCTGTCGATCATCGCGGCCGGGTCGACCGGTTATGGGGAGATGCTGTTTTCAAAGGCCTGGAGTACGGAGTGCCATATGGTAGAGACCGTTGCGCACGCAAGAGCGGCGGCAAAGTATGTGGATAACGCCACTTTTATTCTGGACATTGGCGGCCAGGATATGAAGGCTATCTGGGTGGATCACGGAATTGTGACGAATATTGTCATCAATGAGGCCTGCTCTTCTGGCTGCGGTTCTTTTCTGGAAAATTTTGCTTCTTCACTGCACATTCCGGTGAAGGAGATTGCGAAGACCGCTTTTGCCTCGCAGCATCCGGCGGTTCTTGGCAGCCGCTGTACGGTATTTATGAACAGCAGCATTGTCACGGAGCAGCGAAACGGTAAGCAGTCCGGCGACATTATGGCGGGGCTTTGCCGATCCATTATAGAAAATGTTTTTACGAAGGTCATCCGCATCTCCAATCTGGATTCCCTCGGCGATACGATAGTCGTGCAGGGCGGCACCTTCCAGAATGACGCGGTGCTTTGTGCACTGGAGCAATATACCGGCCGTGAGGTGACACGGGCGCCTTATCCGGGGCTGATGGGCGCGATCGGCGCAGCACTGCTGACAAAAGAGCATTGTGAAGCAGCTGCAGACGGCTTTCAGCGTACTTTCATCGGCCTGGACGCGATTGAGCAGTTTTCTTATACACAGGAGTCGAATTCGCCGTGTCCATTCTGCACGAACCACTGCAAGCGCACGATTGTCCGTTTTTCGAACGGGAATTCCTGGATTACAAACAACCGCTGTGAGCGTGGGGAGATTCTGGGCGACCCGAAGGATGCAGGTGTGCGCGAACAACTGAAAGAAAAGAAAGCGGAAAAGGATCGGGTGCCGAACCTGTTCCGGCTGCGCGAGGAGCTTTTGTTCCGTGAGTATCCATATCCAAAAATATACAAAGAGGAGCGCGGCATTACGATCGGTATTCCCCGTGTGCTTTCCTTCTGGGAGACGATGCCGTTCTGGACGACATTCTGGAAATCGCTTGGATTTGCGGTACGGATTTCGGATAAGAGCACGCGAAAAATTTATGAGAACGGCCTTTCCGCAGTGACTTCAGATACTGTTTGCTTTCCGGCAAAGCTGGTACACGGACATATCCGGAACCTGGTGGAGAAAGGAAAAAATAATAAGAACGGTTCTGTAGACCGTATTTTCATGCCTTCGATCACGACGGTGAATTCAGAGAATACCGAGAAGACGAGTGAGTCCATGTGTGCGGTAGTGAAGGGCTATCCGATCGTCATCCGCAATTCGGATAACCCGGAAAAACGCTGGGGAATTCCGTTTGATGCGCCGCTGTTCCATTGGCATAAGACGACGAACCGGAATCATCAGCTGACGAAATACATGGAGGAGACCTTCGGCATTCCGTCGGAAGAGACAATGCAGGCTATCGCGGCCGGGGACGAAGCGCAGGAGACCTTTTCCCGCGAACTGAAAAAGGCTGGACAGGAGATCATCGACCAGGTGGAAAAAGAAGGACGCTATGCGGTGGTTTTGGCGTCGCGTCCCTACCAGAATGATGCGTTGGTCAACCATGATTTGCCGGAAATGTTTACAAGTCTTGGCATTCCGGTGCTGACCGCGGATTCCGTGCCGGGGATTGATAAGGTGGATTTGAGCAGGAGCCGTCTGGATATTGTAAATAATTACCATGCGCGGATGCTTTCCACCGCGATTCTCGCGGCGCAGAGTGAGCATCTGGAATATGTGCAGATTGTCAGCTTCGGCTGCGGTCATGACGCCTACCTGTCGGATGAGATTATCCGTCTGATGAAGGAAATCTCTGGCAAGACGCCGCTGGTCCTGAAAGTGGATGAGAGTGATATTCAGGGGCCGCTGCGCATCCGCGTCCGCTCCTTTGTAGAGACGGTAGAAATGCGCCGCCGTAAAAAGGAGGCACTGCGGGTACATGAGCTGCCGGATCCGTATCCGGTCAAGTTTACCAAAGCAGACCGGAAGGAAAAAATCCTGCTTGTGCCCAATACCTCCCATGCGTTTGCGCGCCTGATGGCCGCCGCGATGGGAAGCCAGCACCATATGAAAGCAGAGCCGCTGGATGTTGGCCGCGAGGAGGCAATCCGTCTCGGTAAACAGTATGTACATAATGATATCTGTTTCCCAGCGCAGATTGTGATCGGGGAAGCGCTTGCCGCACTGCGGAGCGGCAAGTACGACGACAAAGATGTCACCATCGCGATGGCAAAATATGTCGGCGACTGCCGCCTGACGCATTATAGCGCGCTTCTGCGCAAGGCGCTGGATGACGCGGGATACAGCCATGTGGCGATTGTGACAAATGATGACGTGGATTACCACAACCTACATCCTGGGTATAAGCTGAATCTTCTTGCATCCATAAAGATTGCTTTTTGTCTGCCGATGATTGATGAGCTGGAGGAGCTGCTCCGCAAGATTCGCCCGTATGAGAAGGTGCCGGGCAGCACGAACCGCGCCTTTGAGGCGGCGATGGATGAGCTGATCTTTGGTCTGGAAAAGCATGGTCTGAACGGGGCGCGGCGTGGCTTCAAAAAAGGAATCGAGCTCATGAAAAATATTGACTATGACCGCTCCCACCCGAAGCCGCGCGTACTGATTGTCGGAGAATACCTGCTGAACTTCCACCAAGGTGCGAATCATGACATCGAGGATTATCTGGAAAAGAACGGGTTTGAGATCATTGAGGCAAGGATGACGGACGTCATTCAGAAAACCTATTTCTATCAGGATGCCCAGAACAAAGAATACCATCTGGATCGGAAGCTGACGGAGAAGGCATGGCCGGCGACGGTGAATGAAGTGTTTGATTTTGCGCATAATGTCTCTGACTCCATCGCGTGTGAGCATCCGCTCTATGAGCGCCCGGCCCGGCTGCCGGAGCTGGTGCATGACAGCGACCCGATTATCCATCACACGTTCGACGCCGGCGAGGGCGTACTGATTCCGGGTGAGATTCTGCATCACGCGAAGAAAGGCTGCCGCGCCTTTGTCATCCTGCAGCCCTTTGGCTGCCTGCCGAACCATGTGGTCGGGCGAGGCATCTCCAAGAAGCTGAAGGAAATCTACCCGGACGCGCAGATTCTGCCGCTGGATTATGACCCGGATGTCAGCTTCGCGAACATTGAGAATCGCCTGCAAATGCTGATTATGAACGCGAAAGGCGACAGCCACGCGGCAGAGATCAGTAAGGCTTCAAAAGAAAAAAAGCATGGGCAGCACAGCAGCAGACTGGCGACCGCGCACTGACGGAAAGGTTACAGGTCACAATCTGACCACGCACATACTGTGCGGTCAGGGATGATCTGTAGCCGGGAAAGTACCGAGCAGCACCGTTGACAGAAGATTTGAGATATAGTATAGTGAGGGCAGCAGAAGGAGCTGCCTGCGCTGGATGAAATGACAGTGATTCTGGCAGGCAGAGTATATACCAGCGAGAGGAAAAGAATATGAATTATGAGATTTTTGTAGATATGTCCCTGGATATTGATCCCAAAATAGCCGAGCATTACGGAATCCGTTTTGTCCCGATGGAATACGTACTCGGCAGCGAGACCTTTCTCGCAACAGGTCCGGAGAGCGATGAGCGGATGCATTATTTTTATGAAAGCATGCGCCAGAATGTAGCGACAAAGACCAGCCAGATCACGCCCTATCAGTATGAGGAAACCTTTGGGCCGTATTTGAAGGAAGGAACTTCCATTCTGTACATTGCGCTTTCGAGCGGCCTCAGTAAGACTTATGAGTCTGCGCTGCTGGCGGCGGAGACGATGAAAGAGCAGTATGAGAACGTGAATATTGAGGTGATAGACAGTCTCTCTGCGACTGGCGGGATGGGGATGCTTGCTGAGTCGGCGGCGAAAAACCGGGAGGCGGGGATGACGCTGGAAGAGAACGCTGCCTGGCTGCGGGAAAACCTCACGTATCTCAATCACTGGTTTATGGTAGAAGACCTGGTTTATCTGCGCCGCGGCGGGCGTATTTCGGCGGCGACGGCGATTGTTGGTTCCGCACTGAACATCAAGCCGCTGCTGACCATTGATGCGCAGGGCAAACTGGTATCGGTGGCGAAAAAGCGGGGCAGCCGTCAGGCGATGCGCGCCCTGGCGGATTATTATAAGGATCGATATGATTCCAAATTTGGCAATGCGGCTTACATCTGCTGTGCGGACTGTAAAGACGCGGCGGCGGAGCTTAAAGAAATGGTATTGAAAATCAATCCGGATGCGGATGTGCGCATTACGATGCTTTGTCCGGTGATCGGTGCGCACACCGGACCGGGGATGCTTTCCCTGATATTTTATGGGGCGGCGACGGAATTAAATGCGTAGCTGTCATTCTATGCGCGGCCCTGCGATCGAGTAGGAGGCAGCCTTCTGGCTCCTACTCGCCGCGCGGGCTGTGTCCGGCGACAGCCGGAAAATACCTCTTGCAGCCCTGCGTATAAAAGAAAGGCTCCGGTTTTTACACCGGAGCCTTTGCTGTGCGCAAGGGGGCTGTGCACAGATGTTGCTTATCTGAAAATGATTCAGAACAGCCGATAATTCCATTGGCTGCATTTTTGTAGTTACGTTTACTCTACATCATTCAACGCTGCCAGGTTTTCTTCACCGGTACGAACCTTCACAACTCTGTCTACGTTATAAACGAAGATCTTGCCATCGCCGATGTGGCCGGTGTAAAGCGCTTTCTTAGCGGTTTCAATGACCGTATCTACCGGCAGGTTGCCGACGATAATTTCGACCTTTACCTTCGGAAGCAGGGTCGCGTCAAGCTCTACGCCACGGTATTTCTCGCCCGCGCCCTTCTGGATGCCGCAGCCCATAACCTGGGTCACAGTCATGCCGGTTACGCCGATGTCATTCATGGCCTTTCTCAGAACGTCATAGCGGGACAGTCTGGCAATAATCGATACCTTGTAAATGCCGGTATCGGAAGCCGGAGCCTTGACCACTTTGACCGCCGCATCCTTCTGCGCCTGTGAAGCAGTTACATAGTCATCATTGCCAAGCTCTGTATTGGCATTGACACTCATAGAAGTATTGGAAACATCCATGATACTGAAGCCTGCATATGCGCTCGGCAGACCATGCTCGGTCGCGTCCAGACCAAGGATTTCTTCTTCTTCCGAAACACGCAGACCGAAAATGGCTTTGATGATGGAAAAGGTAATGGTGATGGTTACTGCGGTCCAGGCTGCTACTGCCACAAAGCCGGTCAGCTGTTTTCCAAGGAGACTAAAACCGCCGCCGTAAAAGAGGCCGGTGAGTGTGTCATTGCCCGGAGCAGAGGTGGTTGCGAACAGGCCAACCGCGATCGTACCCCAGATACCATTCATCATATGTACCGCAACCGCGCCGACCGGGTCGTCGATGCGAAGCTTGTTGTCGAGAAGCCATACGCCGAATACAACGAGCAGTCCGGCAACCGCGCCGATGACCAGAGCGCCGAAGCAGTCGGTAACATCGCAAGGAGCGGTGATTGCCACCAGGCCAGCCAGAGAAGCGTTCAGGCACATGGAAACATCCGGTTTGCCGTATTTGATCCAGGTGAAAATCATACATACGACCGTTGCAGTAGCAGGAGCGACTGTCGTGGTCAGGAAAACAGAACCAAGCTGTTCTACACTTGTACAGGCAGCGCCGTTAAATCCATACCAGCCAAGCCAGAGGATGAAGCAGCCAAGGCAGCCGAGCGGGAGGTTGTGTCCCGGGAAAGCGTTTACCTTTGTGATGTTGCCGGATTTATCTTTCTCAAACTTTCCGATACGCGGTCCAAGGATCTTCGCACCGATCAGGGCAGAGATACCGCCGACCATATGGATGGCGCAGGAACCGGCGAAATCATGGAAGCCCAGCTGGGCAAGCCAGCCGCCGCCCCAGATCCAGTGTGCTTCGATCGGGTAGATCAGTGCGGAGATAACCGCTGAGTAAATACAATATGATAAGAACTTGGTACGCTCTGCCATGGCTCCGGAAACGATCGTAGCGGTCGTCGCGCAGAACACCAGGTTGAATACGAAGTTCGACCAGTCAAAATCCTGATAGCTCGTGAAAATGTCAAATCCGGGCTTTCCGATAAAGCCAGCCAGATCTTCACCGAGCAGCAGTCCAAAACCGATCAGGATGAACATAATGGTTCCGATACAGAAATCCATCAGGTTCTTCATGAGGATATTACCGGTATTTTTCGCCCGTGTAAATCCGGCCTCTACCATTGCGAAGCCAGCCTGCATCCAGAATACAAGCGCAGCGCCGATCAAAAACCAGACGCCAAATACTTCTCCATTAATGGCACTTAAAATTTCTTCTGTCATAATATCTCCTCCTCTTTTCGGTGCGCCGGGCGTTGCCGCCCTTTGCTCTGTTACCGTCCGAAGCTTCCGCCGAGCCAGATCTTTGACGGAAACCCCGGCACTGCTGTCCGTTTTTCCTGGCAGCTGAAATCCCATTGCAGCGGCATATGCATACAGACAAGAAGATTATGTTGCCTGTAGAATTTCAAAAGGCAATTCTGAATCAGAAAAGCCTGCCGCCTAGAATTCGGACAACAGAAAAGGCGCCGGAGAAAAATCTCCAACGCCTTCGTTGTTGAAGATATTATATGATTGCCGGAGCCAAATTGTCAATCAAAGATAGTTCCAAAGAAAAAATGAAATTAATAAATTTTTTGTAAAAAAGGGAGAAATTTGCAAGGATTTGAGGAAAACTTAAGGCTTTCATCGTTGCATTGCAAAAAGATTATTGCTATACTCAATTCATGTATGAGACAGGCGTGATTACCCGTAAAAGTACAGGCATATATGTGAGGAAATATCTCATCCGAAAAATGAAGAAGATGCCTGCGGGGATTTGCAGCCTGGGGATCGGGAGGAAAGGAGGAGCGGTATCGCACAGGGGGAAACAGACTATGTGGGAACAGCAAAGCATGTATGAAAAGAAAAAGGGCAATGACAGCAGCTGTGGTTGTGGCTGGCGCCGCGCTTGCAGTATCGCAGGGAAACCGGGGAGTTCTTTCTGCGCGAATCTCAGACAGGACGGTGCTCATAGTACAGGCGGAAGATTCCGGGATATTGATTGTGGACGAAGAAAGCGGGGAGACAGCGCCATCCCAGTTACAGATAGAAGAGAGTATCCTTGTAATAGGAAGTGAGGAAACGGAAGCATCTGAGAAAGCATCCGGTGAGGAAGGGAATGAAGAAGGCAACAATGCTTCCGTTACAGGTTTCGCCCAGTATGATGAAATCCTGCAGCTTTATCTTACCGGATTGAATTCTGCGTGGGATGCGTCAGAGTTTGACGAAAATGGCCTCTGCTATCTGGCTGGATATCTGTCTTCTACGGATGAACTCGGGTATTTTCTGATGGATCTGGATGGCGATGGCACAGAAGAATTGCTGATCGGGCAGGTGAGCGAAGAAGATGTTTATCTGGGGATGTTTTATGATTTTTACACGATAAAAGAAGAGGAGTTTGTGCAGGTTACTGCCAGTGCGGAAAGAGGGCGTTTCTATCTGTGTATGGATGGAACAATCGCTTATGAAAGCTCCTCGGGTGCGTTTTGTTCGTCCAACGCATTTTATACCTTTACAGGTACGGAACTGGAGCTGACAGAAGCTGTGCTCTACGATGCGTGGGAAGATGAGGAGAACCCTTACTTTTACAGTACCACAGACGAATGGGAGGATCACAGCACTCCCATCTCGCAGGAGGAAGCATCTGCTATATTAAATACTCATGACTATATGGAAATTCCGTATACAACCCTTTCGGAGGTGGCAGAGGAGCTGGGTATGGCCGAGATAGTTTCCCCCTTGAAGCAGCAGGCCATTGAGGAAGTGGAAGCGGTCAGGGCGGAGGCGGAAGCAATCGCTTATCAACTGGAAAACGACCCTCTCTCTCAGAGCGAGCTGAATCAGCTTTCCTATGAAATGTACCAGATTTGGGACGACGCTCTGAATGTTCTGTGGGGATATCTGAAGGAAAGCCTTTCGGAAGAAGAGATGACAGCCCTGACTAAAGAGGAGATTGCGTGGATTACGGAAAAGGAAAGTGCGATCGCTGCGGCGGGAGCCGAATTTGAAGGCGGCACCATGCAGCCTTACGTGGAAAATACGACTGGAGCGGAGTTGACGAAAGAGCGGGTGTATGTCCTGCAGGAGAAGCTTTCCTGACAGATTATAATGCGGATACGGGGTACGAAGCTTCCTTTTTAGCAAAAAACGAACTGAAAAAATGAGATAGGAACAGGCCGACAGTAATCTTTTGATTTCAGAAAGTGGGGAAAGGCCGGTAGAATGAAAAACATGTTAGGAGGAATGATGATGAATTACACGATCAAAAACGAATATCTTACGGTGACTGCCAGCGACGCGGGAGCCGAGCTGCAGTCGGTCAGGAGCGCGGAGGGTCTGGAATATCTGTGGCAGGCCGATCCGGCTATTTGGAGCGGAAAAGCGCCGAACCTGTTTCCTTACATTGCCCGACTGACCAATGAAACCTTCACGCTGAATGGGAAATTCTACCATATGAAACGGCACGGGATGGTCAACTACCATACACTGGTGATGGAAACGCCGGCCTGTTATGTACAGAGCGAAGAAGAGAATGATGTACTCCTTACGGCGGATGAAATGACCTTTCGCTTTGAAAGCAGCAAACAGACCAGAGAGCAATACCCGTTTGACTTTGTCTATCGCATTACTTATGCGCTCAGGGGCAGTACGCTTGTGATTACGAACACCGTTGAAAATACAGGGACGGAGCGTATGTATTTTGGCGTCGGCGGGCATCCCGGTTTTCGCGTGCCGCTGGATGAAGGCCTGTCATTTGAGGATTACTATCTCGAATTTGACCGCCCTTCTCATCCATACAGAGTCGGATTCACTGATACCTGTTTTCTGACCGGTCAGGATCAGCTGTATCCGTTAGAGAACGATCGGAGGATTCCGCTTCATCACGATTTGTTTGACCATGACGCTGTGGTTTTGAAGCACGCGCCAAAGACCGTGAAGATCGCAAGCGATAAGGGGAAACACAGCGTTACCGTTCACTATCCGGATTTCGCGTATATTGGATTCTGGCATGCGACCGGCAAAGAGGCACCTTATGTGTGCGTAGAGCCGTGGACGTCGCTGCCGTCCCGTGATGGGATTATCGAGGACCTTTCCTGCCAGGCAGATCTGATTGGTCTGGATGGCGGTAAGACTTATCAGAATCTATGGACGGTAGAGTTTGAATAATCAGAATCTGAACGGGAGAGTTGAAAATCTGGCGGGAAATTTAAAACTTTCCCAATAAATAAAAATGATTCGTTGCAAAAAGATGTAAACCATTCGCCAATCGGCAAAATTGGAGAAACAGCGATTTTCAGAATCCTGAGGTGGACAAATACTCATAATGCGATCTGAAAATACAAAATTTGATAAAAGCGCTGATTGGCGGATTAGAAAAAAAGGTATTCTTGGGGAGATTTAAGTTTTTTACACGAACAGGTATGGACAGATACCATTTTCTACGATATAATTGACAAAAATACAGAAGGAAGGGGAGGATTGCCATAAGAGATAGACCGGAAAACTTCAAATTGGAAGACACCACCATATGGTCATTTCCAGATCGTGGAAGTTGGGCCACACATTCCGGCAAATATCGCGGAAACTGGTCGCCATATGTACCACGAAATCTTATTTTACGATACACCAGAAAAAATGATTGGGTATTGGATCAGTTCTTAGGAAGCGGGACAACATTGATCGAGGCAAAGCTGCTAGGCAGGAATGCAATCGGTGTTGATGTGAATCCGAATTCTATCAAGCTATCTAATTCAAATCTTCACTTTACTTATCAGGAAACTTCTAAAATATTCACTAAACAGGGCAACGCAAGACAATTATCATTCATCAAAGATCAGAGTATAGACTTAGTCTGCACACATCCGCCATATGCGGATATTATCCATTATAGCCAAGATATACCGGAAGACATATCGCATTTGGCGTATGAAGATTTCCTACATGCGATGGAAGATGTGGCAAGAGAATCTTATCGTGTTTTGAAAGAAGGTGGAATCTGCGCATTTATGATTGGCGATATTCGTAGAAAAAGATATGTATTACCTCTTGGAATGAATACCATGCAGAAATTCACGGATGCGGGATTTATTCTGAAGGAAATTATTATCAAAGAACAGCATAACTGCCGGTCTGCCGATTATTGGGATGGACGTGAAAGAACCTTCCTGATGCTGGCTCATGAATATATTTTTGTGTTAGAAAAACGGAGTGATAGAAATTAAGGTAGTCATGAAATGGCTTTGAGACAGCGGTTAGCGGTGTGTTGGCAACCTATGCCTGCCAATGAGACGGTAGCGTGGATGATAGACTGTGAAAAAATCAGCGAACGCTGAATTGAGTGTTGCGTAAAGTGAATTCCTATGATATACTGGCAAGAGAAAACGAAAATATGTTCGACACGAATAGTTAGGTGAATAGATATGGCTGTCAGTTATAAAAAGTTATGGAAGTTGCTGATTGATCGGGACATGAAGAAAAAGGACTTGTGTGCATCGGCTGGTATCAGTCATGCATCCATGGCAAAGTTGGGAAAGAATGAAAATGTTACGACTGATGTACTCGTCAAAATATGTACTGCTCTGAAATGTGACATCAGCGATATTATGGAGATAACGGAAGAAGCAAAATGAGGGCGGACAGTATGGCAGAACAGGCTTTGAAAAAAGAAAAAGTAATACAGGTAAAACCTATTGTGAAATGGGCCGGTGGTAAGACACAGATGCTGAATGCCATCATTCCGAAAGTTCCGGCGAAATATGGTCGGTATATTGAACCGTTTGTAGGAGGAGGGGCGCTCTTTTTTGCATTGAATCCGGAGCAGTCGATCATCGCGGACAGTAATCCGGAACTGATTAACATGTATCAGCAGGTAGCTGATCATGTAGAAGATGTGATTGAGTATCTTGGACAGTACAAAAATACAAAAGAAGATTTCTATGAAGTTCGGGCAGTTGATTGGACAATCTTGCCAAAAGCGGAAGCAGCGGCCAGAATGATTTATCTGAACAAGACTTGTTTCAATGGATTGTATCGGGTGAATAAAAAAGGACAGTTCAATGTGCCTTATGGGAAATATAAGAATCCGAATATTTGTGATAAAGATGCTCTCTATGCTGCGTCGGAGCTTTTGCGGAGATCGGAAATTGTGTGTGGGGATTATCTTTCAGTCCTGAAAGAGTACGCAAAGCCAGGTGATTTTGTATTTTTAGATCCTCCGTATTTGCCAATATCTGAATATTCAGATTTTAAAAGATACACGAAAGAGCAGTTTTATGAGGAAGATCATGTTGAACTGGCAAAGGAAGTAGTACGGTTGCAGGAATTGGGATGTCATGTGATACTGACCAACTCCAACCATCCATTGGTGCATGAGTTATATGCTCCGTTTAAAATTGATGTCATTCCGACAAAGCGATATATTTCCTGTAATGGGAGTAAGCGTAAAGGAGAAGATGTTATTGTTACCATCCCGCCGAAGAAGAGGATGTTAATTCAGCTTGTTCCGGAATCCTTGCCGGAACAGGTAAAGAAATATCCGCCGACAAGGTTTATGGGCTCCAAGAGCAAGCTCCTGACACAGATTTGGACAGTGGCATCACATTTCAAATTTGATACAGTATTAGACTTATTCTCCGGCTCCGGAATTGTTGGATATATGTTTAAGGCTCAGGGAAAGTCAGTAATTTGTAATGATTATATGGCTATGTCTGCAGTTTTTGCGAAGGCCATGATTGAAAATAACCACGTTACTCTGCCTTTGGAGGAAGCAAAAGAATTGTTGCTTCCTCATCAGGAATCGGACCATTTTGTTGTGGAAACTTTTCAGGGACTGTATTTTTCAGATGCCGACAATGACTTAATTGATACACTACGAACTAATATTGCTTCAATAAAAGATCAGTACAAACGCGCGATTGCAATGACTGCGCTGATACGAGCCTGTACAAAAAAGCGTCCAAGAGGTATTTTTACATATACCGGTGATCGATATAATGATGGGCGGCAAGATCTGAAGAAAACATTAGAGCAACAGTTCCTGGAAGCGGTAACGGTTATTAATAAATCTGTTTTTGATAATGGGAAAACAAATTTAGCAAAGAACTGTGATGCGATGGATTTGAGAGTGGAACAGCCTGATTTGGTATATATAGATCCGCCGTATTACTCGCCATTGTCTGATAATGAATATGTACGCAGATACCATTTTGTAGAGGGGCTGGCAAGAGACTGGAAAGGTGTAGAGATACAGCAGAATACGCAGACAAAGAAGTTTAAATCATATCCGACACCGTTTTCTACTCGAAAGGGCGCTGCGGATGCCTTTGATAAACTGTTCAAGAAGTTTTCAAAGAGTATCTTGATTGTGTCTTATTCTTCCAACAGTCTGCCGACACAAGATGAGATGGTAGCGTTGATGTCCAAACATAAGGAACACGTAGAGGTAGTACCGATTGATTATACCTATTCGTTCGGAAATCAGAAAGAGGCCAAAACCAATCGGAACAGAGTGCAGGAATATTTATTTGTAGGGTATTGATGGGGACGTTCAGATGACAGATGAAAAGATCGAAATATGGCTTGTAGGAAACACGGGGTTGCGTAATCCTAACCGTATTCAGGAAGGTTTTTCTGTATATGCAAATTCTTCTTTTGTAGGGAACCTTCACGGGCATGACAATGAGATTGGATTTATGAATCTCCTGAATGAAAAGGGGATTATTCAGAACGAAAGTGGCAAGGATGCTTCGGGTAGCCATGCTAGAAAATGGCGCTTGATGTTTGCAAAAAATGGCTTCATTTATCCGCAGGTCAGTAAAAAAGATGGAAAGCAGGATGATCTCGGAAAACTGGATGCGATCACACCTTTCGGAAGAACATTTCTGAAAGCAGATACACTCCCGGCTGTACAGGAGTGTTTTCTGCGTGCTATGAGCGTAGAGCAATTCCAGATGCCGGATAAGAGTGGTTATTTTTCTCCGCTGAGATGGATGCTTGCTATTATGTTGGAACTGGAAAAACGAACCGGATCCTCTGAAATCGGTCGGATGGAGTTCGCTTTATGGGGTCATTCTACCAATCCCAATTATGATGTGAATGAAGTCGTTGACAATATCCTCGATCTGAGAGAACGGCGGGCGAAGGCTCCGGCGAAACGTCCATTTGACAAAAAAGAAATTGCCAAGAGAGCTGAACACTACGGTAAAAAGTCAGATAATTTCAAAGATTACAGTGATATGAACATGCGGTATCTGCGCATTTCTGGTATTTTTCAGCGAAAGGGCAGAGGCTTAATTATCGTACCGACAAAACATGTCCTGGCGGAGCAGCTTGCGAAAACAACAGCGAGTACAGTACCGCTATTCCAGGCATATCAAACGCTTTGTACCAGTGCACCTTTGCCAACAGATAATAAAGATGTCGCGAAGGCATTACTGGACGATCTGATGAAACAAATGAAAGAACGTCATATTCTCTTTGATATATCTGATCTTCCGTTGACAACAGCAGTGGAAATCAACATTGCCAGACAGAGATTGGAGAATATTCTCGCACAGACGGATGAAATCAGATATGCGGAAGAACAGCGCGACCAGTGGCAGGAAATCTCCGATTATATGACATTGCTTATAAAAGGCGGCGGTAAAAAGGATTATGGCGATGAAAATGTGATTGAAGTGCCGAAAGATGAGACACCGGCATATCTTGAGTGGACGCTTTGGAGAGCGGCACTGGCAATCGATCATCTGGTCAATAAACCGTATGAAATCAGAGGATTCCGGTTGGATTCTGATTTCCTGCCGGTATCAGCAGCTGGTGGCGGTAAAGGTGATTTGTATTGCGAATTTAACGATTTCACGATACTGACAGAGGTTACGATGTCAACATCGTCACGTCAGGAAGCGATGGAAGGGGAACCTGTCAGACGACATGTGTCGGATGCGGCATTGAAATATGATAAGCCGGTGTATGGGATGTTTATTGCGGTCAAGATTGATACGAACACCGCAGAGACATTCCGGCATGGAATCTGGTATGCGAAAGGCGATGTAAAACAGAGACTGGATATTGTACCGTTGACGCTAGCGCAGTTTCAGAAGTATTTTGAATCTATGTTTAAAGCTGATAAGGCAAGACCGGAGCAACTGAGGGATTTGATCTTGCAGTGTGAGGAGCAGAGGGATGAGCTGGAGGCACCGGCGTGGAAGAAGTTTATAGAAGAGTCGGTAAAAGAAAAATCTTTGAAAATGGAAAGGAAGATTTATGTCGTTTGATGCAAAAGATTATCCGGTTAGTGAAATACTGAATAAAGCAGTTTTTAACATTCCTAGAAATCAACGTAGGTATGTATGGAAAAAAGAAAATTGGAATGATTTATATGAAGATATAGTTTTTTCCATTGAGCAGAAAAAACCGCATTTTATTGGTAGCATTGTCCTTGAAAGTCTCAAAAAACAAGATGGATTATCATATTACACTATAATTGATGGGCAGCAGAGAATAATTACTGTCACTCTTTTGTTAGTGGCTGTTATGAAAGTATTTTATGAAGAAGGTATGCATGATGATTATTTGGGAACGGTTTCGTACTTGCAGTCAAAAAATAATAGAAATCAAGATATACTCATAATAGATTCCGAATATCATGTATCATTGAGCTGCCTGACACAGGGAATAATAACTCTTGACAATAAATCCTCTTCTATCAATGCATTTGTTGATACACATGTTTTGGCTAAAAAGAGAGATAAATTGTTAGGAGAAGCGGTTAAATATTTTTACTCAAAGATAAAAACTGATTTATCACAAGCAGTGGATAAACATGAGCGATTGAGGAGTATACGAAGTGCTATTTTGGAGATGACAGCAGTAAGAATAGTTTCTTCAAATGAGGAAGATTCATATACAATTTTCGAGATTTTAAATGCGCGAGGACAGGAACTAACTCCGAGCGAGCTATTAAAAAATTATATTATGAGGTATATTCAACCGATTGATCGCCGAGACGAGGCAAAAGCAAAATGGGAAACCATGGAACAAACACTTGGGACGACAATGAATAAATTCATCAAGCACTATGCCACACATCGGTTTGGAGATACAAATAATAAATATGATTCTCCATATCAAGCAATACAGAAAGCTACTCGTGGCCAAAATATAGGAGAGCTTCTCGATGATATGGAATTGAAATCGAAATATTATTCTAAAATTATAGAACCAAAGGAATCTGAGGATGGTAATTGTACTCCAACAGAAGCGAAGATTTATGGCTTTTTTAAAGCAAAAAGATTTGAACAGTTTAGACCAATTTTACTGAGCCTTATTCATCAAAGAGAGCTAGAAACATTAAATGAAGGAAGATATGAACTCGCCATAAAATATATATATAACTTTTTTATTTGTTATACGATTATAGGACAAGAAAAATCAAATAAGCTTGAAGATGTTGTATTTAAGTATGCACCATTGTTTGAAAACGAATTTTCAGACAACTTGCTTCAGGAATTTGCTGAGAAATTAAAGCAAAAGATACCTAGTTATGAATGGTTTTTGAATGCATTTAAAAATGTAGGATGGTCTAATCATTTTGATTTATATAGAGA
>JAJPWX010000089.1 GCA_021205755.1 Lachnospiraceae bacterium | reverse complement strand
CTGAATTTAAAGCAGATCGGCAATAAAAAACCATCAACTTCACGGATTCAGGTCTAAGCTAATCAAAACCACCTCGGAAAGCATCGTAGAAGGAATGGAAATACAATTCATTTTACGAATTATTTAAGCGTTCCTTGCGCTTTCAATTTTTACATTGAATATCCGCAAATCTTCACTGACTTCGTACAAATAATCCTCATTTTCACACTCGCCGGTCAGTATTTTCTTCTGCATCTTTTTTACAGATTGGAGCAGCATTGTAGAGAACATCGAATTACAAAAATAATAATCCGTGTATGTTTCTCCTTCGAAAGAATGAGTTGCCTGTTCGATTTTGATTCCTGCTCCAGTCAGATATTCTATCGCACACAGATATTCTGTGTATGCTGCCGCAGTGTCGGCAGCTATTTCATTTGTCCCATTTGCGTTATCCATATTACTGTGAAGCGATAGAAATTGAGAATGACAAACACTGACACACGCTACGATTCTTCCTACAGGAGCCGTCCCATCGCGAAGCGATTTTATTGGCGGCTCCGACCTGCCGCCGAGCGCAGGCGAGGGGGCGTTTCCAATGCCACTTCGCTTCTTGTCCGACCGAATTTCCAGCTTGATTCCGGATTTTATCATCTTTTCAAACAGGAGAATAAGCTCGTTCACTTTTTCAATCTTATATCCCTGCGTTTTTATTTCATTACATCGCCCCGATACCAACCGTTCCGTCCGTTCTTTTCGCGTAATTTCTTCCTTCACCAGATCAATAGGAAAACGTTGTGTCCAAAGATGATATTCTAATTCGCCATCGGCATTTTCTTCAAAAGGATTTAGCATCGTCTCTCGGGCCTTGTACCATGAAGATAGTGCGTAATCCATGTATGGTTCAATCTCACTGTTTGGGTCGAAACAAAGCATGTATTTTGAACCGCGCTTTTCCAGACGCAGGCCAAAATCCCGCTCCAGATCAAACAACGTGTGCATCAGCTCTTTCTCTGACTGAAAATCCACTCCGTTCAACGCTGCGACATCGACTTCGAGAGCGTCTGCGATTTTACTCAGAATATCTGCTTTGGGAACCATTTTCTCACTTTCATACTGTCGGATTCTCACATCAGCAGTGGCAATGGAGAACCCTACCTTTAAGCCAAGTTCTTTCTGTGTAAGTTTTCTAAGATTACGAATATAGCGAATTTTTGAACCCACTGACATAAGGTTGCTTTCCTTTCTTTTTCCCCATATTGTTTCACAACCATTCTATCATAGAATCAGTGAAATGTGAAGAACATAAAGAAATATTTTTATTTCTAAAAATACTTGACAGAACATTTTACGAAATGTATAATTCAAAAATGGTAGAAATAATTTTATTTCTATTTCTGGAATAGAGAGGAGGTGATGAATTTTATATGAGTGGAACAAGAAGTTTAGAAGAACGCCTGCTTGAAATGGAGAAAAAAGAACAGGCGAGCAGAGAAAAAGCGAAACGCTATGCAGCAAAAAAGAAAGCCCTGCAGCAACGGCAGGCAGAGGATGAACGCAAAAAACGCACACATCGGCTTTGCCAGATTGGCGGGGCTGTTGAATCCGTCCTTGGCCGACCGATTGATGAGAATGAACTCCCGAAATTAATCGCATTTTTACAGCGGCAAGAGCGCAATGGCAAATATTTCTCCAAAGCCATGCAGGCAGATAATGTTACAGACTCTGTAACAAATTCACGGGAAAATTAGCCCTTTCGGCCTCCTGAGCGCCATTTTAAGCGAAGGGCGCACTTATAGACAACCAGCAGGTCGTCTATATAAGTTTGCCACAAGTGGCAACCGGTCTGCGCGCTTCGCTGCTGGCCGGGCGCGTTCCGTCGGCGGGCATTCCATGCAGGCCAGCTTCCGCAGCTGGATCGCGATATTCCATACCGACTGCATTGCACATTGAATTGAGGAGAGATGCCATGGCTATTTTCCATTTTACCGTCAAAATCATCGGCAGGAGCAAAGGACGGTCTGTTATTTCCGCATCTGCATACCTGAACGGTGATGTAATGAAAAATGAGGAGACCGGCGAATTCAGCCGCTACACATCAAAAAAAGAAGTTGTTTTTTCTCATCTGTCGATGTGTGCGAATGCACCGCCTGAGTGGCAGACGGTTCCGGAGGAAAACATAAAACGCTTTATGAATTCCACCAGGTACAAGCATGCGGAAGATAAGGGCATGGCACTCCGGAAGTTTAAGACTTCTTTTCAAAAGCAGCGACTCTGGAATGAGGTTTTAAAAGTGGAGAAAAGTTCAGACGCCCAGCTCGCCCGGTCTTTTGAATTTTCGCTCCCGCGTGAGTGGTCACGGGTTCAGCAAATTCAGTTTGCGAATCTTTATATTCGCAGGAATTTTGTAGAAAAAGGAATGTGCGCCGACTGGAGCATCCACGACAAAGGGGATGGAAACCCTCATGTACATTTGCTGGTGACCATGCGTCCATTCAACCCGGATCACACCTGGGGCAGCAAAGAAATGAAGGATTGGGCTTTCGTCCGGGACGAGCAGGGGAATCCGGTAATTGATCCATCGCATCCAAATTGGTGGCAGGATAAGAAAAATCCTGAGCGCTGCGGCATTCGAATTCCATTGCTTGACAGTGACGGAAATCAGAAAACGGATTCCCGAAACCGAAAACAGTGGAAGCGGGTTTTGACGGATGCGACGGGCTGGAATAATCCGAAAAACTGCGAATTATGGCGAGAGGACTGGGCAATCGAATGCAATTCCCACCTCCCGCCGGAACATTACATTGATCACCGTTCGTTCGCCCGTCAGGGCAAAGTAGAGTTACCAACAATCCACGAGGGTGCCAACGCCCGGAAAATCGCCGAGAAATTTCAGGCAGGAGAAAACGGTATGCCATCGTGGAAAGCTGAAGAAAACCAATCTGTAAAAGAACAGAATGACGTAATCCGCATGGTTCAGGAGAACCTCAAAAAATTATCAAAGCTGTTGGAAGAATGGAAGGGGCGGTTATATGATCTCAGGCGAAAACGAAGAGCTTTTGAAGATATTAGAAGAATTGACAGCGCGAACAGAAGAACAGCAGGCTCTGATGGACGAACTTTACCAGGAACTGCTGACGCGGGAAAACCAAATTCAAAAACTCAACGATCAGATTTCGGAATTGAAGCGCTCAAACACCGAATTGCAGATATTGCTGACATCCATACCAGATATGAAAGAATTGCTGCAGATTTTAGAGAAGCAGAAAGCACAAGAGGCAGAGACCCAGCGTTGGAAGACCTTTGCAGTGAGTATGAACAGAGAAAACGCGCTGCTGCAGAGACAGAACGAAGAATTGCTGCAATTAATCAGTCCCGTTCCAGGTCGGGACAAAATCGAAGCAAAGACGGACAATCTGTTTTGATCACAGATCATGAAGACAGAATTTTAGCTTCCGACCAGGATTCTTCTGAGGCTCTGGTAAACAAGGGAACATCTCAAATTAGGGAAAATCAGCAAATACCAAAACCGCAAAAACGACAGAGCGTTTTGAAACGGCTTGATGAAAAGAAAAAAATTGTCGCAGAACGAGAACAGGAGAAGGAACAAAATCAGAATCAAAGCCGCCGGCGCGGGCGATCACGATAATAGAGATAACGCAATACAGGCGGCAGCAATGCTAAAATGTTACTTGAAAATGGGGGGATTAAGATGCTTGAAAAATATTCGGATGTATTAACGATTGAGGATACAGCGGAAGCCCTGCGGCTGAGCAGGCGCTCCGTGATGCATCTGCTCAATGACGGCAAAATCCGATACCGGAAAATCGGTCGGGTCTACCGAATCAGCAAAAAAGCTTTGCTGGATTATCTGGACTGCGAGCAGGAAAATAATGCAGAAAAATAGAAACCGAAAACAGAAATGCAAAAACACAAAACGTAAATCATAAATTTTATCCAAATGATATTGCTTTTTCCATGACGGGCATGCTATGATGGTCACATGTTGTGCAGCCCGTCATCTGAGAAAGGAGAAATATGATATGACGGGTAGCTTAAAAATCAAAAAGACTTCCTCCGGGAAAGAATATTTCTACGTGCGTCTGTCTTACAAAGACCCGCACACCCAGCAGTGGAAAACCAAGGACATCAAGACCGGACTTGCGGTCAAAGGCAACAAAAGAAAAGCGGAAAGCCTGATCAACAGTTATGTTGAAGAATATGCATATCTGGAGCAGCTCTCCATCATCGAGAACCACATTCAGCCTACCGTTGAACTGAGCGACTTTCTTGATATCTGGATTGAAGAAAAGAAATGCGATATCCGTGGGAACACTTACGATACTTACAAATGCCGGATTGCGACAATCAACCGCTATTTCTCTCCCAGGCATACGCTGCTGCGGGATATAACGCCTAAAATCCTGAATGACTTTTACCACTACTGTCTGAATTATGGACGGGTCAGCCAGAAAGACCAGAGCCTGCATCCGCTCTCTGTCCGCAGTGTCCGGAGTTGTAAAAGTATCCTTTACGCAGCCTTTGACGACGCTGTGCTCAAAGGACTTATTGCTTCGAATCCTGTCCGGGATACCAAAGTCACAAACAAGAAAAACCGCGACTTTTCAGAAGAAATGCTGTTCCTGACAGAAGACGAAATCCGGAAAATGCTCTGTTTTCTCGATGAACATTATCCATTCCTCAAGCCGATCGCCTTTGTCGGCGTGTTCGCAGCAAAAGCTGCTGCGAACCACTCCAGAATCCAGATGTGCTGATGCACATCTGTCGCTGCTAACGCAGCTTAAAGATTCTGTCGTTAACTTATCAAGAAAAGTGCGCGAGCGCCCTTTTCTTTCGATAAGCTATACTACGGTCTGCGCCGGGAGGAAATTCTCGGCTTGAAATGGAATGCGATCAATTATGAGAACAGAGAACTGACCATCCGCCACACGGTGACCGGGAACCGGACGATTTATGCGGAAGACAAGACGAAGAGTAAAAGTGGACACCGCACACTGAACCTTTTCCCGACAGCAGAGCTGTGTTTCAAAAAGCTGAAACAGCAGCAGGAAGAAAACCGCGAATTCTTTGGCGATACCTACTGTGATACGCAGGGATATATCTTCACACACGAGGACGGCCATCCCTACCGCCCGGATTTCATCAGCAAGAAGTTCGTGCGTGCGATGACCGAATTCGGAAGGCCGGAAATCACTCTTCATAAACTGAGATATACCTGTGCTTCGCTTCTGATCGACAAAGGCTGGGACGTAAAGAAGGTGCAGTACTGGCTCGGGGACAGTGATGCAGCTACAGTGATGAATATCTACGCCCAGTATATGCGCCATAAGTCCAATGTGGCCGAGAACGACCTGACGGAGATGACAAACTGCGTAGCAGACCTTTTCGAATAGCCAAAAAGGCTTCGAAGATTTTTTAGGGAATTTTTTAGGGAATTTTTTTCGGCGACGCAGAAAGCGGCAAATTTTCAGGCCCTGAAAAGAGCAAAAAAATACCGGAAACCCTGTATTTATCCAATGTCGTTAACTTAACAGTGAAGGCGCAATACAATACCCTGCGTCTTTAACA
>JAJPWX010000030.1 GCA_021205755.1 Lachnospiraceae bacterium | reverse complement strand
AAATGGCTCTGCGCACAAGTGCGCTCGCCATTTCGCCATTGAGAACGCTTTTACAAGCGTTATCGCTAACCACTACACGTAAAAGCTGATTGCTCCGTGCTTCGCACTCCCGCAATCACCACCAGTATTCGTAATCCGCTCATTTTTCTTCGAAAAATGGCTACTTACTCATACCGGTTTGGTTCTCTAATGTCTAAATGGCTCTGCGCACAAGTGCGCTCGCCATTTCGCCATTGAGAACGCTTTTACAGTAAATCCCAGAGTGCCGTTTCCTGCCATCTGACTCCTGGCAAGGCCAGGTGGGTAACCGCAGCGCCGATCTCTGCCTTCCACTGCAAACGGAGGCCTGACATCAAACGACGCGATATAGGAATCCCATTTAAAGTAATTGCAGGTTCAACACGACAGGAGTGTCGAACACCCCAGGAATTTTACTGACCATAGTATACCCCAACAGAAGAGATTTCGCAACCGGAAATTTTTATCTTTTTCGCTTTCACGAATTCTCGCAAAGTCCCTCGTAGGTTGCGCGGATTGCCCTGATAAAATCCTCACTGTTCAGCACGGTCACATTTTCCAGTGATGTAATCAGTGCGAGGTCTTTGGTCATCTTCCCGCTCTCAATCGTGTCAATCACCGCTTTTTCCATGCGGTCGGAGAACTGCCCCAGTTCCGGGATGCCATCGAGTTCTCCGCGCTTGCGGAGCGCACCTGTCCAGGCAAAAATGGTCGCCACGGAGTTGGTCGATGTCTCTTCCCCTTTCAGATATTTATAATAATGGCGCTGCACGGTCCCATGCGCGGCCTCATACTCATACTTTCCATCCGGAGAAACCAGCACGGAGGTCATCATCGCCAGCGAGCCGAATGCGGAGGAAATCATGTCACTCATAACGTCGCCATCATAATTTTTGCAGGCCCAGATGAAACCGCCCTCTGACTTCATCACACGCGCAACCGCATCGTCGATCAGCGTGTAAAAATAAGTAATCCCCGCCTTTTCGAATTTCTCCTTATATTCGTTATCAAAGATTTCCTGGAAAATATCCTTAAATGTATGGTCATACTTTTTGGAAATCGTGTCCTTGGTAGCAAACCACAGATCCTGCTTCGTATCAAGCGCATAGTTGAAACAGCTGCGCGCGAAGCTCGCAATCGACCGGTCAATGTTGTGCATGCCCTGCAGCACGCCCGGTCCCTTAAAATCAAAGACCGTCTCCCGCAGTTCCTGCCCATCTTCACCGGTGAAAACCAGCTCTGCCTTGCCCGGGCCCGGCACATCAATCTCTACATTTTTATAGACATCGCCATAAGCATGTCTTGCAATCGTGATCGGTTTTTTCCATGTGCGCACATATGGCTCAATCCCTTTGACCGTGATTGGCGCGCGGAACACTGTCCCATCCAGAATCGCGCGGATCGTGCCATTCGGGCTTTTCCACATCTCTTTCAGATCATACTCCGTCATACGCGCCGCGTTCGGTGTGATCGTCGCGCACTTCACTGCCACTCCGTATTTCTTATTCGCATTGGCACTGTCCACCGTCACCTGATCGTTTGTCGCATTGCGGTTCTGGAGCCCCAGGTCATAATACTCACTCTTCAGATCGATGAAAGGATAGATCAGTTCATCCTTGATGATCTTCCAGAGAATACGGGTCATCTCATCTCCGTCCATCTCTACAATCGGTGTCGTCATTTTGATTTTTTCCATAATAAGCTCCTCCTCGCGTGTGTCCTGTTTTCATCCGATCCATGTGTGTCAAAACGTTCACTGGCAAATACCATTCCAAACGGTAACCGCCATTTTCTCATCAGTTCCACACAGGATTATAATTTGCTCAACCGATTTACGCAAGCCCCTCTTAAATATTCCGTAAATTTTATGGCAAATGACACCATGAAAATAGCATTGCGCTTTACTTTCCATTTTTTAAATCGGCTTATATTTCCGTCGTTTCCGTTTCCGCCTCTTTTTCTGACCATTTGCCTGCCGATAGGCATTAATCGTCTCCAAAATCGTACTGTAATCCCGCTCAAAAAGTTCCTCAGAGACCTGCGGCGCCAGCGTCTCCTCCGGCACCCGCTGCAGAATCTTGTCGATGACAAACTCCTTGCTTTTCTCTGCGTATTTTGGCATATCGTTCAGCTGCTGGATATGTACCAGCTCCGGACGCCATAGAAGGCTTAGCTTCTTCTTGCGATCCCGGTGCGGATTATCATTAGCTGTGCGCAGCACATAAAAATCCGGGCCGCCCTCTTCTGACTCCACGGTGATGATTCCCCAATACTCCGGCACATGCTCCTCAATATGAAGGGCATGGCTCGTGCCGACCACGACATAATTCTGATCAAAATAGCGATCATAATCCTCCACCTGACTGCGCAAACGGGTGTAGGAATCCGCATCACTCTTGATCTCAATCCCTACCACCGTCTCCGGAGTCACCATCACCACGTCCGCGCGCGAACCGCCCATGCGCTTTTCCTCAAAAATCCGGATTTTACCAAAAGATTCCTCCAGATACTCAAAAAGAGGTTCGCGAATATCCCGATCGCGCAAAATATCTTTTGCGTTTTCCATCTTTCTCTCCATTTTCATAAGGCCCTCGCAGCAAGTACGAAGACCTTTCATGAATGGTCAGTCAGCCGTTACTAATTGCCCTGATGCCGGATAAAAGAAAGCTTTCACCATTTATCATTCCTGCGACTCATAAAGCTGTCCGTTTACTACTATAAATTCAACACCGTCGTATTCAATCGTCCCGCTATACTCTGAGGCGAGCACTCCGTTCTCCACAATAAAGAATTCTCCGTCATACTCAACAATCTGTGAGACATTCTGCACCATACCGGCTGCTATAAAATACCATTTGTCATCCCCGCCGATTGTGGACGAATTCAGCCACAGGCCATTGTAATCCGTCAGAAGTCTGCCGGCAGCTACCAGGAAATAATGTTCGTCATACAGTACCAGGCCATTCATCTCAATGTCAAGAACGCCTTCCGTAATATAAAACCATTCCCCATCGTATAACGCTAAACCAGTATAATCTTCCTGAATCTGGCCATTTGCCAGAAAATACCACTTATCTTCATAGAGATTCAAACCATTCGCATCGCTGCAAAGGATACCGTTCGCGACGAAAAATTTTCCTCCGCCATACTCTGCAATTCCACTGTAAGAAGTGTCGATCTTGTCATCCGTATAATAGTTCCAGACACCTTCCTCGTTTATGGCAAGTCCCTGAAGAACCGCTGCCGTGCTTGATTCCGTCTGCTTTTCCGTCTCTGCCTGGCTTTCGGTCTGTGTTCCGGATTCCGTCTGCTTCTCTGTTTGTGATGCAGCTTCGGTTTGCTTTTCTGTCTGCGCTTCAGTCTCTGCTTCCGCTTCTGTCTGCGCTTCGGTCTCTGTTTCCGTTTCTGTTTCCGTTTCTGTTTCCGTTTCTGTCTGCGTTTCCGTCTCTGTTTCCGTCTCGGATGATATATATCCGAGTTCCAGTGTGACACCCATATATACGTTCTGAATAATATAGGTATATCGGATCGTCTCAGGCTGCTCCGTGAGGACAAAATAATTTCCTGAAATAGAAACAGTTGAGTTATCTAGTACAATATTTCCAATTTCATCTTCATCAAACAGTTCTGTCAAGGAGATCACCCATTCGTCGCCGCTCTGAACCGCATATACCTTTCTTGTCTGATCTCCCCATTCAGCGGTCGAACTTGAATCCAAAGATACACCTGAGCTTATTTTTATCCTGCATAAATAGTTACCAGCACAGAACAATCTGGTAAGCTTTGCATTACTGCTTAAATCCAGTTCCGTCAGTTCACAATTATCACAGTCCAGATACCACAATTCCGTATTACTGCTCACATCCAGGCTGCCCAGACTATTCCCAGTGCAGCCCAGATATCCCAGTTTCGTATTACTGCTCACATCCAGTGTACTTAAATCATTATATCTGCAAAGCAGCTCCTCTAATGCGGTGAAATACTGAATTCCTTCCAGACTGCTTATGCCCATATCTTCCACATCAATTCTTACTGTATCTTCAATCTCCTGTGTGTCCAAGACCCCGTTGCCATCCGCATCCAGATTCGCAGAAATATAGCTTCTGAAAGCAGCGTCCGGAAAATGCGCCGCATCAATCGTTACTCCGTCCGTGGATATCACAGCCGGTTCATCCACTCCCTCATCCTCAGACGTCACAGTAGATTCGTCTGCAGCCTCAGCTTCTGATACCACTGCCGGTTCGTCCACAGCCTCATCAGCGATTGCCAGGCTCATCGGTGCTGACGCCAACAGAATCGTTGCCATAATTAGTGCCACTTTCTTTTTCATTTGCTCTTCCTCCCTCGTATGAAGTATTTTTATATTGCTACCACTTTTCCACCTCACACGGCGTATCGTTTCACACATCTTATACCTATTCTTAATACATAATCCGCCGACGTTATGGTGGCATCCGTGAGTGAAGCCGTACCTGAATTCTTCATTTTCATATCCGCATCGACAGACTGATCCTCTTTTTCTGCAGATCCACGCTGAGCACCTTCACTTCTACAATATCACCAACACTCACTACCTCGAGCGGATGTTTCACAAATTTTTTGTCCGTAAGCTGCGAGATGTGGACAAGTCCATCCTGGTGGACGCCGATGTCCACGAAGGCGCCGAAGTCGATGACGTTGCGGACGGTTCCTTTGAGGATCATGCCTTCTTTGAGGTCTTTCATCTCCAGCACATCGGTGCGCAGGATCGGTTTCGGCATCTCATCACGCGGGTCGCGGCCCGGACGGCCAAGCTCTTTCGCGATATCGCGCAGCGTCGGCTCGCCGATGCCGAGCTTTTCCGCCATCCTTTTGTAGTCGCGTATCTTAATCAGCTTCACACCCTGCGCCGTAAAGCTTTCTTTTGTATAGCCAAGCTCCGCAAGCAGCTTTCCGGCCGCCTCGTAACTCTCCGGATGGATGCTGGTTGCATCCAGCGGCTCTGTGCCGCCCGTGATGCGCAGAAAGCCCGCGCATTGCTCGAAGGCCTTCGGGCCAAGCTTCGGCACCTTCAAAAGCTCGCGGCGGCTTTGGAAGCGGCCGTTCGCCTCGCGGTAAGCGACGATATTTTTGGCGATGGTTTTCGT
Source organism: Lachnospiraceae bacterium (assembly GCA_021205755.1). Lineage (GTDB taxonomy): Bacteria > Bacillota > Clostridia > Lachnospirales > Lachnospiraceae > Choladousia. The sequence goes on along the minus strand of JAJPWX010000030.1, from coordinate 20,532 downwards.
GATGCCGGAAACGTGCTCCATCAGCGGGACGGAGGCCGTATTCAGGTCGACGCCGACCCGGTTCACGCAGTCCTCGACCACACCGTCCAGCGATTCGCCCAGCTTTTTCTGGTTCATGTCGTGCTGGTACTGGCCGACGCCGATGGACTTCGGATCGATCTTGACCAGCTCCGCAAGCGGATCCTGCACCCGACGGGCGATGGACGCCGCGCTGCGCTGTCCGACGTCAAAGTTTGGAAACTCCTCCGTCGCCAGCTTGCTCGCGGAGTATACGGACGCACCCGCCTCGTTCGTAATCACATAAGAAACCTTCTGCGGGATCTCTTTCAAAATCTCAACAATGATCTGCTCCGACTCGCGCGAAGCAGTCCCATTTCCAACGGAAATCAGAGTCACACCGTATTTGGCGATCAGCTTTTTGACTGTGTCCTTCGCGGCGCGGATTTTTGTCTCATTTGTCGGCGCGGTCGGGTAAACCACGGTCGTATCCAGCACCTTGCCGGTCGCGTCCACAACAGCCAGCTTACAGCCCGTGCGGAACGCGGGGTCCCAGCCAAGCACCACCTGCCCCGCGATCGGCGGCTGCATCAAAAGCTGCTCCAGATTCTTGCCAAAAACAGCGATTGCGCCATCCTCCGCCTTTTCCGTCAGGTCGCTGCGTATCTCACGCTCAATCGCCGGCCCGATCAGACGATGATAGGAATCTTCCACGGTTGCCTTCAGCACCGGTGTCGTATAAGGATTCTCGCGGGTGATCACCTGACGTTCCAGATAAGAAAGAATCTTTTCCTCCGGCGCTTCGATTTTCACACTCAGGAACTTCTCTTTTTCCCCGCGGTTCAGTGCCAGAATCCGATGTCCCTGTGTTTTCGAAAGCAGCTCCGAATAATGGTAATACATTTCATAGACGGACTCTGCTTTCTCGTCCTTTGCCTCACTTACAAGCATTCCCTCGCGCATCGTCATTTCGCGGATACGGAAACGATAATTTGCCTCGTCTGAAATCGTCTCTGCCAGAATATCACAGGCACCGGCAATCGCCTCCTCCACGGTACGCACTTCCTTTTCTTCCGACAGGAAATCCTCGGCATCCTTCTCCAACGGCCGCTTTGTCATCTGCAGCCAGATCAGGTTCGCCAGCGGCTCCAGTCCCTTTTCCTTCGCGATCGTCGCACGGGTGCGGCGCTTCGGACGATACGGGCGGTACAGATCCTCCACCACCACCAGCGTCTGCGCTTCCTCAATCTGCCTGCGAAGCTCCGGCGTCAGCTTGCCCTGCTCCTCAATCGTAGCCAGCACCTGCTCCTTCTTCTCCTCCAGATTCCGCAGATAATTCAGGCGCTCCAGCAGCTTTCTCAGCACTTCATCATCCAGCGAGCCGGTGACCTCTTTCCGGTAACGGGCAATAAACGGGATCGTATTGCCGTCGTCAATCAGCTTCACCGCCGCTTCCGCCTGTGCCGGGCGAATCTCCAGTTCCTGTGCAAGGGTTTTTATTATGTCCATAAGTCCTCCAAGATTTACCTTTAGCGATATTCGTCGCCCTATTTTGCGCCCTGCCATGCCGCAGGCGCTCTTTTCCTGTAATCGTAACTGTTCAGTACCTTCACAGTTACGAGGGAAAAGCCCATTTAAAATCGCTTCGCGATGGGGCTTTTCCCCACATGCTATATACTTTCATACGTACCTCGCAGCAAGTGCGAGGTACTGTCCTGAATAATTACCTGTAATCTACTATAACAAATTCAGGTGTTTTTGTAAATCTTCATTTATAAGACGATTCATTGTTTTTTTATATTTGGATAGCAACTTTATATCTTGCATATCCCTTGTTTTCTTCTTTTATTTATGTTATTATTTGGTTACTGATCAGACCCGCACCACGCACTTGCTGCGGGGTGCGGAGTGAAAACGTAGTGTTTTCTGGCATCCGGCCCATCGCAAAGCGATTTTAAATGGACGGATGCCGTTGCAGGTCACACCTGTAGTTGCAGAAATTATGTAGATTTAGTCGTGGTGTGACCTGTAACATTATTTGTGCCGTATCTACATACTTCTCCAGCTGGTATCCATATCGCTGCGGGCAGTGAAATATACACCACAGATGCGCAGAATACTTTCCAATATTCTGTTCATCCATAAGAATGGAGTAATGTTATGGATTTCATGAATCAGAATTACGATGATGAGTATACCTATGAGTCCCGACCCGGACGCAAACGCGGACCGATGGCGACTGCGGCGATTGTGCTCGGCGTCCTCTCAATCACGCTGAGTTCCATTATATATGTCGCACTTCCCTGCGGAGCGATCGCGGTGATCTGCGCGATTCTCTCCCGGGATAGGAATTCCATGCCGGGCCGCAGCAAGGCCGGTATGATCTGCGGTATCATCGGCATGGTCGCAACGACCGTGATCACAGTTTCCGCGTTCCGCTACGTTCTGACTACGGACGAAGGGCGCTCCTATCTGGAGTATTATTACCGGATCTATACCGGTGATTATGATTTTGATCTGGATGAGACGTTCGAAGAGATATTCCCATTCCTCTACGGCTCAGAAAACTCTGAGGGCAGCGGTTCTGATGATATGGAAATGCCCGGCTCTGACGATTCTCTGAACGGAGACTCTGATGATGGGGAAGATTATAATAACGGCAATTCGGACGATACCGGCAGCGATGAACGATCGAATGACAACAACGACTCTACTCCGCAGCAAAATAGTCCCGCAGAGGAAGGAGGCTTCATCTGATGGAAAAGCTTAATACAAAAGAACTGAAATGGTACGCACGAAGCGTCCTGAACGGAAAGCATGCGTCGCTTGCCGGGATTACCCTCCTGCTTACCACCCTGAATCTGCTGCTGAGCTTTCTTTCCCTGGAAGCGGCGCCTTACGGGTCGACCATCCTCAGCATTCTGCTGTATTTCGGGTGCTCGCTCCTGATCAATATGATTTATTTCATTCTGCTGTCTGGGCTTTACGGAATCTACCTGAACATCTGCAACAACCGTTCCTACCGCTGGACAGATCTGTTTTCCGGCTTTACACAGCACCCGGAACCAGTCGCGATTTACTCGCTTGTGCAGTACGCGCTGACTTATATCTGTTCACAGATCGGCGTCTGGTGGCTGAGCGAGGCGCTGAACCTGCTGTTTTATGAAGATATGGGAAACCTCCTGCTGGCGACCGTGGTCGCTGTCATCGCGGTGGTACTTTACGTTTTCCTGAAGATTTCTCTCTCCATGGTGCTGTTCGTCCATGCGGATAACCCAGACCTGTCTTTCCGGGCTATGCTGAAGGAAGGCTGGCAACTCATGAGCGGGAATCGTCCAAAATTCTTCTATCTTGGGCTCTCTTTCATTGGGTTATTTCTTCTGGCTTTACTCTCTTTTGGAATCGGCTTCCTGTTTGTAGAGCCATATATCTACACAGCAGAAGGATATTTTTATAAGAAAATTTCCGGCCATTAAAAACCTGTAAGAACAATATAATTGAGTTCAAAGAAAAACAGCTATGTTTTCACGTTTCCGTGTAAATTCACAGCTGTTTTTTCTATTACCTGATTCAAATGCCGAAGAACGTGTTTCTAAAAATTACTGCCCGTTTCCTTTCAATACAACATCCAGCCGGAATATCTGCACGCACCCTTATTCCTTCTCAAACAACACATCAATCAGCTTATACCCCTCCGGCCGGAAGATCCCGCTCTCCTTGGCGGTGCGCTCACAGTAAAGCGCTCCACTCCCAAGCATTTTCGTGCTGTCATACAGCAGATACGGAATGGGATCAGAGGTATGAGTTCGAATACGGATCGGGGTCGGGTGATCCGGCATGACCAGCATTCGGTACGGCTCGCCGGACGCGTCCAGCTGCTCCTTTACAATACGGATAATCCGCTGATCAAGATTTTCAATCGACTGAATTTTTCGCTCCAGGCTTCCCTGATGCCCCATCTCATCCGGCGCTTCCAGATGTACATACGCAAAATCAGCTCCATCCTTCAGAAGAGCGTCTACTGCCGCCTGTGCTTTACCTTCGTAATTTGTATGCAGGCCGCCGTTTGCGCCTTCGACCTGGATGACCTGCATCCCGGCGCCGATCGCGATTCCTTTCAGCAGATCGACTGCGGAAATCATCGCGCCTTTTTTCCCATTCTTCTTCTCAAAGGAGTCCACCATCGGCTTCGTACCCGCGCCCCAAAACCAGCAGCTGTTCGCCGGGTTTAGTCCTTTCGCCTTGCGCTCCAGATTAATCGGGTGATTGACCAGAATCTCATAGCTGCGCTTCTGCATTGCAAGAAGCATCTCGTCCGCCGGCAGATAAGGCCCGATTACCTCCGTCAGATGATCATGCGGAGGCGTCAGATCTTCAACCTTCCCGTTTGCCCAGATCACGCAGTGGCGATAGCTCGTCCCCACATAAAACTGATACATTTCATTCTGCAGCTCGTCCTGCACCGCCTTCAGCAAAACCGCGGCGTCCTCCGTACTGATCTCTCCGGAGCTGTGATCCAGGATGTGCTTCTGCTCGTATACACTTTCCTCTTCCGAAAGTGTTACCAGATTGCAGCGCATCGCAACGTCAGTATCTTTCATGTCCACACCGATGCTCAATGCTTCGAGCGGGGAGCGCCCGGTGTAATATTCACGCGGATTATAGCCCAGCACGGCAAGGTTCGCCGTATCGCTGCCCGGCGCCATACCATCCGGGATCGTCTTTACCAGTCCCACCTCACCAGTCGCAGCCAGTATATCCATCGTGGGCGTAGCCGCCGCCTCTAAAGGTGTGCGCCCGTTAAGCGCCTCCTGCGGTTCGTCCGCCATGCCATCACCCAAAATAACAATGTATTTCATTGTCAGCTTCCACCTTTCCTTTTTTGTAACAGTTCAAAACAGCATCGATGAGCCCCTGCCTGTTTTTAATTTCAGAGAACTGCTCACCCACGGATACGGATCATCCCAAGAATCTGTCCCTCAAGCTTTGCCGCGCATTCCTGGTAATCCGCCTCAGACATCACCGGTGTGATGAAACCATACTCGTCCGACAGGTCTGCATCCACCACAGAAACTGCGCCAAATACGTTTTCTACGTCTTCTCTCTGATTGATATCACCCTTGACACGAACGAAAAACTGTTTCCGGGTCTCTGCCAGCGGCTGCAGATCCTGTTTCTCAGGGCTCCATTCCGACATTACGCTGCGTCCCAACGTCTGTGCCTCTTCGATCACATCCGCTACCACCGCGCTCGCCGTCGCCTCTTTTCCGGCTCCCTGTCCGTAAAACATCGCATCACCAAGCATGGTCCCGTGCACAAAAATTGCATTGAACACACCATTTACCAGATAGAGCGGATCGTTCTTCTGTACCAGGAACGGCGCTACCATTGCGAGGACATTCTCACCCTCTTTTCTGCTGTGCGCCAGAAGACGGATTGCCATCCCCAGCTCTTTTGCATATCGAATCTCCGCCGATGTAATTTTCGAAATTCCCTCTGTATAAATATCAGAATAGTCAACTCGCTTCCCATAAGCCAGAGAAGAAAGGATCGCCAGCTTGCGGCAGGCATCATGGCCTTCCACATCCGCTTCCGGATTGCGCTCCGCGTAGCCCTTTTCCTGAGCTTCATGCAAAACGTCATCGAACTCGGAACCCTCGTCCATCATTTTCGTCAGAACATAATTTGTCGTACCGTTTACAATACCCGTAATCTCATCGAGTTCATCCGAGCAGAGCGACGTCCGCATTGGCCGGATAATCGGGATGCCGCCTCCGCAGCTTGCCTCAAACAGATAGCTTACCTGATGTTCTCTTGCAATCTCCAGCAATTCTGTGCCATGACGAGCGACCAGCTCCTTATTGGAAGTACAGGCACTCTTTCCCGCCTCCAGCGCACGCTTCGTAAACGGATAGGCTGGATTCAGGCCCCCCATCGTCTCGACCACGATACGTACCTCCGGGTCATTGATAATCACATCGTAATCATGTACCAGCTTTCCCTGTACCGGATCCCCCGGGAATTCCCGCAGATCCAGCACATACTTCACCTGGATATCTACGCCTGTCTTTGCCAGAATACTGTCGTGGTTCTTCTCCATCACCTTTACCACTCCGGAACCAACTGTTCCGTAGCCTAATACCGCTACTGCTACCATAATTTCCTCCTCAAATCTGCCGTTCCCGGCAGCCCGTCATTTATTCGCGCGCCAGTATTTTCAGATACTGCACACCATCTTTTGCCTCGATCGTCTCAATCATATTCGAGAGATCACCAGTCGCCGGAAGCACCTCTATGCTGAGTGTCAGCATAGCGACACCGTTCGTCGGTATACTCTGATGAATTGTCAAAATATTAGCCCGATATTCCGCCACCACATGAAGAACATCCGAAAGCAAGCCTGGCTCGTCATGCATCTGCATCAGAAATGTAAAGGTTTTTCCCTTCACATTATCATGAAATGGAAAAATATCTTCCTTATATTTATAAAACGAACTCCGGCTGATCCCAACCGCATCTGCGGCCTCCTGTACGGTAGCTGCCCGCCCCGTTTCAAGCAGCCGCTTCGCCTCCACGACCTTCATCAGAACTTCCGGCACCGCTTTTTCCTTTACCACATAATATTTTGATCCGTCTGACATTTCTCTATCCCCCTGGTCAACAGCTTTTCGGAAAAATTCCCGACCGATCATTTGACATAATCGAGTAGGAGGCGGCTTGCCGAATCCTACTCGCCGCGCGGGCTGCGTCCGGCGGCAGCCGGAAAACACCTTACACAGCCCTGCGCATAAAATGCGTGAAAAAACTGCCTGTAAAGCATGGCAGTTTTTGTATTTGATGTGTTTGCGGTAGAAAAACATTTGTATACCACGGAGGGAATCTTACCACACTTTGTCTGGCAATGCAAGTAAAATTTATCCCATACCAAGTAAAAGCCCAAGAACCCGCACAAGCCCCGCCACCAGCGCTGCGGATAACGGCGCTTTACTGCACAAGTAAAGGACATTTTTTGCTGCTCAGATGTATACGAAAAATGCCATCCCAGGATAAATCCAGGACGGCAATCATCGCATAGCGATCCATTTTTTACTTCTGTCTGAAAATCAGCTTAAATACCTTCCGCACAAACGGCTGGATGAAAAACAGCTGACTGAAAAACGCAAATGGGAAGTTATAGCATACCAGCTTCAGCCAATTTGCCAAAAATGTCAGAATATGGAAGCCGTTGTAATACGGGTAATAAAACAGAGCCGCCAGAAAGCTCATCGTCGGTACCATCAGGCCAACCGTGGCGCAGATCACCGCGCTCTCAAAAATGACCGGATGCGTTTCCTTTGGATTGAAATTCATGCAGGCCAGCTTAAAGGAACATGGGCTTCCCAGCACACATTCCAATACGTAAGCAAAGCAGAATTCGATCAGAATCAGCGCCCAGATGGGAAGCATGCGCCCGAACATATAGACGCCGCCCTGCGCCTGGATAGCGTGAAGCACACTGTCTGCTCCGGTCACTTCCATAAGTGTCGCGCCGTTGATCACATAGAGACTGTAAAATACATACCCGTGTACGGTAATAATCACGGTAATGAGTGCGAAAATCATTCGCTGAAACTGGTTTTTCGGCATTTTCTTTCTCTCCTTTTCTAAACTGTTCCTCTGAAACCTGCTTTGCTAAGGCATCCATTGATTTTTGGGGAACAAAAAACACAAGCATGCTATGCGTCTGATCCACTTCGCTTTCTATCGTCCCGTGATCAGATTTATGTGCATAGCACTACTTGTGTCGTTCCTTTATGATTCAATTGTATCTAAGCAAAACTATCGAAAATTATATCTTTTTTTTAACGCAAATTCAAATGGAAATTTTCTACAAAATTTTCTTTGTTCACACTTTCCACAGGCTGTGCAGATTGCAGTATGCATATACCGCTTCCACCTCGTCACCTTCGCAAAGTGCAAAGCATGCGGACGGCTTCTCTCCCGGCTTCAGCTCCCGGATCTGAACACCCTCTCTGGTCTGAAGAGCGATCCACTCAATGTAATGCTCCGGAAGCATTGGATGATCCACAGAACCTACGTTGACTTTCACAAGATTCCCCTCTACGGTGTATACTGGTACGTGCTTCTCCGCGGCAGCGTCCGTCGTACCGGGGATGAGTTCTTTCATCTTCTGGCCGCAGCATACGAGCGGCGTACCCTGATCTTTCACCTTCATAGCAATATTTCCACAGGTTTCACAGACATAAAATTTCAATTCCATAATAAAACTTCTCCTTTCTGAATCAATTTATACTTTTTATACGATCTGCGCGGCAGGTCTGCAGATCCGTTCAGAACAGTTCCATCAATCTGCGCAGTGTCCATGCCTGCATTCATGACCTTCCTCATGATGATGTCCGCCGCATCCGCCTTCATGATGGTGCCCTTCTCCATGATGGCTGCACTGCACATCCGGCACATACTCCAGTGTCCCAGCGAGCAGTGCTTCTACAGCAGCATCCGCATCGCCATTTACCCCGCCATACAGGCGGATTCCCGCGGAAGCAAGAGCAGCCTGCGCGCCGCCGCCGATTCCGCCGCAGATAAGGACATCCGTCTGCAAAGCATTGAGAACCTCCGCCAATGCGCCATGGCCTTTCCCATTTGTACTAACTACCTCGGAGGAAATGATCTTACCATCCTCCGTGTCATAAACCTTAAACTGTTCTGTGTGACCAAAATGCTGAAAAATCCGGCCATCCTCATAGGTAACCGCAATTCTCATAACCATTTCCCCTTTCGTTCTCTGATAGGTCTGATAAATCACCTGCTTATAGCAGCCATTCCTCTGACAGAACTGATTACTGCCATCACATGGCCGGCATTCCCCGCCCTCTATCCGCAGCGGCAGGCCATCCACCAGCGCATCCGCCAGTTTCCTGCGGGCAGAATCATAAATCTTCTGCGCCGTCGTCCGGGCCACCTGCATCCGCTGGCTGCACTGCTCCTGGGACAGGCCTTCCCTGTCAATCAGCTGAACCGTCTCAAATTCATCCACGGTCAGGATGACTGGCTCCTTTCCCTCCGAATCTCTCACCGGTATAAACTCTATCGTCTGCGGAAAGTAGCAGATCGTCCTGCACTTGGTCGGTCTTGACATCTGAATACCTCTCTTCGCTTTCATAAGCAAATGTTTTGTCTGCCTTTAAGCCATTATACTTTGATTTTTAGCATATGTCAATAATTATTATTGACATATGTCAAAAATAATGGTATTGTTTTCCTGGTTCTTCTGTGATATCCTTACAGAAAACATCCATCGGCTGTTTGCACGATTCTCTGTCAGTGGATGATATCATGGAAGATGACTCTTTTTCATCATTTATGATAACAATTCAGAAACGAGGTGAAAAACATGAAGTATATCTGTGACGTCTGCGGTTATGAGTATGATGAAGCGGTCGGTGATCCGGATAACGGAATCGCTCCCGGCACCAAGTGGGAGGATCTTCCCGAAGACTGGGTGTGTCCGCTCTGCCTGGTCGGCAAGGATCAGTTCCGCCCGGAAGAATAATTATTTCAAAGATTTTCAATCAGACAGGGGGATTTCTGCCCCCTGTTTGTCATAATCACTCCAAAAGAAAGGGGCGCATTCTATGGATAGCGATCGTATCCGTCAGCAATTTGCATTTTGTCTGGAAATGGACAAGGAAAAAAATATCGGTCGGCAGACCTATCTGGCAGACGGAGCCAGAAAAGAAAATGATGCGGAGCACGCCTGGCATATGGCAGTCATGACACTCATTCTCAGCGAATATGCCAACGAGGAGATCGATGTGCTGCGCACGATCAGCATGCTATTGCTCCACGATGTTGTAGAGATCGATGCGGGTGATACTTACGCCTACGATGAGGAGGGTAAAAAATCACAGCGGCAGCGAGAATTAGCCGCTGCAGAACGGCTGTATGGGCTGCTTCCTCCGGATCAGGCGGAAAAAATGCGGGCGCTATGGGACGAATTTGAGGCCTGTGAGACACCCGAGGCAAAATTCGCGCGTACGATGGATAATATCCAGCCTGCCATGCTAAATGCCGCCGCAGGCGGGAAAGCCTGGAGTGAAAAAGGCGTCCATTTAAACCAGATCCTTGAGCGAAATAAAAATACCGCGAACGGTTCCGAAATACTCTGGAACTATTCACGGGAAAATTTTATCGAACCAAATGTAAAAAGCGGGCAGATCAAGGAAAACTGATCCTCATCTGTGCGGCAGCGATCCACCCAAAAAACGGACCGCCATACCGAAACATAATTAAAAACAAGCATGAAATCATCCTCAGGCTGCATCCTCCGGACGGCAGCCTGCTTTTCCTTTTGCCGGGTGCTCATGCACTGAATACCAGAGATCCGCCAGGCTTCTGTCCGCCAGTGCTTCAATTTTGCGAACTTCGTCCGCAAAATAAGCTTCCAGATATTTCCGTGTCTTCGGAAGCATTACGTTCTTATCCGTATCTGGAATCAAATATTCGCTTCGTTTCCGGTCATAGAAGCCCTTAAATGACTTGTATGCATTGGGAAGCCAATAAGGCAGCATCACAAACTCATGAAAGCCATAATTAAAGCCCTTCAAAATCTGAAAATTCTTTGCAGCCCGGCTGGAAATTGCCCGCTCATTTCCCTCATTTGCCCGGATCGAATAATCCAGGCTCTCATCTTCCCCAATTCCGATAAAATCAAACACCCCCTGACAAACCGTTTTTTCATCCCGGACAAATTCCTCGAAAAACACAAAGCGTATATTTTCTTTCGGAAAATGATTCAGATATTCCTCAATGCAGGTACCATAACAGCTCTGTGAAAATACCAGATACTTCAGGCGCTGTTTCATAATCTGTTTTTCCTGTTCTTTATCATCAAGTACAGAGTGCACATAACGGTCAAACGCTTCTGCGTGCCCGTACTTCTGATCCATTTCTACCGTTCCCTTTGGCAGAAACCCCCTCGCAAGAAAATATTTATAAGAGGAATATGCACGGTCAACCGGATTGCGCATCATAAAAATCAGCTTTGTATCCGGTGAAAAATCATGACAGACCTTTTTCGCGCATCCGGTAAAGGTCAGCCCGGCATTTACCTCTCCGCAGCGTCTCGGATCATCTTTGGCAATATGGCCATAATAGCGCTTTTTATAATACCATTTGCGTCCAAAAAACCACAGCCCCTCAACGCGGTAGTACATCGGCTCTTTCACATCGCGGCACAACACAACATCTTTATGCTGCCGCAATATCTCAAACAATGTCGTCGTCCCGCATTTTTGAAATCCCATACACAAAAATTCAGGATTCCTGCCGCTTTCCTTGCTATCCATACCATGTCCTCTTTGTAACTGTTCAGTACCTTCACAGTTACGGGAAAAAGTCCATTTAAAATCGCTACGCGATGGGACTTTTTCCTGTAAAATATACGTTTTCATACGCACCTCGCAGCGAGTGCGAGGTACTGTCCTGAATAGTTACTCTTCTTTTACAAAAACGATTCCCACAGCATCATAAGCCCCAGTCCAAACAGCACAACCCCCGTCACGCGGTTTGTCGTCTTATCCTTCATGCGATTAGAGAGTGCTGACGCAATCAGCGCAGACACCAGGGTAAACGCAATGCAGAGCACCAGTGCAGGAATATAATTTGTGACATCTCCAAAATAAAAATGAGAACATGCACCAGTAAAAGCAATAAAGGTCATCACAAATACACTCGTGCCCACTGCTGTCTTCAGGTCATAACGGAGAATTGTCGTCAGGATAAAGAGCATCATCATTCCGCCGCCGAGTCCCATAAAACCACAATAAAATCCTATGCCAACTCCGCAGATCACTGAGAGAAGCATCCGCCGGTTCTCCGGAATCTGAAAGCCAAATAATTTTGTCTGCTTGGTCGCGGGTAAAACAATAAAGCGGAGACCCATCAAAGTGGTAAACACAACGGACAGGCGCCCCATCTCCAGATCTGGCATATACTGGGAAAAATAGCTCCCCAATATCGTCATCAATAGCACCGCCGCCACCATAACTGCCCCATGCTTGAGGTCCAGATTATCATTTTTCTTATATACGTACGCGGAAAACGCAGAGGCCAGCACGTCAGAGGCCAACCCGATCCCCACCGATTCATACCACGGAACTCCAAGAAATGTCACAAGCATCGGGACGATCGCCGTTGTCGCTGACATTCCCGCAAAACCAGTGCCCACACCCGCTGCAATCCCGGCTGCCGCACAGACAATAAGCAATCTCAGCATAATAGTTTTATCCTTTATCCGTAAACCTACCTGCTATAATAATACAGGAACACGTGAATATCAAGAAACAGAGCATAAAAAAAGAATAAACTTTTTCTGACATTGTTATTATAATTTTCCCGTTCCTTTTGTCAAGCTTTTTTCCAGACTTCATGTTCCATTCACATTTTGTGTTACAATGCTTTTATGTGCGCGTACTCCTGGCATACTGCTCCTTAAGCTCCTCCAGCACAGCGTCGGCAGTGAGCCCTGTCATCCGCTCCTTGCGCTGTAAAAACTCTGGATTCTGGCATAGCTTTGCATTGTATTCCTGAATTGTCTTCACCAGATATTCATCTGCTTTTATCTCAATCAGACGCAGCTGATATTCTTCCTCTGAAAGAAACAACGGCAGCACACTGACGTATTTGCGGAACATCTCTTTCGTTTTCATCAGATTATAAGCTTCCAGAAAACACTCCGCGGCCTCCTCAAACCGGAAGAGCCCTGCGTACGCCGCACCAAGATTGTTCCAGACTGCCGCGTAAAACTGAGAGCCGAGCTTCCCGGGATTGCGATTTTTCAAAATCTGCCGATATACCCAGACCGCACGCGCGTACATTTTTTCTTTGACCAGATAATCGCCTCGGAGTTTTTGCTTCATCTCATCCGACTGCACCTCCAGCTTTGCCATCTGTTCCTGAAAGTCCCGCATTTCCTGTCCATTCAGATAACCGGCCTCGCGAAAAATCGGAAAAACAAACGACGCAACATCTGCTTCCGGAACGGTACTCTTCCGCGCCCCCTCCTGCGGCCTCGCCCCCGTCGGTGAAGGACGCGCGGCAGAGCCTGACACTGTGCGGACCGTCCGTTCTCTGGCCGCCTCTATCTTATCCAGCTGTTCATAAAGCTGCCGGTAAAGCCGGGTCAGATGCAGTTCATCGCGGATCCAGTCACAGAGCTTCTCATTAATAATACTTTCATCAATGAGACAAATGTTATTGTACAGATAAAAGCACAATTCCTCCAGCGAATAGATCCCGGTACGAATATTTTCTATATAATAAGGCTGATTCGCCTGCTGAGACAGGCAGAGGTCATAGCTCATAAAGGTCTCCTTCGATTTTAACTATACATTTCGATGCCGTTCCGAACTGTTAGAACAAGATCTCGCGGCTCCAGCTTAAACCGGACGATTTATACAGGCCTCCAAACCCTAAATCCTCAATATCAATATGACAGGAAGAAAGGGAAGTGAAGTACACCGTCATCCGCAGCCTGGTCGCACGATCCGGGCGTTTGGGCAGACCTGGCAGCCGCATCGTATGGATCACCGGATCTCCCGGCGTCATAGAACGTGAAATCAGGCGAATCTCACGCTCGCCGTGCGGTATAAACTCGCATACATGGTGTACCTCATACCAGTTCACGCCTGCGTTCACCAGCGGGTAATAATTTTCTTTTCCACGAATGCACATTTCCATACCAATGTTGCGGTCAACCATATCATTCCCGCCAAAAAGGATCTCGCCTCCCGGCAGGATGCCCGCGCGTTCCATTGAGGCGAAGCAGGCTCCCATGGAATAAAGATTCATCCCCTGGTAAGCACGGCGCCCATTGCAGAGGAACTGGATCGAACGAACCGCCCAGCTTTTGTTAAAATAATCGCCCATCAGATAGCTGGTTGTCACGGTGCGGCGTTCAAACAATTTTTTCAAAAGTTCAAAGAAAAGCCGGTCTTTTTCCCTTTTCCATTCCTCATCTGATCGCCCCGCGCGCACCTCATCACTCATCGGCTGACGGGCAACCGGCTCTACTCTGGCAATCGCCGGTTTCGTGGAACGGTCAATCTGCAGAATGTAGCCGACAATGGATTCCTCTTCAAAGGTAATCAGCGCCACATCCTGCATCCACAATTCTTTCTTCTGGTGAATCGTATAATAAAAAAAGGAAGACAAATAATCCTGTACATAAATCTGTTTCCGGTCAACGCCAATCCGCTGCAGCGCCTCAATAAGCACCCGATTCAGTGTCTCCGAGAGCCGCCGCACCGAGATCATCACCTGCAGCTTTGTATTTTCTGTGAGCAGTTTCAGTCCTGCAACGCATTGCTTCAGGTAAATTGCCAGAATCTCCTCCGGCGCAAAAACCATACCGTTGCTTTCGACTGTCTCCCCGCCTTCAACCTTTTCAAATACGCCGGAAATCCGGTGCTGATCCGTACTTTCATCCTCCGGTACGGCCAAAGATGCATCCCAAAGGCTCCAGAATCCATTCTCATCCTGTCTAAGTCCGGCTGCCAGCTGCGTGTGTTCTTCTATACCTAGTGTCATCGGCTCTTTTACAGACTGATGCCAGTAAGTCACCTGCGCGTATGCCGGATTCAGATCAATTCCCAAAATCAATTCATTTGCTGCCTGTACCATACTTTTACCCAACTTCTATCTTTATACCAGTGTAAATACCTCTTCCGCCAGATACTCCAGAGTCAGCCACGAATCCAGGGTTTCCGCAAACTGCGTGCCGTCGCCGGTTCGGGCTGCGGCACACAGCCGGTTCAGCAGACCATACCTGCCCGTATCCTGTTCCGTCTGATCCGCTTTCAGAATCCAGTTATCCGTGCGTATCTCTTTTTTCTCAGAGCCTGATGCCTGATCAGGCGGAAGCGTCTCCACAAATCTGCACTCCAGCTCTTCCCCGGAAAAGAGTGTGAATTCCCGCACAAAAATACCTTCAAAACAATCTGGTACCTGTTCTGTGCATACCGTGTCCTGTCCTTTGTAACGGTATTCAATCTGCACCGTACTTTTCGGATTACCGACATACTCGGCAAACACATGCCCCTGCAGCTGCAAAGGTTTCCGCAGTTCTTCATCAAAGCGGCGGTAAAACGCAAAGCGCATTCCCTTTGTGTTAAATTCTTCAAGCATCTCTGCCGCGTATACCCGCTGCGGTTTGGTCAGGGAGACCGCTCTCGCATAATACTGCAGCAGTGCCAGACGGCAAACCTCCTCCTGTTCCGCAAGACGCTCCGTACCACCCAGACGCCGATATTCCTTTTCTATAAACTCAAAAACCGGATCCGCCACCGGCAGCCCTTTGACAAAATACTCATAAGCCTTCAGATTCACATAAGCCTTACACAGCTTCTGGCGTCCCATTTTTTTGACATAGGCTTCAAAAATCGGCTCGGAGCCCTGCGTTCCCTGCCGGGTGAACAGCATCATCGTGAGGATTTTCTCCTCAAGCAGCATAGTATCCAGGCCAAAATCATTGGCCGCATCCCAGACCTGACGCATATCCTCAACTGATCCCTCATAATAGAGCAAAAGGTAGCGCAGCAGCTTATCGTCATATTTGCCTTTCACAAAACACCAGTGGCATAGAGAACGCAGCATCACATTCTCCTCAAACTCCACCTCCAGCACCATGCGGCTGCAGATACGTACCAGCTGAATCAGAGGAATATCTTCCGCACCATACGCATTCAGAAGTGCAAATGCCTCTGTACATTTTCCTTCTTCTGCAAGCAAAGTGATCATCGCAGCCTTATCTACGCCCGCATATTCCTCACAGGAAATCTGATCCAGGAATTCCGGCAGCGTATCATCCCGCAAATGTTCTGTATAATACGAAAGCACCTGCTTGCGCAGCGCATCCCGAAATCCGGGGGAAAACCTCCGCTGCTCACATCCCGAACGGAAATACGGAAGCAGACGGTCATTCATCAGCGACGCTTTCTGGCTCTCTACACAGAGAAAAACCACCAGTCCCGGATCATCCGGCACTTTTTTGGCACACCACGCAAGCAGCTTCTCATCTTCAAAAATATGGCGAATCCGACAAATTCTCCCGGCTTCCACGCGCTGCCCCTTTTCATCCACCGCCACAATGGCGCTGTCCGGGTCATAAATCCGGATGCTTGCCCTGCCGTTTCGCAGGTTTACAGAATGTTCTTCCGGAATGCGTGCAGAACGCACCACAATCTGCCGGATTCCAGGCAGATCACAGCGAACCTCATAGGTAAACAAAATCCGGATCAGCTTCTGGGCAAGCTGCGTGGTAAGCATGCTCTCCCGCAGAAATCTCCTGTAAAGCGCCGCCAGGTCATCCGTCACATGGGCAGGTTCCAACTGTTCCATCACAAAACGCTCCATCGCCGTACGGTGGTTCACCCAGGCCTGCGGATCGCTGTCACGGTTTTGAGCAATGCTTCGATATAAAGCCGCCCGCCTGTGATAATCAAGAGAAGTATCATATGCAAAATACATACGAATAATCTGCGGCAATTCCGCAAAGCACACGTCCGTTCTTGCAATCTCTCCATCTTCATTCCCGGCATTGTTGTCAGCCTCATATTGACCCGCATCAGACCGTTCCCCGCCTTCCATACCGTAAGACATGGAAATGCTCTTTCCATCGCCTGGGGCGTCTTCGGGCTGCGCCATCTCACCAGAGTCTGCAAAAGAAGGAATATCCATCGTCCGCAGATACGCCTCATAGAGTCCGTTCATTCGCTGCCCGCTCTCTACGCCGAGAGAATACCACGCAAAATACTCCCGCTCCATCTTCTCCCCACGAATCAAAAGCTGGCAGATAGCCTTCACCAGGTCATCCGAGGGATAAAGACGCCATCCATTGGCAAGCACCTCAAAAAGCCGCCGGTCATAATTCGTCCGATGCATGGCCAGATTCGCCGTCTGGCGAAGCACTTCAGCTGTCATCACCTTTTCCTGGTCTGCAAAGCGCAGCAGGTGAAGCTCAAATTCACCCAGATGGCGCATCAGAAACGGATTCTCCTTCAACACCTGCCAGGCCTCCAGATAAAGAATCCGGCTGCGGCACCCTCTCCGAAACTGTTCCGCCACTGCCTCGTAGCGTGCGTCCGGATCGTTTAAATATTTTTCCTGAAGATACAGAAGGATCCACAGCAACTGCCAGTTCGTGGAATCACGGTAAAACTGTTTGCCGACTTCCTCCTCCACCCGATCCACGTAAGAAGCTTCCCGGTAAAAAAAAGTCGTAATATACAGATAATAGCAATAGCGCTCCGGTGTATTTAATTTTTCTTTCTGCGCCTCCACCTGCTCCAGTAATATCTCTGCTTTATGCTTCCGGTCATCCGCGTAATACATCTGAATCAGGAACAGATCCGCAAACGGATCATCGCCGCCTGCTCTCTTATAGCTATTGATCACACTGATGGAGCGCTCAATCCAGGTAGGCAGGTCAATCTTCTGCAGCCGAAAGCTGACATAAAGCCCTTCCAGATTTTTCCTCATGATTTTGCGAATATGCGCCTGACGATCCTTTGTCCATTTCGGTTGTTTTTTCGCCATTACCGCAATCCGGATTTTCTGCACTCCGGCAGTCAGGGTCAGCCAAGCATAGTTATTTCCCGCATGCATCAGATTCGTATCGAGCACCAGATTCAAATCACAGGTACTGCCCGCGAATTCGTCCGTCGAAAAAAGAGTCCGTTCCGGACGCACAAAAAGAGCATCTGTCTCCACCGATATCGTCTGAACTCCCCAGGTATTTTTCCGAAGCTGAATCGTCTCCTGCACAGGCTCTTTCAGCTCCCCATAATCCAGCTCCCTGGCATCAACCGTCAATACCACAGCCTCTTTCAGCCCTGCTCCAACCAGGAACTCCTCCATGCTGCGGTAACTAACCTCCGGCAGGCATAATGCCTCATAGAGCGCGGTCAGTCCCGGCCATGATTTCAAAAAGGAGTGAAACCCCGGAGTAATAAAACAGCGATATGCTTTCTGGTAATTCGACTGCGCAAGGCTCACAAAACCTGCAAGGTCAGAAAACGGCATTTCCTGATCAGCCTGCTCATTCTCCTCAATACGTACGGTATATGGAATCTCATATTCCCCGCAATCGCAGCAAAGCACAATCTTTCCATTCCCTGGCGTCTCCGTGTTGCCTGGATCACGCACCGGCTTCAGACCGCTGCAATCAAACTGATAATGGATTTCATTCGAAATCCCATGGAATTCCGCCGGGTCGCAGATCATCCGGACATCGGAAGGATACAGAAAACCATGTACCCGCTGTCCCTCGGCGCCTTCTATAAAAAATTTCCCACGCAGCACAGCGCCCGGTGTCCCCACAAGCTCCAGTTTCTCCGGGCGAATCACAATGCGTCCCTCTTCATATTCAAATATGCCGTTCAGTAATTGTTCGATTCGTCTCTTCAATCTTTTTCACCTATTGTAATGGCAATCACTGTCTCCAGATCTCCCGCAAATGCTCCTGTCCAGAACAGTGAGCCAGAGGTTTTTTCTTTTCTATGCTGTTCTGAACTATTACTGAAAAATATACCACAAAATAACGCCCACTTCCACATCTTTTTAAAATTATAGCAGATCTAAAAAAAGGATACCCCCGCCAGAAGGTATCCTTTCGAATTGATAAGCGCTCCACACATGAGGAGCTATGACAGCAATACAATTGTTTATTACCTGAAATTCGGTGTTGAAAAGCTCTCATAATATTCTTCCAAAAACTTTTCTGCCATTCTGAATAATCTCAACATATCCATTCCCTCCTTATTCATCCGGGGTGCCATTGATTCGGAATTGACAACTGCCGGATTCCGTCTGACCATGGCGCTGTTGTTTTCTTTTGATGGCATTATCATAACGCATTGACTTATTCTTGTAAAATACATATAATGAACGTTATACGATACCCAAAAGGTATTGTCAGATTCGTCCGCAATCCGCAACCACAGGCGCAGTCTCGGCCAGGCAATCACGAGAGTCCCTGGCATTGCGGCCAGCCGCAGACAGCCGTGAGGCAAATCATGGAAAAAACCGAAGGAGTGAGATGGGATGGAACTAAGGCATATTCGCTATTTTCTGGCCGTAGCCGAAGAGATGAATTTTACACGGGCTGCTGAAAAGCTCTGCATCGCTCAGCCACCGCTCAGCCGGCAAATCAAAGAACTGGAGGAAGAGCTTGGCGTGCCGCTTTTCATCCGAAAGCCGCACGCACTGCAGCTGACGGAAGAAGGACAGATATTCCGCCAATACGCGGTGCGCGTCCTTGATCTGGTCAGCAAATCTGCCGAAGATGTAAAGGAAATTCAAAGCGGCCTGCACGGCACAATTTACCTGGCTTCCGTGGAAGGCCACGCCCCCGCTCTTCTCTCACAGTGGATCGCAGGCTTTCAGGCGGAGCATCCCCATGTAACTTATAATCTCTGGAACGGGAATTCTGACGACGTGATTCATCGCCTGATGAAGGGGCTCTGTGAACTGGCGCTGATCATGGAACCGCACAACGCGGAAGGCGTGAACGCGCTCCGCGTCTACTCGGAACCATGGATCGCCATGATCCCATCCAGCTGTCCGCTGGCGCAGGAGGCCGGAGATACCGTAGATTTTCAGCGTGTGATACAATACGACCTGATCATTCCTTCCAGAGAATCCCGGCTGCAGGAAATCAGCGGCTGGTCGAACTCCCCGGAACAGCCCCTGCGTGTCCGCTGCCGGATAGCCCATATGCTGAACGCCTACGAGCTTACACGGCAGAATGTCGGCATCACCCTCTACCCGGCCTCAGCCAATATTGGAACCGATTCCTCCGTATGCATCAAAAAGCTGGTCAATCCTCAGGTCATGGCATCTTATGTGCTGATCTGGGATAAAAACCGCCAGCTCTCGCATGCGGCGGAAGAATTTCTGAAATATGTGCAGACGGTAGTGTGCTGAGTTTTTGCCTGCATGGGATCGGCTTGCCTGTCCTGCCAATGGACGAATGGACGGTCTTCTGTCCTTTTTGCGGCAAGGATTCAGCCGGAAAAGGATAATCCCCCAAAAAGCGGGAACAATACAAATCAAACGGAGAAATGGAGATTTCTATTTATGAGCGAAATACGGAACCAATTCAAAGACTACTTAAAAACGATGCGCCGCTACGACCATGTGCTCACCCTCCTCTACTGGGATTTGTCTACACAGGCTCCGGAAAAAGGCGTTGAAACGCGCATGGACGCCATCAACTATTTTTCAACGGAAGAATTCCGTCTTTCCACAGCGGACGAGTATGGCCAGATGCTGAGAGAGCTTTCCGAGCCGGAGCAGTTTGACGCTCTTGACGAAGCTATGCAGATTACAGTCAAACGCTATCTGCGCGATTACGAGCGGTACAAGCGTATCCCGCAGGACTTTTATTCCTCCTATACGGAAGCCAAAACGCGCTCCGAGCGCGCGTGGGAAAAAGCGAAGCGCAATGCCGATTTTTCCGAATTTGCCCCGCATCTG
>JAJPWX010000069.1 GCA_021205755.1 Lachnospiraceae bacterium | reverse complement strand
TGCTGTTTATCGTGATCGTCACATCATCGCTTGACGTCACCTTTATCCTGTCCGTCGTCGTGCTGGTAATGCCCGTGTTCATGGATATCGTGCAGCTGCCGCCACCGGTTATCGTCAGCAGATGGTTCGTATAAGTATAGCTGCACGTCTCGTCAGATACGACAAATACATTTCCCCATCTCGCATAGTAGGTCTTGTTCCCGTATTCCGCCGTGCCGATCTCAGTAACAGCACTGCCGCTGAAACTGCTGTCCTCATACCAACCCAGGAAAGTATAGTCGCCATTGGTAATATCCGTCGGGAGCGTCACGCCTTTGCCGTAAGTATAGCTGGTCACATTTCCGCTGTTGATCGTTCCACCATTTGTATTCAGGGTCACGGTGTAGGAATTGCCTTGGACAAGGTAGGGATAGTCACTGTTTCCGCTGCTGACAACAGTACAATAATCGGTATCAACCGAAATGCCATAAACCGTATTGGCGGATGTGTCTCCCGTAGCAAAATAACCACCGATAATCGAAATGGTACAGTCAGTTCTACTAACACTATTAGAATGACCGCCATTGCCGATATCTGTCGGCTGAACAAAGTCGTTTTCGTTTTTCGTGTATCCTTCTGCATACACGTAACCACCGGTAATCGTAATATCGACGCTATTGCTATAAGAGCCACCGCCAATCCCGGCGCCGCCGTTGCAGCCATATGCTTTCACGGTCCCACCGTTGATCGTGACGGTTCCGCCACTGCCGCCATAACCAGTGCCAATACCGGCGCCACCATAACCAACAAAGTTGTTTCTGGTTATGTTCGCAGTCACGGTCCCGCCGTTAATAATGATTGTTCCACATGAATAACCACTGTAACCACAACCACCGATCCCAGCAGCTTGACCATAGCCGGTTGCATTTATTATTCCGCCGTTAATGATGATCGTACCACAGTTGACCCCATATCCACCAATCCCCGGAGCAGTCATTCTAGAACTGTTAGAAGCATTTAACGTGCCGTTTCCGTTCGACTGGCCGTAGATCACCAGCGTATTCCCCTCATTTACAGCAATGATTTTATCTACATTTAAGGTATACCCATCCTCCAGCACCAGATATACTGTGCCCGAAACGGTAACCTTTTCAGCAATTGTCACATTGCTGCTGACCACATACCATCCGGAACTCCACGTTGTCGAGGAGCTGTCCACTTCTGTATAACTGCCGCTATAAGTCGCAGAACTCCCATTTTCATTTATATAGGACACAGTCCCGCTCGTCGCGGCAAGGGAAATTCCGCCACTGAAATAATCCAAAATATCCCACAGATCGTCAATGTTCGATACCTGATCCTGCTCGTCCTCTGTCAGTTCGTCATAATAAATATCGCAGATGTCCGATGCCTGATAATAGACCTCGTTCTGTTCGTCCGTGTCCATGGCTATCAGTTCTGCCAGAGAGGGCAGTACATTGATCAACGCCTCTACCTTGCAGACCTTGCAGGTATCCGCGTCGTTGCCATGACCGCAGAGCGCTTCCGTTTCGGTTTCAGTCTCTGTCTCGGCCTCTGTTTCAGTTTCCGTTTCCGTTTCTGTTTCCGTTTCGGCCTCCGTTGACAACTCGATTTCCGTTTCAGATTCTGCCGTTTCCGTTTCTGTTTCTTCCTCCGTCTCCGGCTCCGTCACTACAGCATAAGGGTATGCCCCCTTTGTGTCTTCTTCCGTGTTTTCCGTCACGCAGTACCCGTCTGCAACGCTTAACCCATAGACCGTCCCTTCGACGCTGTCGCCCTCACCAAAGCAGCCTCCGATAATCGTAACGCTTGCCGGATCCTGCCCGCTGCCGGAACCGATGACTTCTGCGCCATCCCCGGCTGTGGCATTCACATAGCCACCAATGATCTGTATGTTTCCGCCGTTGCTGTTATCCGTCCCGTCATAGCTGCCGCCGATACCCGCAGCATACTGTCCGCCAACGGCTGTGATCGTACCGTCTTCAATTCGGATTGTCCCATTGCCATAGCCGCCGATGCCTGCGGAATACTTGCCGCCTTTCGCAGTCAGCTCGCCGGTACCGGTGATGGTCAGCTTCTGATCCTCCGGAACCCAGAGTCCGGGGCCGCAGTCCGTCGTCGCGCTTGCATCGAGGATATTTTCCGTATTATCCTGCAGCGTGATCGTGCTTTCCCCGGCAAGGCGCAGATCCAGCGGGCTTGCTGACGCCTCAGTGTTCCCTTCCCCGGAAGTCACGATATGTAATGTACCCCTGCAAGGACAAGATCCGCTTTCACATTTTCTTTTACAACGATACGGTCCGATGTCGCTGCATCCGTGGAAATGGTCAGCCTGGTACCTGTCAGGATCGTCAGGACGCCGTCCGCATACACGTAGTCCGTCCCGCAGGTACCCCCGGCCACCGTAAAATCGCCGGTACCCGCTTCGCTCTCGGACTCTGTTTCGGTCTCTTCAGAATTCTTTTCAGAGGATTCCGTGTCTTCTTCCGACTCTTCCTCACTGGCTTCCGTCTCTGTTTCCACGGATTCTTCCTGAATCGCTTCTGTTTCTGCATCTGTTTCAATCTTTGTTTCGGTCTCCGCGTCGGATTCTGTTTCCTCGACAGTCTGGACCGTTGTTTCTGACTCTGTCGGCACTGTTGTTTCTGACTGTGCTGTCGTTTCCGGTTCTGACGCCGCCGACGTTTCCGTCTGAGACGTTGTCTCGGATTCTGCCACCGCTGACGTTTCCGTCTGGACAATCAGTTCCTCAACAGCTTCCGTCTCCGTGATTATCGCTGCCGCCGTTTCTGCCTCTGTCTCTTCTGTATCAATGATGGTCACGCTTTCCGCACCCGTCAGGTCAGACGCGACAGCTGTGCCGGACAGATTCCCCGCCGCAAGGCTCAGGCTGAGCAGGACAGCCAGTAATCGTTTTTTCTTCAACATGAACGCATCTCCCCTTCCTGTAAAAAAGCGTTCCCATATCCTACTGTACAATCAATACGGTTTCCACGTTCGCGCCGTTCATGGCACTGCCGTCTTCCAAAGACGCCGTCGTGATCTGGATCACCGCGTCGTATTCCCCGGCTTCCAACGCCCTCGACATCGTGATGCTGGTGATGGCCTGCCCCGGCGCGACCATTCCGGAGGTATACAGCACTTCGTCTGTATCTTTAAGCACCAGAGTGAACGTGAAATAACACGGGTTCCCTTCCGGGTTCAGAAGCGCTACGCTGACAGTCTCTTCATCCGCCGGGATGGTGATGGACGGGTACCCCGGGATCTGGATGCCCACGCTCTCTGTCTCATCGCCGGACACGTTCGTAAGGTCGCTGCCGTCCCAGTCACTGGCATCCGGGTCCAGATCCGGCGTGAACGCCTCTGTTGTCTCAGTCCCGTCCCCGAACCACCGGTCCCAGTTCATGCCGAGGATCACGCCGCCTGCGACCAGCAGGACGATAATGATAAGTAAAATGGCCAGCGTCCGTTTCGATATGGTCACACCGCCTGACTTTTTTTCCATATGTTTACTCCTTTCCTGCCTGTTTTACACGGCAAAAAGGCGCACCCCATCCATGGAAAACCCACGGACGGGATACGCCTCGGTATATACGTTTATTTGGTTTACGGTTGCAGAAACAGACAGATTTACCTTATCTGTCTGTCTGTCTGTCTGTCTGTCTGTCTGTCTGTCTGTCTGTCTGTCTGTCTGTCAAATTATGGCTGAAATATGGCATTTGTCAACCTCTTTCTGCTGATTTTTCTCATATATTATAGAATCCGCGAATCTTGTGAAATGCCCCGCTGTTCCAAAGCACACAAATACTGCATCTTATTTCCATTATACTGCTTTTTCTCATGAACAGCACAACCATTCATGAAACAAAACCGACCATTCGTGTAACAGTCGGATGTTTGTATATAATTTCTATCCCGAATGTGCTGACGGACACGTTTGGAAAAGAATCTGCCTGGCAGCCAGTGATCTTTTATTCATTATACCATCCAATGTTACATTTTTCATTGCTTTTTTATATTTTTCTATGCCTGTGCATCTTTTGCCAAGATGCTATCTTCATCCGGTCATAACCTACCACCGTTACAAAAGCCACGAGAGAACAGAAGTACAAGACAGGTTATGCACTGACACATTTGGAAAAACTTTCATTAGTAGGTAACTTCCGCCAGATATCTTTTGAGAAGAAACGTGCAGAAATATGGAAACGTGAAAACATTGTTTTCGTATCCAATATTGCCCCTGATGAGTTTCAAGCCATATTGAATATCAGAATAATTTTCGTTTTTAATCAGGCTGCGGAGAGATTTCGCCATTCCGTTCGTAGATTTCACCTCAACTGGAAGCAGGCTTTCCTTTGTGCGCAAAAAGAAATCCTCTTCCAGCGTGGAATTCTCTTTTTTATAATAGTAAAGAGTATACCCACTTTTTGTCAAAGCGTCTCCTACGATATTCTCGTATAGGGCTCCTTTATAAACGCCCAGGTTCCTATTTGCCCGCAAATCTTCTTGAGCCTCATCATCCAGCATTGCCACCAAAAGTCCGGTATCCCTCATATAAATCTTATATTTCGTATCATCATAATTACCTTTTAATGGCAACTCCGGATAATTTAAGCAGTGGCACAAATTAATAATGCCGGCATCTTCCAGCCACTCAATACAGCCTCGATAATCTTTAAATCGGGCATCCTTTGCAACCTTTGATATCTGAAACTTCTTGTTATCTCTTGCAAGTTGAACAGGAATCCGATTGAATACATTAAGTATTCTTGTCTGATCTACTCCTTCCGCATATTTTCGAACATCCTCTTTATAATCTTCCAGCAGTTGTCGCTGTGTCTGTAATGTTCCCTCAAAGGTATTCCCCTCAATATACATCCTCACTACAGCAGGCATACCTCCCAGAATACAGTAATCCAAAAAAATCTCCTCATAAACCGACAATTCCAACCCCGAAAATGCCGTAAGTGAGCGCATATGGGAAAGCATATCCTCTATTACGGAATCATCATAGCCTTTCGCCCAAAGGAATTCCTCAAAATCCAGCGAAAACAATTCATAATCTGTCTTGTATCCTACACTATTACTTTCAATTCGTTTATAAGATATCCCTAATAAAGAGCCGCTGCATATTACATCAAATCGTCCATCCTGTTTAAAAAACTTCAGGGAAGTTGCAATATCCGGGAACTCCTGAAGCTCGTCAAAAAAAATCAAAGTATCTCTTTCCTTAAATTCTTTAGAAGGATCAATTCTTGAAATATTCTTAACTATTATGTCTGCTTTATATCCGCCCTCGCAGATCTTTTTGTATTGTGGTTCCTCCACAAAATTAATATATATCACACTGTTGTAATTATTCCTGGCAAAGCGCAAAATTGATTCCGTCTTCCCAACCTGCCGCGCCCCTTTTATGATTAAGGGCTTATGATCAGGCGATTCCTTCCATTTCAGAAGGAAACCGTCAATCTTTCTTTTCAAATAAATCATAATGCCATCTCCTCGTATAACCTTCATTTAAAGTATCTACACGCCATCGAATTACAAAGGTTCTATCGTTAATATATTATACAACAGTATATTTCCCTGTTCAAGCGAAATTCCAAAAAATGAGTGAATTTATACCTTGTCTCCCGAAAAAATGAGCGATTTTCTCGCTTGTATTCACAAAAACGAGAGTTAGAACGCTATTTATGACTTCCGTTACCGTCCCATATTTCTTCGGATGACGATATTTCCCCCATCACCTCATGCTTACGATAATCGGTATTCGAACCTGACAGAAAAGGCAAAATCCAGATCATCATCGAAGACGGCATTATCATGAAAACCAGGGCGACAAAGAATGTCCTCCGGCTCCTGCAGGAGCACAACATCGATGTTACCATCCTGCCCCACCTTCTCTATGAAAACAGTTTACATTAAGCAAAATCAAAACAAATGGTTGCAAAATCAGACATTTTGATGTAAAATAACATCAAGATTAGACATTTAGAAATTCAGAAAATGAAAAATCCTGATCCAGATCCTTACGTTCACTCTGAGATTGGACATTTACTGAAAAATAACAGAAAGGATTGGACATTTATAAATGAAAAACTTTATTTTTATTTCACCCAATTTCCCTTCCAACTATTGGATTTTCTGTCGTGAATTGAAGAAAAACGGACTCAACGTGCTCGGCATCGGCGACGCTCCCTATGACGAGCTGACCGCCGATTTAAAAGCCAGCCTGAATGAATATTATAAGGTAAGCAGCCTCGAAAATGACGACGAAGTCTACCGCGCGGTCGCTTTTCTGATCTATAAGCACGGAAGAATCGACTGGCTGGAGTCCAACAATGAGTACTGGCTGGAGCGCGACGCGAAGCTGCGTACGGATTTCAACATCACCACTGGTTTTCATGTAGAAGATATTCCTAATGTAAAATTCAAATCCCGCATGAAAGCCTTTTACCGCAAGGCCGGTATCCCGGCCGCGCGTTATCATATGGTCGACACGCTGGAAAACTGTCTGGCATTCGCCAAAGAAGTCGGTTACCCGGTCGTAGCCAAACCAGACAATGGTGTAGGAGCTTCTCACACCTTCAAGCTGGAAAACGATGCGCAGATGGAGCAGTTTTTTGATCTGAAATCGCCAAATACTTCCTACATAATGGAGGAATTTGTCCAGGGCGAGGTAAATTCCTACGACGCGATCATCGACTCCAAAGGTGAGCCGATGTTTGAGACCGGCAATGTCACACCGGAATCTATCATGGACATCGTAAATAAGTCGGACAATGCCCTCTTCTATATCCTCAAGAATCTGCCTGACGACACCCGTGCCGCAGGCCGCGCAACGGTGAAAAGCTTCGGCGTCAAGAGCCGCTTTGTTCATTTTGAGTTTTTCCGCCTCCTGCAGGATCAGGAGGGGCTTGGCAAGAAGGGAGACCTTGTCGCACTTGAGGTCAATATGCGCCCGAGCGGCGGCGTAACGCCGGATATGATCGACTTCGCACACAGCACCGACGTCTATAAGATCTGGGCCGACATGATCGCGTTCGACCGCTCCACCATGCCGGTTGGCGACCATGCCTACTGCGCATTTGCCGGCCGCCGCGACGGCAAGGACTTCATCCTGTCCAAAGACGATATCCTGCAAAAATATGGAACCCATGTAAAAATGGCCGAGCGCATTCCTGATGCCCTCTCCGGCGCGATGGGGAACCAGATGTTCGTCGCAGTCTTTGACTCGCAGAAGGAGATGCGAGCTTTCTATGATGATATCCTGCAATGCAGAGAAGCCGCACAGGAAGATAAAATCGGATAATGGGAATACTCTCACCCCTGTGTACATAACAAAAAAGGAGCGGTATCTTGTCGTCCACCGGATACCGCTCCTCTTGGGCTTTCAGGCCTGTTCTCTGGAAATCAAAGCGTTCTTATGCATTTTATTGAGATTAGACGATACCCATTGCTTCCGTTCTAAAGAAGGCGTTGCCTTCGTTGTCCAAACGCGAAAAAGCACTACCGATTTCGCGTTTTCCGCAGCAGATAAAGTCCCGCCACACCGCAGAGAATCCCCACCCCCAGCATCAGCAGAACCTCTGATACAGAGTACGATTCTTTTACCAGGAACGGCACCCACTTTTCCGCCTGCTCCGGATATACGGATACCGCGACAGACACGGCGTTATTCAGAAAATGCAGCGCCATGGACAGATAAATACTGCTGCCTGCATCAATCACATACGCAAACGCCGCACCGAGCAGAAAGGTCGCCGGCAGCTTGACAAGACTCATATGAAACGCCGCGAAAATCAGGGCGGAAACCGCCACTGCCGGCCAGATCGTTGTCATATGCTGTTTTTCTTTCCGTTTTTCCAAAGTATCTTGTGTTCCAACTGCGGACTGCTGCAAATCACAGCCAAAGGGACGTTTGTTCTTCTCACTTCCCCGGCTGCTTCTCCTCGACCGCTCTTTCATCCACTCCCGCACCGTTCCGAAAATCAGGCCGCGGAACAGCAGCTCCTCGCCAACCGCAGGCATAAGCGCCATGATAATCATCAGTATCCAGAACGGCTGTGCAAACAGCTCTGCATAACTCGTTTCCAGATTCTGCGCACTTCCGGGGAACAAAGCATACATGACCAGGGATAACACAATCCCTGTCAGGTACGCGCCCACATAGAGCAGAATCACGCCCGGAACCACGGAAAACCGAGGAGCGTTCAGCAGGAAAAGTGTTTTCCGGTCCGATTTCATATACCAGGTCAGAAGCAGCGGCACCGCGAGAATCAAAAGCTGTGTGACTGCCGTACCCGCTGTGACGGAGCGCACCGTCACGGCACTGCCCGCATACAGAATCAGCAGAAGCAGCACAAGAACAGCGATAGCAACGTCGCCGAGGGCGGGCATAGTGCCTGGTTTGATGTCGCTGCGCTTCTGGAAAATCCGGAAGCTGGTAAACCCGTCTGAAAACAGGACGGCCTCGCTGTCATACATTCTTGAGAGAATCCACACGATCAGCACACTGTAGCCAAAGTTCACCACAATCGTCAGCGTCGCAAGCATCCAGTCAAACTGTCCGGAGATCAAATCTTTTATCATCAGAGAAACATTCGCGATCGGAATCAGCGCCGTGTGGGCGTCGAGCGTCACGGAGGGGAAAATCCCCACCATGGAAACGATCATAACCACCAGCATCGCGGGCGTCATATAGTTATTTGCCTCTTTAAAGCTCCTCGCGAACACACAGAAGCACATACACAGTGCGGTGATCAGCAGAGCCGTCACCAGCAGCGTCAGTATCAGCATCGGAACGACCGTCAGCACCATGCCTGGGGAGATTGCTCCCAGTTCACTTAAGGTTCCCGGAATCAGCCCGAAGTACAGAAACAGCACGGAGCCCCCCAGCGAAAGCATGGAAATCAACGCTGTCACGCATGCAAAGACAGAAACCGAAATATATTTGCTCATAATAATCTGAAAATTCGTCACCGGAAGGGTCAGAAGCGTCTCCAACGTTCCCCTTTCCCGTTCTCCCGCCATCGCGTCAATCGACGGATACAGCGCGCCCAGCAGAATCGTCGTAATCAGCAGCATCCCAATGCAGCCGCCGACGCTCATGCCAAAGCTCTCCGAGAGTGAAGTCTGATCCACTGTCTCATACTCCACCGGATACAGAACATTCATCGTCAGACCGGCATCCGTAAGCGCCGCCTCCACCAGCTCCAGCCGATATTCCTCCAGCAATTCTTCTAACAGCTCACACGCCTCGGAAGAATACGTATCTCCTGAAAGATATTCAATCTGCGCCTGAAGCACACCTTCTTCATCCGTCTCCAGACGAAGAACCACGTCCACGGCATTCAGATCCATCTCGTCTTCCGTGTCTGCCGCCTCAAAAAACAGGCGGACATCCGCATCCTCGTCCTGCAAATCATCTAAGACTTGCGCGACCTCTTCATACCCAGACGGATAACTCACCACCAGCGCTGTATTCGTCTCCTCCTGCGTCATCATGGAAGTCATCAAAAGCGACAGCCCAATCAGCAGCAGCGGATACAGAAGCACCGGCACCACAATCATCATCACCAGCGTCTTTTTATCCCGCAGAATATCCAGAATTTCCTTTCGTACAAGAGTGCGTATCTTTTTCATCTTGGTTCCTTTCCTGTTTCTTCCATTATAATATGGAATGCCTCCCGCAGGTTCTCCGTCCCGGTGCGTTCTATCAGCTCCCGCGGCGTCCCCTCCGCCACAATTCGTCCATGGTCGATCATATAAATACGGTCGCACAGCGTCTGCGCTTCCTCCAGATAATGCGTCGAGTACAATACCGTCCTGCCCCGCTTTTTCTGTGACTGCATAAAGCGGATGATCGCGTCCGCGCTCAGAATATCCAGGCCGAGCGTCGGCTCATCCAGAATATAAACCCGCGGATCCGCCATCAGACAACGCGCAATCGAAGCCCGCTGCGTCTGCCCCGTCGACAGGCGCTCAATCCGGTTATCCGCGAACGATCCCATATCAAGCAGGTCAAAAATCTCCTCGCTCCGCTTTGCGATTTCCGCCTGGGAAAGCCCGTAAAGCTCACCCATCATAGTCAGATATTCCCGGATAGAAAACCGCGGGTACAGCTTTGTGTTGCCGGAGAGATAGCCGATCGCTTCCTTGCGGCGAATCGGGTCGGTGATCTGGCGCCTGTCTCGCCGCGCATTGGCATCCTTTTTCGCGACACAGTCTTCCGCATTTTCCGCGCCATCTTCCGAGGCTTCTTCCCACAACACTACTTGTCCTGAGGTCGGTGTCATCAGCATCCCCAGCATTCGCAGAAGGGTCGTCTTTCCCGCACCGTTCGGCCCCAGAATGCCTACAATCTCGCCTGTCTCTGCATGGAGAGAAACATGATCGACCGCGAGGAATTCCTCTTTTACCGTCTTACCTGCGAATCGTTTTCCCGCTGCCGCATCTTCTTTCCGCACATTCCGCTCAAACTGCTTACAAAGATCCATTGCCTCTATCATTTTCCGGTTCCTCCTCCAGCTTGTTCTGCCGCTTCTTCGTGTATATCCCAAGTATAGTCAATAATACAAAGCTACCGCATTCCATAAATATATTGATTGTAATGTTTGTGTGTGATATAGTATAGTTGCTGTCGACTCATTCCTGCAGCAGGAAGGAGGTGACGACTTGTGGCAGATTTCATTGTTACATTTTTTATCTCTATAGGAGCAAGTGTAGTAGGAAATTACATATTCTATGCGATTGAGAATTGCATAATATGTGGTAAGGAGGGACCCACTTGTGGGAGGATACCTTGCCACTTTGCAAATGGCTGGGTAGAGATAAGTAGTTAGACAGCAACAGCCTAAAAGGAACAGCTCACCGCAACGAGCGAGAAAACCCCAGAGGAGAGCACCCTCTGGGGTTTTCGATTTTTGCGCCTTGTGACAACATTGTTACGTTTTTTAGACGTTTATATCTTACACCCACTTGCTTTTTGTGTCAACCTCTATTTTTTACCTGTATTTAAGGATCAGTCTGCTGTTTTTCCACTATTTTTCCTATTTCACCGTCTCCCGGCTTACCAGCGCCCAGGTCGATACCAGCGCAGCCAGCAGCAACAGAATGCCCGCGCAAGGCCAGACCGGATGCGGTACCGCGCGAATCGCCGATGCGATTCCCAGAATGATCCCGCTTCCTTCCTCCATGTGGAACAAAACCTCCGTTACTTTCGGCATGATACACCAGAACAGCATCCACACAAGCAGCAAAAGCAACCGCGCTTTTTCTCCAAAGTGATTCACCAGCGCCCCCCAGAAGCTGCCAGACACTGCCAATGCCACCGCAAACACGATCCCATACCGCAGGCAATACGGAAAAAGAATGATCTCTGGTATCTCCTGCGGATACAGCAGCCGCACATTCAGCGTATCCTCCACTGCCGCACACACCATTGCAATGGCTGCGCAAAGAAGTCCCATCAACAGATTCTGTAGCCAGACTGATACAAGAAACTGCCGTCTGGTACAGCCAAGCGCGACCTCGGTGTTAAAGTAATGGGTAAACCATGAACTTGTAATTGCAAAAGTGAACAGGCCGCCTCCAAAAATCGCCAGAATCGTGCCGAGAGGGAACGAACCCTCTCCATCATCGACAACCGTTTTCATAAGGACGGCCAGCAGTGCCATGCCTGCCACAAAAAATGCCACCTCCAGTCCCGCCATTGCCAGATATGTACTCCGGTGAATTCGGAATTGATTTTTTATTGTTCGCACCATCACAACATTTCCCCCTGTCTCCATTCCACCTGCATATTTTTCATCTATCGTCTGCATCACAGGCGGTGTTGAATTTCCTGCAGACGTTCCCCAGCGCCGATCGAAGCGTAGCGCACACCCACAACCAGATGTTCTGAATCGTTACATTTACACAGGATTTACCGCACTTCGATTTTCCTCATAACCGCCATAGCCACCACCCCCGCCAGAAGATAAAGACCTGCCCCCGCCGCAGAGAGCATCACGGCTCTTCCTCCCTGCCAGAAGGCAGCATTCAGGATCGGCAGCTTAAGCTCCATGCCGCAGCAGAGTCCCACAATAAATCCGGTACCGATGGAAAGTACTCCGATCGCAATCGCCCAGGCGACCCGGCTCCACAACACCAGCATCCCGATCAGGATCCCCATCGCAGCCATTGCCATACAGCCCGCAAAGGCAAGCGACAGCCATTCGCGATCAAACGCTCCCATCCCCAGATGTGCGCACAGTGCCTGAACTCCAAGCAAAATCCATACCAGCACCCCGTTACAAAGCCAGATGCCAAGCACCACCTGCCGTCTGGTAACGTTCATGGAGACCAGAACCGGAAAATAGTTCTGAAACAGCGCAGACGGATAAATCCAGGCGCAGACACCGCCTGCCAGCATCATATAACCTGGCGCGCGCTGCAATAAATCAGGCAAATAACTGCCCAGAGAAACCTCTTCATTCAGAATCGGTATCAGCAGGCACCAGACTATCCCGATCCCCACAGACAGCCCCAGCATCTGCAGCAGCATCTGTCCCCAGAATTGCAGGGAGCTAAAAAGCTTCCGGCTCCGTGGAACCGTAACCGCGGCGGCTGTTCCCAGATCATTCCTGCCGCCTCTCGTCCCTTTATCTCTCCCCGTCATTTTTCTCTCCCTCTTCCCCGCAAAGTGCTACAAACAGCTTCTGTAAACTCACCTTCTGAATCGTCACGTCGCAATTCGTCACAAACGCCTCTCCCGGCTCTGTCAGAATGGTCACACCCTTGCTGCGCCCCAGCCGCTCTGCATGATGCTGCGTATAGCCCGCCGTCGCGCGGTCGACCTCATCCTCGCGGCCGCTCACATACCAGGCGCGTTCGAGCAGCTCCTCCGTATTCTCCTTCAGAAGGATGTTTCCCTCATCCAGCAGAATCACTTCCTCAAAAACATTCGCCGCCTCCTCGATGATGTGAGTGGATATCACAAACGTCCGTCCGCTCTCCGTGAATTCTTCCATCAGCAGCCGATAAAAAGTCTCGCGGGCCACCACATCCAATCCCGCCACCGGCTCATCCAAAATCGTAAACTCTGCCTTGCTGGCAAGTGCCACCACAATCGTCACCATCGAAAGCATCCCTTTTGAAAGGCGGCTGATCCGTTTCTTTGTATCCAGCTGAAATTCCCGGATGAGCTTCTGCTCCATTTCCCTGTCCCAGTGCGGGAGAAAAAGAGAGGCGATCTTCAGATATTCCTTCACCTTCATACTGTTCGCGGTATTCCCTACCATCTGGTTCAGCTCTCTCGAAAAACAGATGTGCTCCAGCGCTGCCGGATTCTCCCAGACCGGTTCATTTCCAACTGTCACTGTCCCGGACGTCGCCGGATTCTGCGCGCTTAAGATTGATAACAGCGTCGTTTTTCCGGCCCCGTTCCTGCCAATAAGGCCGTAAATCTTCCCGGACTCCAGCTCCAGGTCAATGCCATGGAGCACCTCTTTCTTTCCATAGGTTTTCACAATTTGTGATGCCTTAATGCTGCTCATACCTTTTCCTCCGTATTCTCCCTTTGCTCATGATAAATCATTATACTGCAAATTCTGACCCCGATCACCCGGCTACCTGTTCAGACACACCCTCCGCCGCAATCATCGTGATCAGCTCTTCCTTCGTGATGCCAAGGCTCCTGGCCTCCGCCACCAGACGCTTCACGTAGTCGTCGTAAAAATTCTGCTTCCGCTTTTCCATAATCTTCGCCTTTGCCCCCGTCGCGACAAACATCCCGATCCCCCTCTTTTTATAAAGGATTCCCTCGTCGACGAGCAGATTCACACCCTTAGCGGCGGTCGCCGGGTTGATCGAATAGGCCCGCGCCAGCTCATTCGTGCTCGGCACCCGCTCTTCCTCCAGAAGAATCTCCCGCAGGATATCGTTCTCGATCATCTCCCGTATCTGAATGTAAATCGATTTTTCCTGTGAAAGGATTTCGTTCACACACTCACTTCCTTTTCTGTGTCCTTCCTTCATTGCCTGACACAGGTTGCTTGGTTATTTGGTTAATTACTTGTGTAACTAACCATAGCACCACTTCACTTGTTTGTCAAGCAGGATTTCGTTCATTTTTCGATTGTATCTTCTTCCATTTTCTGCTATCATCAGCAAGGAGTTTTTAAGAAAGGAATTTTCTCATGATAAAGAACATCATTTTTGACATCGGCCGGGTTCTGATCGACTTTGACCCGGATACTTATATGAAAAGCTTCGGCTTCGAGCTGGAAAAGGAGAAGCTGCTTCGCGAGACGGTGTTCGGCGGTTCCCTCTGGCGTGACCTGGACCGCGGTCTCAAGCCCATCCCCCAGATTCGGGAAGAACTGGTCTCCCTTGTCTCTCCAGAATACCGGGATGACATTCTTTCCGTATTCGACCATTCCAGTGGCACCATCCGCAAAAGAGAGTACACCATTCCGTGGATCCGCGAACTGCAGTCTGGCGGTTTTCAGACTTATTATCTCTCCAATTATTCCCTGTGGCTGATTGAGCGGACGCGGGATGCGCTCGATTTTCTGCCGCTGATGCGTAATGGACTGTTTTCCTACGAGGTCGGCCTGCTGAAACCAGAACCGGAAATCTTCCTCGCCTTTCTTGAGCGCTGCCCCGGGGTCATACCGGACGAGTCCATCTTCTTTGATGATTCTGTGAAAAATGTAGAAGCAGCCTGTGCGCTCGGATTTCACGGAATCGTCTTTGAAAGCCAGGCACAGGCCATCCAGGAAATGAAGATGCTCATTGAAAAATGCGCACTGTAAAATGATGGCGAATATGATTCTATGTTTCATGAGAGGAGAATGTTGACAATGAATACAAAAGACTCGCAGCCGGCCAGCCGGCTGTTTTCTAACCACGATCTGCTGATTCTGATCCTGCCGCTCTTTCTCGAGCAGGCGCTGGCAATCACAGTCGGTATGGCGGACACCATGATGGTATCCAATGCGGGCGAAGCCGCCGTCTCTGGCGTCTCACTGGTCGATATGTTCAATAATCTGATCTTCGCTGTCCTGTCGGCGCTTGCGACCGGCGGCGCTGTGGTGACTTCCCAGTTTCTTGGAGCCAAAAAAAGAGAGCAGGCCTGCCACTCGGTCATGCAGCTGATCGTATCTGCGCTGCTGATCACGGTGGTCCTCTCTGCTCTCATTCTCGCCGCCAGGGTCGGCATCATCCGCCTGTTTTTCGGCAGCATCGAAGAGGATGTATTTGAGGCGGCGCTGCTGTACATGACGATCTCCGTATTTTCCTACCCATTCCTCGCCGTGTACAATTCTGCCGCCGCGATCTTCCGGGTCATGAACCGCACCAGTGTTACCCTGAAGGTTTCCATCGTCATGAATCTGATCAATGTGGTCGGCAACGCCGTCGGCATCTTCGTCCTGCACGCGGGCGTCGTCGGTGTCGCGGTTCCATCCCTGCTCTCCCGCGCGTTTGCAGCGATTGTCCTCTATGTTCTGCTGCGCAATCCTGGCCTGGAGATTCACATCGATCCAGGCAAGTTCCGTTTCGACGGCGGGCTGATCCGCAAAATTTACTACATCGGCATCCCCAGCGGCATTGAAAACGGAATCTTTCAGCTTGGGCGCGTGATCGTCGTCAGCATCATCTCCGGATTCGGCACCGTCCAGATCGCCGCCAACGGAGTCGCGAACAGTCTGGACTCCATGGGCTGCATCGGCGGACAGGCCATGAATCTGGCCATGATCGCCGTCATCGGCCGCTGCGTCGGCGCCGGAGACGAAAAACAGATCCGCTATTACACCAAAAAACTCATTCTGATCGCCTACGGTCTGACCTTGCTGTGCAGCGGATCGATTCTGGTATTTTTAAAACCAATCCTCACCCTCTATGGACTGAGCGCGGAGACAACCTCCCTGGCATTTACCCTCGTCTGGATCCACGACGGCTTTGCCATCCTGCTCTGGCCGCTGGCTTTTACGTTTCCAAATATGCTCCGCGCCTGCAACGACGTGAAGTTTACTATGGGAATCTCCATCTTCTCCATGTTCGCTTTCCGCATCGTCCTAAGCGTCGTCCTCGGACAGCGGATGGGCTACGGCGCCATCGGCGTCTGGATCGGCATGGTCGTGGACTGGATTTTCCGGATCACCTGCTTTCTGCTGCGCTACCGTCAAGGGGCATGGCGGCGGATGGCGCATCTGGAGACGGCGTAAGGTTTTTCTATTCCTTACACCGTACCTTCTCTTGCGCACCAGTTGCTTACAATGAGCAGGCACACCAAAAGAGCAGCGACCAGCCAGAGGTTCAGATTCCAGTTTCCCAGTACATCATGCACCAGGCCCATACCAATCGGGCCGAATGCGGCAATCAGATATCCCACACTCTGACTCATGCCAGAAAGGCGGATCGCGTCGTCGCCGCTTGAGGTACGGAAGCCAATAAAAGCCATCGACATGGCGAACCCACCGTTACATCCAAAGCCAGCCAGCAGCGCCGCGAAAAGAAGCAGGAACGGACTCTCTGTCAACGCCATCAGGATGATGCCAGCCAGAAAAATACCAATCAGGGTAAACGTAACCTTTCGCTGATCCCGGGTTCTTCCTGCCAGTGTCGGTATGAGGAACGAGGCTGGGATTCCCGTCAGGGAGAAGCAGGAAACATAATAACCTGCCGTCGTTGCGTCCAGCCCTTTAAACTGAAAAATCGTAGAAAGCCACGCGGAACAGCTGTAAAAAATCAATGCCTCAATCCCAAGGAACAACGTCACCGACCAAGCAATCGGACTTCTCCACAGGTTCTTTCCTTTTCCGGATGCCTCACTGGTCTTTATGCGGACACTGCGCACAGTAGACCACACTGCAATGGCCACAAGTGCCACCACCGCGTAGATGCATAGCGTTTTCCGCCAGCCAAGTCCCATTCCATCAGCCAGCGGGTAGTTGATGCCGGAGGCGATTGCCGAGGAAACCGCAAGTCCAGTGGAATTCAATGCGGTCACAAACCCATATTTCTGCGGAAACTCGCTCTTGATAATCGCCGGAACCAGTACATTCCCACATGCGATTCCGGAGCCAATCAGTACCGTGCCCACATAAAGTCCCACCAGGCCTCCAAAGGAACGGGTAACAACGCCCACGGCGATCAACACAAATCCCAGGGAAAGCGTCGGACTGGTTCCGAATCGGTTATTCATTTTTCCTACAAATGGCGAAATTGCCGCAAAGGTAATCATTGGAAGAGTGGTCAGAAGACCGGACGCCGTATCTGAAAGTGCCAGGTCCGCCTTTACCAGCTTCATCACGGAACCCAGCCCCGTGATGGAGGGCCGCAGGCAGAAGCCCACAATGATAATTGCTATTAAAACTCTGGTTTTTTTCTTATCTGTATCCATTTCTTTCTGTCCTCGTTGTCTGTGCCTGCACACGCAGACCATATTCAAAACCGGAACCTCGCAAAACACCGTTCCAGTGTCACATCCATGCGGTCATGGCCATATCCGGGCACGAATTCATACCCAATGTCCGTCACACCCAGTTTCTCCGCATGTTTCCGGAATTCTTTCACCTTTTCACAGCAGGAATCCTGATCGCCGCAGCAAAAATACAGAGAAGGCAGCTTTCCGGCTTTTGCCGCGTCATCAAAACGCTCAATCGTACACTCCATGGAATCCACATAATCGCGCACTGTTGGATAACGGGAGATCATGTTAATCTCTTTTAACGTAATCCCATAGGCCGGATCGCCGAATTCTGTCGGAAATTTTCTACGGTCCGCCATCGCTTCCTTTCGGAACTCCTCACCGCTGTAGTCCAGGTAAGGCCTTAAAAACTCCGACTCGCGAATTGTACTCCCCAGCACACCGACCTGGCCGAATTTCTCCGGCCTGTACAAGCCAAGCATCAGAGCCGCTGCGCCTCCCATGGAATAACCCGCCAGATAATTGTCCTCTGGCTTCTGCGAGGCTGGGAACATCTGATAAACATAGGGCATCAGTTCCTCAAATAGATAATCCGTAAATGGAAAGCCCGTGCCGAATTCCATATGATTCGCAAAGTCACTGTTCAGTCCATTCGGGATAACCACCATAACTTCCTTTCCCCGGAGCATCTGCTCCAGATGGGTACGATAGATAAAATCCTCAATATCTCCAGTTGCCCCGTGCAGCAGCCACAATACCGGGTATTTCTTCCCGTTGACGTAATAGTCCTCGGGTCGCTTTCCCATGCCCGGCTCCGGCAGAAGGATACCGACATGTGTATTCAGCATCAGTTTTCTACTACGCTGCCTTAAAATAATCTGATTCATATTCCATCTCCATTCTGACAATATCGCAATCTGACAACAAACGCCCAGGTCTGTTTTTTATCCAATAAATCCGTCTAAACGATTGATTAGACAAAGCAGCACCTGTCAGATCTGATAATAATCCAGGAAGCAGCCGATTTCTGCGTCAAAGAAATCTTCATAATGCCCGACCCCTTCCGCGATCTTAAAGAACATCCGGTCAGCCACGCCCAGCTCTTCCGCCCGCTTCTGCAGGCGAACGGTCGCCGGGTAAAAGAGATCCGCCGTACCGCAGGCTACATAAATCTCCGGGAGTTCCCCTCTCGCCGCAACCTCCGGGAACCGCTCCCACATGGCATCCGGGGAAGCAAGGAAGTCACGAATGGTTGGATATTTCGTAATCACATTCAGCTCCTTCAGCTTCATACCTTCCTCCGCTCTGCCATATTCCGTAGGAAATGCCTTTCGGTCTGCGAGAACAAGTTTCCGAAATTCATTCGAATCCATGTCCAGGTAATCCTTTAAATAATCCGATTCCCGCAGCGAAGCGCCCATCACGCCAAGGGCGGCAAATTTTTCCGGTCTTTGAAATCCAAGGGAAAAAGTGCCAAATCCGCCCATGGAAACACCTGCCAGATAATTGTCCTCCTTTGCGGAAGATACCGGGAATGTCGCGTAAATAAACGGCATCAGTTCTTCAAAAAAGAAAGCTGGAAAATTATAACCGGTGCCAAATTGTTCATAATTGCCAAAATCGCTGTTCAGAGCGGAGGGCAGGACAACTGCCATTCGATGCTTATCCATCATCCCATCCAAATCTGCAGTGGCCAGAAATGAGCGGTGATCACCACAGGCTCCGTGCAGCAGCCAGACCACTTTCAGCTTCTCCCCTTCCGCCGCTGGCTCATCGGGAAGTAAAACCGTCACATCAGTCGGCATAAACAGAATCCTGCTCATCAGTCTTACTGTCGCAATGTTCATATAATTTATCATTTCCTTTCTGATTCTGTCGTAAATCCCGCCAGGGATTTATGACCGTTACAATTGTCAACATTTCTCAAGACTTAGAACGACGCGAAATCATTTGTGATATCAATCCCTTTCGGCAGGTCCTGGCTGATGTCTGTCCGACAATGTTCCCTTTGGACACACCCTGCCAGGAAAAGGCCGACTCCTGCAGCAAATGCCTGAAGCAGCAGAGTGATCGGCTCGCCCTCGGCAAGCAGGCTTCCGTTTGCAACCAGATAAGCCACTTCTCCGATAAGAAGCATGGTCATTATTCCGCCGAAAAGTCCGGAAAATTCCCGCATGGAAGTAACCGCCATACGATATTCCCAATCCGTCATGCGCTGACTGGAGGTGATGCGGCAAAACAGGCTCATCCCGCTGCCCATCAGCAAAAAGATTCCGATGGCCTGAATCAGCGTGACCGGCATCAGATAATTGCTAAGCGTCCGCTGTGCCATAGATAACAGATAGGCTCCCGTCTCCAGAAGAAACAACAGCGTATAAGCTGCTTTGCGCAACAGCCACAGGTTCTTTGAGTCTTCCATTGTGTAGTAGGTTCCCTCATATACGTACTCCACACGCGTTTTCATCGACTGCGGATCTACTACAATTTTCCGTGAAAAATCTTTAAAATACCGGTTCCGGAAGGAATGGTCTCCCCGCATCTTCTTACCTCCACCCTTGTTTTTTATTTCAGAGTATCCTGATTGATCTCCCTTACTCTGCAGCAGGACACATAATGCCCTGGCAGAACTTCCTCCAGCTTCTGCGGCTGGCTGCAGGCAGGCGTCGCGTACTTACACCGCGCAGCGAACCGGCAGCCTGGCTTCGGGTCAACCGGCGATACGATCTCGCCCTCCAGAATGGTTCTCTTCCGGCTCCTGTCAATCTCAGGAATTGGAATGACCGACAGCAGTGCCTTCGTATACGGATGCAGCGGCTTTAAGAACAACTCTTTTGATTCACTCTTCTCCACTGCCTGCCCCAGATACATCACACAGATATCATCCGAAATATGGCGCACCACGGACATATCATGTGTCACAAACATGTAAGTAAGACCATACTCATCCTGCAGATCACTCAGCAGATTCAGCACCTGCGCCTGAATGGACACGTCCAGTGCCGACACTGGCTCATCACAAACGATAAACTGCGGATCCATTGCCAAGGCACGCGCAATCCCGACACGCTGCCTGCGGCCGCCATCCAGTTCATGCGGATAAGAATGCATCATACGTTTGTCGATTCCGACCAGCTCTACCAACTCATGGATGCGAACCTCCATCTGTGCGCTGTCATAACGTTTTGTCATCTTCAGCGCCTCTTTGAGTGTCTGTTCCACTGTCATACGGGGATCCAGAGAAGAATAAGGGTCCTGAAAAATGATCTGCATCTTCTGGCGCAGCTCACTGATTTTTGCCGCGCTCACATGCGTGACATCTTCTCCATCAAAGTAAATGCTGCCTCCGGTACTCTCGTGCAGGTGGATGATTGTTCTGCCCAGTGTAGATTTCCCGCAGCCGGATTCCCCTACTACGCCAAGTGTTTTTCCTTTTTCAATCGTAAAGGACACATCGTCTACTGCGTGAAGGACGCCGTGTGGTGTCTTAAAATATTTTTTCAAATTCTTTATTTCGATCAATGCAGACATAGCTTTTCCTCATGCTTTCCATCCTGCCGCCCACGCGGCACTTCTTGTTTTATGTCATGCCTCAGGCCTTTTCCGGCAGACTGTTCGCTTTCAGGCATCTGCACAGATGGCCGCCTCCAATATCGCAAAGGGGAACGCCCTTTTCATCCTTGCAGTGCTCATCCGCGTATTTGCAGCGCGGAGAGAACACACACCCCTTCGGCAAATCGGTCGGATCCGGCGGCATCCCGTCAATGCTGTGCAGCCTCTCCACATCCCCCGTCAGCTTCGG
Organism: Lachnospiraceae bacterium; assembly: GCA_021205755.1. Lineage (GTDB taxonomy): Bacteria > Bacillota > Clostridia > Lachnospirales > Lachnospiraceae > Choladousia. The sequence goes on along the minus strand of JAJPWX010000069.1, from coordinate 4,677 downwards.
TATGGAGCCAAACAGTCCCTTTGTATAAGGATGTGCCTTATTCGCGAACACCTGCTCTGCAGTCCCATGCTCCAAAATCTGTCCCGCATAGACCACAGCCACCTGATCACAGGTCTCAGCAACAATCCCAAAGTCATGTGTAATCAGAATCATTGCCATTTTGTATTCCTTTTGCAGATTTTGAATCAGCTCCAGTACCTGTGCCTGGATTGTCACATCCAGCGCGGTAGTCGGCTCATCTGCAATCAGAAGTTCCGGATTGCAGGCAAGCGCAATGGCAATAACCACTCTCTGCTTCATTCCACCGGAAAACTGATGCGGATATTCCACATAACGATCTCCGGGGATTCCGACCATTTCAAGCATCTTCTTTGCTTCTTTGACGGATTCTGCTTTCGAAATCCCTTTATGAAGACGAATTGCTTCTGATATCTGCTTCCCGACGGAAAGCACCGGATTCAGCGCCGTCATAGGGTCCTGGAAAATCATAGAGATTTTCGCGCCGCGTATTTTCCGCATTTCCGCATCGGATGCACTCAGCAGGTCTTTTCCTTTAAAAACCACTTCCCCTCCGGGCACCTTCGCAGGCGGATCCGGAAGAATCCCCAAAATCGCGCGGGCAATACTGGTTTTCCCCGCGCCTGTCTCACCAACCAGTCCCAGAGTTTCTCCAGGTTTTAAAGAAAAGGTGACCCCATTCACTGCCTTTACAGTCTCAAGATTAGAGGAATATTCTACATACAGATTTTTCACTTCCAAAATTGTGTTCTCATTCATTGTCTCTTTCCTCCATCAGTCACGCAACTTCGGGTCCAAGGCATCGCGCAGGCCATCACCCACCAGATTAAACGCAAGCGCCGCAATGATAATAAAGATTCCCGGCGCGATTACCAGATGCGGATAATACCGGATATAAGCTTTGCCATCTGACAAAAGCGCACCCCACTCAGGAGTCGGCGGCTGGATGCCAAGGCCAAGATAACTCAGGCTTGCCGATTCAATGATCTTTCCGCTTAAGCCTCCGGTAAAGGAAATAATCACCTGTGGGATGATATTCGGCAGAATATGCCGGATAATCAGTCTGGCGTCACTGCAGTCAATCGCTCTTCCAGCTTCAATAAACTCCTGATTCCGTATCTGCAGAATCAGCGAACGGACGATTCGGCCAACAGACGGAATTGTACTGATCGATAGCGCAATCGTCGTTGCGAGGAAGCCACTGCCAAGAGACTGAGATACCACGATTGCCAGCAGAGTCGCCGGAATCGCCTGCAGGATATCGCAGAGACGCATGAGTACATCACTTAAAAGTCCCTCAAAATATCCGGCAATTGCGCCAAGTAAAATTCCACCCAGAATTCCGATCCCCTGCGAAACAAAAGCAATCGCAATTGAATACCTGGCACCATAGAAAATTCGTGACATCAGGTCACGGCCAATGTTATCCGTACCAAACGGATGAGCCAGAGACGGTCCCTGATTCGCATTCAGCGGATCCACCGCCGCGTAATCATAAGGAGAAATGATCGGAGCAAGGATGGCAATCAGAACCAGAATGACAATTACAACCAGTGATATCACAGTTGCTTTATTCCGCGTCATCCGATACCAGCCCTCCCGGAAAGATTTGATTCTCGCTTCCCTGGCCTGCTGTTTAAACAGCTTCCGATCCGCCTCGGATACAGTTTTCGTCTGATCTGCCATATTCAGCCCACCTCCTTATTCTTTTTTGAAGAGCTCTTGATATATTGAGATTTAATTCTCGGATCAATAAAGGAGTATGCGATATCCACCAGCAGCATAATAATACTGAACAGAATAGAAAGAATCACAACGCCGCCACGCACAACCGGATAATCGCGGTTACCGATCGCGTTGACCATATACTGGCCAATGCCCGGGATAGAAAACACGTTCTCAATAATCACCGTTCCGCCAAGCGCCGCACCCAGCGACCCTCCGATACCTGTGATCAGCGGAATCAACGTGTTCGGAAGCGCGTGGCCATAACGAATAGTACGCTCCGGAAGACCCTTGGCCCGGGCTGTCACTACGTAATCGGAACGAATCTGTTCCAGCATGTAGGTTCGGGTATAGCGAACCTCATTCGCCATACCAGCCAGAGCCGCGCAAAAGCAGGGCATGATATATGACATCCAGCTGTCTGTTCCGAACGCCGGAAGCCAGCCAAGATTGTAGGAAAACAGGAGAATCAGCATGTAAGCCAGCCAGAAATTCGGGATGGAAATTCCAATCATGGCAGCGACTACGCTGACACGATCCTGCCATTTGTTATGGTGCACTGCCGCTGTCACACCAAGCGGAATGCCAACAACAATCTGCATCAGGCAGGAAATCACCGCAATAATTGCAGTCTGAGGAAGACGCTCCATCAGGCTTTTAGAGACGGAAACACCGTTTACATAAGAAGTCCCCAGGTCAAACTCGAGAAATGTCTGCTTCAGGAAACTCCCCAGCTGCACAATATAGGGGTCATTCAGACCCATGGATTCGCGCAGTGCCTCGATATCCTGCTGGGTAGCGCTCGTACCGAGGATAATTGCGGCCGGATCCCCGGGAACGAAGTACATAATCGTAAAGATCAGAATTGCCACTCCGAGAATAACGGGAATCAGCCAGAGAATGCGCTTTATAAGGTACTTACCCATATGTTTTTCCTCCGATTTTTTAAAAGCCGCCCACCCGGAATACCAGATGCCGGGCAGGCGGCAGTTATACCCTCAAAGCATAAAGTTTTGCGTCAGTCAGCCAGCACTGTGCACTTCCCGTAAATCAGGGAGTAATTTCTGTCTACCGAAATCTCTGTCACTTCATCATCCGTGAGCACATAGCTGTACTGGTAGAACATTGGATATACATAATCCATCTCATCCACATAGGTCAGCAGATCCGTTACCGTCTCCGTGCTGTAGGTCGTTGCGGCATTCGCTGCCTCAAACAGGCTCTGCAGTGTATCGTCCGTCACAAATACTCCGTTGGCTCCTGTCGTATATCCGTTGATATCCAGCAGGCCCATACGCCCTGGTGTATTCAGACCCTGCGTGCAGTCGAGAAACATATCCCAGTCTGTTTCGGAATTCTTTGTAGTAGTAAACAGGCCGGATTCATAGGTAGTGATATTCACTGAAATGCCGATTACAGTAAGATATGCCTGTACCAGAGAGGCTACCTGCGCGTAATTGCTCTCCGTATTAATCATCAGTTCGAGGGTAATATCTCCATCCGAATACCCTGCCTCCTCGAGAAGCTCTTTCGCCTTATCCGCGTCATACCCATAAGCAGGCGCCTCATCCAGAGCCTCATCATAATCCGCATAATATGGAGAAGAGTTTGTTGTTGCTGTCACAGCGTCCGTGCCGAACACGTTTGTCACGATCGCGTCCATATCAATCGCGTAGCTGATCGCCTGCCGCACATTGACATCCGCGCAGGGACTGTTCTCTCCGCAATTGAATGCCATAAAGTAAAGCAGCGGATTCAGCAGTGTCTCTACATTATAACCTTCCTTCGGCGTACGATCATCATTAAGGAAGTTGCCAAGATCGGTCGTCGTAATGCCAACCGGCACCGCGTCCACATCACCCATCTCCAGAGCCAGCGCCAGCTGTGTTGTATCCGTGATCACTTTAAATGTCACATTCTGGATGCTGCCAGTCGTAGCTGAAGTTGAAATCAGGGATTCATCGGTCTGCCAGTATTCACCACGCAGAGAAATCTGTGCTTCCGAACCAGCCGTATAAGAATCCAGCTGATAAGGGCCGGTACCGATCGGATTAGTCACAAAGCCGTCCGAGCTGGCATTATAGGATTCCTCTGAAACGATAAACACTGTCTTCAGCAGCATATCCAGAGCAACTGCGCTTTCATCCTGCACATACATCAGCAGTGTGTAATCATCTTCCTGATCAAAGTGATCCAGATATTTGGTCGCCCAAGAAAGCGCGCCTTGCGCAATCGCCTGATCGAAAGAGAAAATGACATCCGACGCGGTGATATGATTGCCAATCGAGTCATAGATATAGTCATAGAGCTCAATACGATAGCACATGTCACCCTCCGCTTCCACACTCTTCGCCAGAACCATCTCCCTCTCTCCGTCAACAGTCAGCATCGCCAGCGGCTCAAAAATAGTAAAATACATGATTTGCTGTCTCGCAGCCTGCGCCATCGTCCACGGACCAAACGTCTCCGGGTCTACCTGAAGACCGACTGTCAGGCTATCCGCAAGTGTCTCCTCAGCCATAACAAATGACCCGCCCAGGATACCTGAAAGCGCGATGCCCGCAGCTCCCGCCGCTGAACCTTTTAAAAAGTCTCTTCTGGTTATTACTCTGCTCATGTTTCTTCCTCCTCGTTTTTGAGAACAGGTATCAATTCCGTTTTGATACGATTAAGTAGGTTCCCGGATATATTATTTCAGATATATCCCATTTAATAGATACTTTTACTCCGTATTTAGATACTTTTGTTTCTTCTTAATGTATCTAAACTGTATCTTGTTCAAAGCATACTCCTCCTGTTTGGTTTTGTCAATAATGCATATTTTACAAGTTTTTTACCGTTTTTTTTTGTCTATTTTTCCAATTTACATTTTGGGTCGCTTCATATATCATTATATAAAGTTCTTTTAATAAAATACTTTTATTTTCTAGAAAT
>JAJPWX010000107.1 GCA_021205755.1 Lachnospiraceae bacterium | reverse complement strand
GTTCCAGGCTATTCAGAAAATATCCCATTATACCATCCCCTCATTTTACTTAAAATACTTTCTCACCAGCTCCAGCACTTCCGCCAGTTCTTCTCTCGTATGCGCCGCTGAGAGGAACATGGCTTCAAACTGTGCGGGTGCGAGATAAACGCCGTTTGCCAGCATATAACGGAAATAATCTGCGTATTTTCCGGTATCGGATGTTTTCGCAGACTCGTAGTCGTGTACCGGTTCTGAAGTAAAGAAGACACTGCCGAGCGACCCGCAGGAATTCACCTGCACCGGAGCGTTCGTCTCTTTTGCGATCTGTTTTAAAGAGCCAAAGAACCACTGTCCTTTTTTATTCAGTTCTTCATAAATCTCCGGCTGTTCCTTCAAAATCGTAAGCTGCGCCAGACCAGCCGCCATAGCCACCGGATTGCCGCTTAAGGTTCCCGCCTGATAGACCGGACCGACCGGAGCTACCCGCTCCATAATCTCGCGCTTCCCGCCGTAAGCGCCGACCGGCATCCCTGCGCCAATGATTTTTCCATACGTCACCAAATCTGCATCCACGCCAAAATATCCCTGTGCGCCGGTAAAGCCAAGCCGAAAGCCAGTGATCACTTCATCAAAAATCAGCACCGCACCGTATTTTGTGCAGAGGCTGCGCAGCCCTTCCAGATAGCCGGGCGTCTGGTTCTCCTGCTCTTTGACAGTAACCGGCGGTACAACACCCATGTTCGCTCCGACCGGTTCTACGATCACTGCCGCAATTTCATCCGGAAACTCTTCAAACAGCCGTTCCACGCTCGACAGATCATTGTAAATAGCAGACAGCGTATCCTTCGTACATCCCTGCGGAACGCCCGCACTGTCCGGTATCCCGGCAGTCATCACCCCGGAACCCGCCTGCACCAGTAAAGCGTCGGAATGCCCGTGATAGCATCCCATAAATTTCACAATCTTGTCCCGTCCGGTATAGCCGCGCGCCGCGCGGATCGCGCTCATCACTGCTTCCGTACCGGAATTCACCATACGCACCATATCCACATTGGGGATCGAGCCGCAGATCAGCTCCGCCATCTCCACTTCCCGCTTTGTCGCCGCGCCAAAGCTTAACCCATCCGCGCAGGCCGCGACCACCGCTTCCCGCACTCTCGGATCGTCATGTCCCAGAATCATCGGTCCCCAGGAGCCAACGAAATCCAGATAGCGGTTTCCATCCTCATCTGTCATATATGCACCGTGCGCGGAGGCAATCATCCGCGGCGTCTGCCCCACAGAGCCAAACGCGCGCACCGGACTGTTCACGCCACCCGGAATCACCTTGCAGGCACGCTCAAATAATCCTTCTGATTTTGTCATATATTATCACCTGTATTCTAATCTTATTATCCATAACTGACAGGGCGGACCCTGCCCCTGAAATCAGCGATTATATATTTTTTCGCCAACCTGAAATCAACCGATTTTTCCTTCACGCATGTATCGTGCGATCTCCTCTGCAAAGTAGGTCAGATAGATATCACATCCTGCGCGGAATGCAGAAACCGCCGTTTCGCAGATAATCTTTTCCTCATCGATATAACCAAGCTGTGCACCTGCCTTGATCATCGCATACTCGCCGCTCACACTGTAGGACGCGATCGGAACATCCGTCACTTCTTTTATTTTCGCAACCATGTCGAGGTAAGACATCGCTGGTTTTACCATAATAATATCCGCGCCCTCTTCTACATCAAGCAGCGCTTCCTTGATTCCTTCCCGGCTGTTGTGGTAATCCATCTGGTAGCTTCTGCGGTCACCAAACGCCGGTGCGCTCCCGGCCGCATCGCGAAATGGACCGTAAAAAGCAGAAGCATATTTCACCGCGTACGACATGATCGGCACATTCAGGTAGCCTTCCTCATCCAGCGCCGCGCGGATCGCCGCCACCCGGCCATCCATCATATCCGAAGGAGCAACCATGTCCGCGCCTGCCCGCGCATGAGAGACTGCCGTTTTCGCAAGCAGCTCCAGCGTCCGGTCATTGTCCACATATCCCTGCGGAAACACAGGAGCAGCCGAATCCCCAGCAGACGTCTGCGTGCATCCGCAGAGCACTCCGCAATGTCCATGCGAAGTATACTCACACATACATACATCCGTAATCAGATACATCCCCGGAAAATCGCGCTTCGCCTGCCGCAGAGCTTTCTGTACGATCCCGTCTTCCGCGTAGGCGCCGCTGCCTACTTCATCCTTTCGATCCGGAATGCCAAAAAACATCACACTCGAAACTCCGGCGTCAAGCAGCGACTGCAGCTTCTCCCCCATACGGTCTACACTGTATCGATACTGTCCCGGCATGGTGGGAATCTCTTCGCGGATTCCAGTGCCTTCCTTTACAAAAATCGGATAAATCAGAGACGACGCATCGACGCGTGTCTCTCTCACCATCTTGCGCAGCAGCTCATTGCCGCGCAGCCGCCTTGGGCGGATTGTCATATCCATTTTTTCATTCCTCGCTTCTTCTGACATTAAAGATTAATGTAATATAAAAACCTGAACCGATTCTTTCTAAAAATATCAGCCCTTCAGTCCGCGCGACTGTCGATCCATATCTTCCACTACAATATCATAAATTTCTCCCAGCGACGCGCAGTATTCCAGAACCTTCCACGGTTCATTTGTATGAAAATGGATCTTAATCAGTTCCTCATCACCAACTGCCAGAAGACAGTCCCCTTTAAAGTTTTCTGTGAAATAATCACTGATCACATCCTCATCCAGATCTTCTCCCTCAATTAATAATTGCGTATCATACTTAAATTCCAGCATAATAAATCACTCCTTTTTACTAATATTAATACCAGACAACCCCTATTCCATAACGTTTTTCTCACTATCAGCATTTTTTATGATGCCGACACAAGATTCCCTCAAAGGAGGGATATCATGTGTTAATGTACTCCATACGGCGCTTAAATCAATCGAACCATATGCATGAACATAAAAATTTCGCGTATCCTTTATTACTCTCCATGGTATATTTTTATACGCCGATTTAATTTCATCAGATAAAAGTCCTGCTAATTCACCTATTTGGACAATACACATGCAACATGCATCCTGATACATAGGGTTTTTCAAAAAAACATCATAGCTAATTTGATTTTCAGACAGATAATTTTCGATTCGATCGCAATACAAAATGATTTTTTGTATAATTGTATAGTCACGATGCTCCATATAATAATATTCCCTCCTCTCGAATTCGATTAAGGAACACTTCATCTGATGACTCTGTAGTTACCAGATCAACAGGGATTCTCAGCACATCCTCTACTGCCAACCGAAAACTACACAATTGAAATAATGAATGAATCTGTCCTTTTTCTATCAAAAGATCAACATCGCTATCGTCTTTCGCAATTCCCTTTGCATAGGATCCAAAAAGAGATACACTTTTTATTCCATGCTCTCTGGCAATAGGGGAAATTGCTTCTTTCAATTGTAAAAGGGTATAAACAGCCATCATATACTCTCCTTCACCATTTTGTTTATCAAAAAGCATATCTCCTGCTATTCTCTATAGCTTCATTGTATCGACATGTCAGAATGAAGTCAAGAAAAATCACAGGTAACTATATCACACAGACATGCAACCAGACTGTCAATCGATGCCTCTGCAGCCACATATGTCTTCATGCCAAGCGCAGCCGCGGCCGCGGCCGTCTGCTTTCCGATGCACACTGCCTGTACTTTCGCGTAGTCAATTCCCGCCGCAGCCTGTGCAAATCCGCGAACTGTCGAGGCACTCGTAAACATCACGTAGTCAATGGCACCTTCAGAAAATTCTTTCTGTAAATCCACAAACCGGCTGGTCTCGTATTTTGTCTCGTAGATCGGAATATCCTCTATTTCTAAGTCATCCCCCAGCTCCTCAAGAAGCTCCGCCGAGCCAAGAGCCGCACGGGGAATAAGAATGCGAGCTTCTTTTGCCGGATCAACGGCATTCCGCAGCGTTCTTCCCAAATGTGCCGCGTCATAAACGTCCGGCATGAGATCCGCATAAAATCCATGTTTGGCCAACTCCTTTTTGGTTCCGCTTCCGATCACAGCAAACCTGGCAGTACCAAGCGCGCGACAGTCAATGCCGTGCGCTGCCATCTCTTCAAAGAAAACCCGCACCCCTGTCGGGCTTGTAAACACAATCCACTGATAAGAACCCAGCCTTTCCAGCGCCTGCTCCAAACGCTCATTCTTTTGTATTCTTTCCGTGCGGATGGTCGGCAGTTCCAGAACCTCGGCTCCTTTTTCCCGCAGCTTCGCAGCCGTCTCACTGATCCGCTCCTTCGGACGGGTCAGCAATACCTTTACTCCTGCAAGAGGCTGCTGATCCGCCCACGAAAACTGCTCCGAGAGGGCGCAGACTTCACCGACGACAATGATCGCAGGCGTGCAGGAACCCTGTCGTTTTACCTCATCCTCCAGCGTCGCCACTGTCGCCACTATACGCCGCTGATGCGCGGTCGTCCCCTGCATCAAAAGAGCAGCCGGCGTTTGCGGCACCATACCCGCGGCAAGCAGTCCCTGACAGATATCCCCCAGTGCGCTCACACCCATCAAAAATACAAGCGTTCCTTTTGTGCGTACCAGCGCCTCAAAATCAATGTCCAAAGCCATTCCGTTCCGCTTATGTCCCGTAATCACATGTACCGAAGAGCAATAATCCCTGTGTGTCACCGGTATCCCCTGATATGCCGGAACCGCAAAGGCAGATGTCACGCCAGGCACCACTTCAAATGAAATTCCAGCTGCAATCAGTTCTTCAATCTCCTCGCCGCCGCGTCCAAAGAGAAACGGATCGCCGCCTTTCAGACGTACCACCCGCTTTCCTTCCTTCGCTTTCTGCACAAGCAGCTGACTGATCTGCTCTTGCGGCAGCGTGTGGTGGCTCGCCCGTTTCCCGACATTCACCGTCTCCGCCGAATCGGGAATCATATTCAATATTCCCTGGCCGACAAGCGCGTCATAGACCACTACCTCCGCGGATTCCAGAACCTGCTTTCCTTTTAGTGTGAGAAGTCCGGGATCCGACGGACCTGCACCTACTAAAAAGACCTTACCAGACAACTCTTGCTGTTCGATGGAAACGCATCTGTTCTCTTCAAATTCAAATTTCACAATCCATTCTCCGTTCGGTTATTATTTTCCTCTTCAGATTCTGTCATTTAAAAGAAAGCGCCAAAGCCTCTCCAAGCTTTTCGGGACTTTCCAGGTTTCCGCTTTCACCACCACGATAGACCTTTCCCGTTTCTTCATCATAGTAAAAAGCTTCCAGGCGTAACGTCTTACATAAATCCGTCTCCGGAATTACCCGCGCATATGCCGCTACCGGCGTACTGCAATTTCCGCCAAGTGCCCGCACAAAGGCGCGTTCCGCCCGTGCGCAGACCGCAGCCTCCAGATCTGAATAGCCTTCCAAAAAGCTGTAATCTTCTCCCGCACGCCCCTGTACCGCCAGGATCCCCTGTCCGGCAGCGGGAATCATATCTTCGGTTGTAAAATACCGGCTGACCCGGTGCAAAAGCCCCAGCCGCTTCAGCCCTGCCGCCGCCAGAATCGTCGCACAGTATTCGCCGCTGTCCAGCTTTTTCAATCGGGTCTGCACATTTCCGCGAATCGGCGCGAATGTGGCCTGCGGGTATAGCTGCGCAAACTGCAGCATCCTGCGTCTGGAGGAACAGCCGACCGGCTTTGAAAAATCCAGTTCATCCGCTCCTTCCGGGAGAATCAACGCGTCGCGCACATCCTCCCGCGCGGAATACGCGATCAGCGGAAGCGCCTCTGGCAGCTCCATCGGGACATCCTTGAGGCTATGGACAGACAGATCCGAGCGTCCATCCAGCAAAGCCGCGTCCAATTCCTTTACAAAAAGTCCTTTTCCTCCGATTTTTTCCAGCGGCTGATTTAATATCTTATCGCCAGTGGTCTTCATCGTAAGGATCTCCACGGACAGCTCCGGATGCGTCTGCTGTATGTACTGCCGCACCATCTCCGACTGAATCACAGCCAGCTGGCTTTCCCGGCTGCCAATCACAATTTTTCTGGTCATTCTGTCCCGTCTTCCTTTCTGTCCGAATAAGCCGTATCTTCACGACTCCACGCCATACAATTTCTCCAGTCCCTCAATGCATTCCCGAAACGCCGCCTCACTTACGCAGTCCCGCAGCCCGAACAGCAGCTTATTCATTGTGCGCTCTGCCGCCCCTTCAATCTCCTCATTCAGGTTTTCTTTTTCCTGCTCCTCCAGGGGAAGGCTGCGCACCGTTTTTGTCAGGCGTTTTTCCAGATCAACTGCCGTCTGCGTCTTGATCGACTGAATTTTCGGAATCATGTCCACGCACTCGTACCAGTCAAAAAACTCTTCCATCTGCTTCGCAAAACAGGCTTCCGCATCGGCAATCGCCTGCTGCTGTTCTTCGCTCACCGCTCCTTCACGAAAACAGTCAATGTCATAGAGACGCACACCGTCCAGTTCGGCTACGCCGGGTTCAATGTCACGCGGCACCGCCAGGTCGATCAAAACAACCGGCTTTTTCCGATATTCCGCAACCAGCTCTCTGGTCAGCGTATAATTCGGGCTGACAGTCGCACTCAGTACGTAGTCACATTCGCCAAACAGTTCCATCCGCCGCCCGTAATCAATCCGTGAGCAGTTTGGCGGAATCTCCACCACGCCGCTGCGGTACTGGCGAACCGTCACCGTGACAAATGCCCCCTGTTTTTGCAGCTGTGTCGCGGCCAGCTTTCCCATCACGCCATTGCCAATCACCATGCATGTTTTCCCGGCAAAAGTATACCCCTCTTCTTTCAGGGTTCGAATCGCGGTATGAACCGCAGACTGGTCGGTAGAAGATAACTCTCCGCTGGTCTTCACCTTCTTCGCGGATGTAACCGCCATCCGGAAAAGCGTCTCCAGCACATGATCCGCCGCGTAATGTTCTCTGGCAAACGCCAGCGCGTCCTTCACCTGTGTCACAATCTGATCGTCCCCCAGAATCCGAGACTCCAGACCCGCCGCAAGGCGGAACAGATGATGCACCGCCTCCCGCTCCTGCCGGAAGCGGAAAAATGACCGATAGTCCAGCGTTTCCGGAATGTCTCTGATTTCACAGAGCAGCCCGTACAAATCACTCTCAAAATCCTCTCCGGTACTTAAGTAAAGCTCCATCCGATTACAGGTCGAAATCATAACACAGCCGTTAACGCCTTTTACCTGTTTCAGACGTTCCAGGGCCTCTGCCATACTTTTTTTCGTAAAAGAAAAAACAGTCCGTATATCAATCGGGGCGTTTTCATGGTCAATCCCCGCCATCCGTATTCCCACAGTATTCCTCCCGCTATCCAGTCACGCAACTCACATCGTTCCTCACGATATATGCAAATCTTTACACTAGCATCTCTGCCGCATCCATCGCGTCCCGCACATGATCCAGAAACATCTCCCGAACCCCGGCATATTCACCAAGTCCCTTCAAAACGCACCTTACCTCAAACCCGGCGCTCTCAAAACGGCTTTTCCAGGAATCCGCGTCAGAACCGGCCAGATCATTTTCCGCGTGGTCACCCGCAACAATCATAAACGGCGCCAGAACGACCTGTCTGAACTGTTGCTCCTGTACGCGCCGCATCAGCGAATCCAATGCCGGATAGGCCTCCACCGTCCCCATAAAAATATTGGGATAACCCATGTCCTTAAACTGGTAATCCAGCGCCGCGTAAATAGAGTTCGCGTAGTGCTCCGTCCCGTGCCCCATCAAGACCAGTGCTTCGTCTTCTGCAATTCTCAGCTCCTGCGCGATCACGCGCACAATGCGCACATTGTCCTCCTGTGTGGTCAAAAGCGGTTTCCCCACCGAAATACGGGAAAACAGATGCCCGCATTTTCTTACACTCTCCAGCATCTGATCATTCTCAATTCCATTAATTACATGCGTCGGCTGTACGACGACATCCGTCATGCCCTCTGCCGCCATCTGTGACAATGCTTCCTCTACATCCGGAATATCGATCCCGTCACGCATTTTTACTTTCCTGCGGATCATCCCACTCGTCCAGGCACGGTATACCCTCCAGGTGGGATACGCCTGTCTCATGCTAGCCTCAATCTGGTCAATGGTCTTTTTTCTGGTCTCCTCATAGCTTGTCCCAAAGCTGACGACCAGAATCCCTTTCCTGCTTTCACTCATCAAAAATGCCCTTTCCGCAGCAAACGTCCGCACGCATGTGCCGCCTCTTCTATTGTTCTATTGTCATCGCCCTGTCCGCTCAGGCAACTTCACCGCCATACAGTTTACCAAAGAGCGGTCAGACTTACAAGCACATTTTCATGCTGTTCTGAACTGTTACTGAATATTATTCCAGAATCTGTCAATACTACAATCAACCAAAGAAAACGCACTATTTATCGTTCAGGAGGACATTTCATGGCAGTTGATTTTAAAAACAGTGTTACAAAAGATAATCTAATGCGCGCATTTGTGGGTGAAAGCCAGGCCAGAAACCGCTATACCTTTGCAGCCGCCCAGGCCAGGAAAGAAAATCTTCCCGTGATCGAGGCCATCTTTACCTATACCGCCAACCAGGAACGGGAACACGCAGAAATTTTCTATAATCACCTGCAGCAGCTTTCCGGCTCTACCATCCACATCGACGGCGGTTACCCGGTCGACTTAAGCGACAGCATCAGTGATCTGCTGCGCAGAGCCCAGCACAATGAATACGAAGAAGCAGAATCTGTCTATACCAGCTTCGGCGATACAGCTAAAGAAGAAGGCTTTCTGACCGTTGCAGGCTCCTTTCACATGATTGCTGCCATTGAAAAATATCACGGCGACCGCTTCGGCCGGTTCGCACAATATATGGAAGAAAACAGGCTCTTCGTCTCCGACGTCCAAACCGGATGGATCTGTCTGAACTGCGGCTATATCTACACAGGCACAAAGGCGCCCGCCAAATGCCCCGTCTGCCAGCACGAGCAGGGATATTTTATCCGGTTGGAATTATCGCCGTTCGCAAATCTGTAGAACCTGCATCAGGAAATATTTGAAAAAACGGGCAGAGAAAAGCCATCTTCTCTGCCCGTTTCCTTCAAAATCTGATGCTTATTTGTAGTTTACGATCTTCCCAAATTCTTCCTTGAGGGAAGCGCCGCCTACCAGTCCGCCATCGATGTCTGCCTGCGCAAACAGATCCGGAGCGGTCTTCGCATTGACAGAACCGCCATACTGGATACGGATCTCTGCAGCAGTCGCTTCGTCGTAGATCTCCGCGATGCACGCACGGATGCCCGCGCAAACTTCCTGCGCCTGCTCCGTGGTCGCTGTCTTGCCGGTACCAATCGCCCAGATCGGCTCGTAAGCGATAACAGCGGTCTTAGCCTGGTCCGCAGTCACGTTCTGGAAGCCAACCTTTACCTGCTGACGGATCCAGTCCATCGTGATGCCCTGCTCTCTCTGTGTAAGAGACTCGCCGCAGCACATGATCGGTGTAATGCCGTGCTCAAAAGCCTTGAGCATCTTCTTATTTACCGTCTCACTGGTCTCAGCGAAATACTCTCTTCTCTCAGAATGGCCAAGCACGACATACTTCACGCCAGCGTCGGTGAGCATATTCGGAGAAATCTCTCCTGTGTATGCGCCCTTCTCCTCGAAATACATATTCTCAGCGCCAACCTGAATGTTGGAGCCCTTCGCAGCTTCCACAACCGGAATGATATCAATCGCCGGTACGCAGAATACTACGTCTACTTCGTCATTTACTACAAGCGGTTTCAGTGTCTCTACCAGCTTTACAGCCTCGCTCGGCGTCATGTTCATTTTCCAGTTGCCGGCGATGATTTTTTTTCTTGCCATGATTGTATATTCTCCTGTTTCATTATAAATTATTCTTGTGCGCGACTTCTAAATTTATTTCGTGCAATGAGCCGTTCCCCGATTCCGCACCTTACAGCGCTCCATCTCGTGCGCGGGCATTCGCCCTATCGATAACAGAAAAGTCTGCTCTCTATGAGCAAGCTCATTCGAGCTGCCTTTTCTATTATCGGCACGGCTCATTGCTTTCGCGTCATTTGTCATCCGCTGCCATAACGCCCGGAAGGTCTTTGCCCTCGAGGAACTCCAGGGAAGCTCCGCCGCCGGTGGAGATGTGGGACATCTTGTCGCCAAAGCCAAGCTGGTTGACTGCTGCCGCGGAATCGCCGCCGCCGATGATCGTCGTCGCATCGGTCTCCGCCAGAGATTTCGCTACCGCAATGGTGCCCTTTGCAAGGATCGGGTTCTCAAATACGCCCATTGGTCCGTTCCATACGACGGTCTTTGCAGACTTCACTGCCTCCGCGTAAAGCTCCTGCGTCTTCGGTCCGATATCCATGCCCATCTTATCTGCCGGGATCTCTGTGGAAGCATACACTTCCGTCGCAATCTCTGCGTCGATCGGGTTCGGGAATGCAGAAGTCACAACGGTATCTACCGGAAGGAGCAGCTTCTTGCCAAGCTTCTCAGCCTTAGCCATCATCTCTTTGCAGTAATCCAGCTTCGTGTCGTCGCAGAGTGAGGTACCGATCTCATAGCCCTGCGCTTTCAGGAAAGTGTAAGCCATGCCACCGCCGATGATCAGCGTATCGCATTTTTCAAGCAGGTTAGAGATAACGTTCAGCTTGTCCGCTACCTTTGCGCCGCCAAGGATGGCTACGAATGGTCTTACCGGATTCTCTACCGCGTTGCCAAGGAAGTTGATCTCTTTTTCCATCAGATAGCCAACCGCGCAGTTGCCGCCCTTTGCGCGCACAAAATCGGTCACACCTGCTACGGATGCATGTGCTCTGTGAGAAGAGCCAAACGCATCGCATACATAATCGTCACACAGGTCAGCCAGCTCTTTGCTGAACGCTTCGCCATTCTTCGTCTCTTCCGCACCGCGGAAACGGGTATTCTGCAGAAGCACAACATCACCCGGCTGCATCGCTTCTACCGCTGCGGTAGCCGCTTCACCGGTTACATTGTAATCCGCTACAAAATTCACTTCCTTGCCAAGCTTCTCGCTCAGTCTCTTTGCTACCGGAGCAAGGGACTCACCCTCGTTCGGGCCATTCTTTACTTTGCCAAGATGAGAGCAAAGAATTACCTTACCGCCGTCCGCGATCAGCTTATTAATCGTCGGAAGCGCCGCCACGATACGAGTCTCATCTGTGATCTCGCCATTCTTCAGCGGTACATTGAAATCGCAGCGAACCAGAACTTTTCTGCCGTTTGCGTTGAAATCATCAACTGATTTTTTGTTAAGCATTGGGAAATCCTCCTGATCTTTGAAATTCATTAAGAAAAGGCCCGGTCCTCTGAAGACCGGACCTCTTTCACATTAGGTCTTTTATCGTATTTACGACCAGACGCGCGTGGCGATTAAGCCAGCTCTGCGAAATACTTGATTGTACGAACCATCTGGCTTACATAGGAATTCTCATTGTCATACCAGGAAACAACCTGTACCTGAGAAGTGCCATTGCCAAGGTTCACAACCATGGTCTGTGTCGCATCGAACAGAGAACCATATCTCATACCGATTACATCAGAGGATACGATCTCGTCTGTGTTGTATCCGAAGGACTCTGTAGCTTCTGCCTTCATAGCAGCGTTGATACCCTCAACAGTAGCCTCGCCCTTAACAACAGCGTTCAGGATTGTGGTTGAACCTGTCGGGGTCGGAACACGCTGTGCAGCGCCAATGAGCTTGCCCTTCAGTTCCGGAATAACCAGACCGATCGCCTTTGCAGCGCCTGTGGAGTTCGGAACGATATTGCAAGCGCCTGCACGAGATCTTCTCAGATCGCCTTTTCTCTGCGGTCCGTCAAGGATCATCTGGTCGCCGGTGTAAGCATGAATCGTGCACATAATACCAGACTCGATCGGCATATAATCATTCAGAGCCTTTGCCATCGGAGCCAGGCAGTTTGTTGTACAGGAAGCTGCAGAAATAACGGTATCTTCTTTTGTCAGAGTGTCATGGTTTACATTGTAAACGATGGTCGGAAGATCATTGCCAGCCGGTGCAGAGATAACAACTTTCTTAGCGCCTGCGTTGATATGAGCCATCGATTTCTCTTTGGAGGTGTAGAAGCCTGTGCACTCCAGAACTACATCTACACCAAGCTCGCCCCACGGAAGCTTGGAAGCATCAGCCTCTTTGTAGATTGTGATGGTGTGACCGTCTACTACGATCGCATCGTCCGTATAGGAAACGGTGTCAGCCTTCTCATATTTACCCTGTGAAGAATCATACTTCAGAAGGTGAGCCAGCATCTTCGGGCTGGTCAGATCGTTGATTGCTACTACATCGTAGCCTTCTGCCTGGAACATCTGTCTGAATGCCAGACGGCCGATACGTCCAAATCCATTGATCGCTACTTTTACTGCCATGATAATAATTCCTCCTATATGTGTTTTTGAACAGGTATTGCCGGGAATTGTTAAATATTCCCCAACCTTTTGCTATTCTACCTAATTTTTCCCAGAATTTCAAGTGTTAATATGCGGGAACGAAAAAATTTTATAGACTTTTTACATGGATTTCGCTATGATAATAAAGCAATGGGAATTTTAGAAGCCTGTCTGGCCAGCCATTTGCAGAAAGGAACGGACATTTATGAGCATTCTCTATGATTATCATCTGCACTCCGCGTTTTCAGGGGACAGCGATACCCCCACTGAAGAAATGGTTTGCCGCGCCAAGGAGCTTGGGCTTACCGGCATCTGTCTCACCGAGCATCTGGATATCGACGCGCCGCCTGACCCGAAAGGCGCGGATTTTACATTTCTGGACTTTGATGCCTACTTTGCAAAGCTGGTAGAGCTGCGCGCGCTTTATGGAAATAAAATCCAGATCGGCTTTGGCGTAGAATTTGGCATGCTGCCCCACCTGGCAGGTAAACTCTCGTCCCTGCATGAGAAATATTCCTTTGATTATGTGATTCTCTCGCAGCACTTTGTCTGCGGAGTTGACCCTTACTATCCGGAGTATTTCGAAAGCAGAACGGAGCGGGAAGGATATGAAGAATATTTTCGCACGGAATATGAGAATCTGAAAAAGTTTTCTCTGAGCGATTATGACACCCTGGGACACATGGACTATATTGTCCGCTATGGTCCAAACCGGAACCAGAATTATTCATACAGGGCCTATGCGGATTTCATCGATCCGATTCTTCGCTATCTGATTGAACACGGAAAATGCCTGGAGCTGAATACCGGCGGCTATAAGTATGGTCTCGGCGAACCCAATCCCTGTACTGATGTCTTCCGGCGCTACCGGGAACTGGGCGGCGAGCTGGTCACGATCGGCTCCGACGCGCACCAGCCGCAGCATATTGCGTATGACTTTATGCGGGCGGAAGAGCTGCTCACATCGCTGGGTTTCCGCTATTATACCGTTTTTGAGCAGAGAAAAGGGCGGCAGGTGAAATTTTAGGATAATATTCCCTGGTCAGCAAGATACGGTTCTAATCGTTTTATTTATTCGCATACTGTTTGATGATACTTGACGGGCAGGGAATCCCCTGCCCTTGCGATGCTCATAGACGTATTAAGCCATCAGAAGCTGCTCTGCCCTATGATTCCGCATCCGTACTTTCATCTCCCAGCCCAAGTGCCTCGCCGAGCAGATTGTATCCGGTAAAGGCATCCAGAATATGGTAGGAACCGACATCCTCGGATGACCATCCCGCAGTCACCAGAATGTACTCTCTCTCGCCTACTTGCGCCATGGTCGCCAGGCAAAGCCCCGCCTCTTCTGTATAGCCGGTTTTCGCGCCAAGGATTTCGCCGCCTGTGACGATCTCATCTGCGACATTCTTGAAGAAGGTGCTCCACACAGTAAAACCATCCGGATGAACATCTGTCGCGGACATTACGTGGTAATGGGTAGTGAAAACCGTGCGGAAGGTTTCATTTTCCAGTGCCGCCTGCAAAATCAGAGCCATCTCATAGACTGTTGTATACTGCTCGTCGTCATGCAGTCCGGTGCAATTTGCAAAGTGGCTCTGCGTCAGCCCCAACTCCTCTACCTTCTGATTCATCAGCTCCACAAGACCTTCCTCTGAGCCGGCCGCCTCAATCGCAAGCTGCATACAGCACTCCGCGCCGGACGGAAGCAAAGCCCCATAAAGCAATTCCCGAATCACCGTCGTCTCCCCCGGCTCAAACCCGGCCTGAGAGGCATTCTGCGCATAGAGTGCATCATAATAATCCGCAGACATCGTCACAGAAGCGTCCAGATTAGAAATATTCTCTATCGCTACCCACACGGACAAAATTTTGGTCATAGAGGCCGGGTAAATCTTCTCATCACTGCGTTTCGATCCCAGCACAGTGCCCGTATTTTTATCAATCAGAACTGCGTACGGACTGTAAAGCGAATCCAGGTCGACCGTGACGTCCGGAGCTGTATCCGTGACCTTGGAACTGCTTAAAAAACTCAGAATCCCCTGGCTGCCGGAAACATTTTCCTGACCGCTTCGTCCAAGAAAATGCATTCCCGCAAAAGCAGCAATCACAAGGATTACAAACACAGCCAGGCAAAGAAGCACGGCCTTTCTGCCGGCGTTTTTCCCATTACGGCGTTTTCTCCTCTGTCGGCGCGAGCTGCTTCCCCGCTTCTTTGAAGAAACATTTCCATTTTTTCCGACATATCTTCCCGTACTCTGTCTTCTATTTTTATCCTCATAACGGCTGCCATAAGTGTCAGCCCGGTTTTCCCGCCTGGATTGGCTTTCTGTATGGTTTTTAAGGTTATTCTCCATAATCTTCGCCTTCTTTGATTTCGGTTGATACGAAGATTATACATACATTTTGACTTTCAGGCAAGTCCAGGTATTTCATCATTTATTCATTCTATTTTGTATCAGGCTGCTCATTCTTACGGAGATTTGATGAATACACCACCCCGAAAGGAACGAAAGCAAAAAGACAAGCCCGGTTGCCGCCAGTCCTCTCCACCAGTATTCTCCCGCCGGATATCCCTTTTGCCAGCTAAATATTTTCTGGTCAAAGACACAGGAAATCAGATACATTTCCAGCGTTACGCCAGAAATCAGAGTGGCCAGCCGGCATATCATCTTATTATTACAGTCTATCTGATAAACGGACAGGAAAAGCAGCACCGCAATCACTGCCGTCCCCGCGTGATTATAACTGATCGTATAGCCTTCACCGATCTTCGCCCCATGCCCGGTCATATAGTTGATGAAGGCAAATGTCAGCGCGACACAGACGATACCAGTAAAACAGGCTGCCCTGCTGACCTTGGGCTGATAAGTACGGATATAACAGCCTATAATGTAATATGTGATGAAATACAGATTTACCCAATAATTGGGGATGAGATTCAGCGTATTTCCCCCGTCCAGCATCAGGACATTCACTGTCTTAGGCAAGATCGTAAGGAACACCATAACCGCAACCATAAGCCGATGCATCTTTCGCGATTCCGCCGCCTTCCAGGCCAGATTGATAAACGGGCTCATGAGCAGAAGCCCAATATACATCTCTATGTACCAGCCATAGTTTGCTCCGGAAAAATTAAAGAATTCCACTGCCCATCCATATAGAGTCTTTTCTGTTCCAGCTACCAGGATTTTATAGCCGATACATATAAATGAGATCATCACCCAGGAAATCAGGATCGGCAGCAGAGAAAAATAATAATCGCGCGACCATTCCTTTCCACATTTCAGATATCCCGTAATCATCAGAAACAACGGTACGCAGCACATAAAAATAATCCGTCCGCTCACCGCGACAATCATAACCGGATTATCCACCGGCTTACTGTAAAACCCATTGCGCAGAAAAAAATGCAGCCAATACAGCAGGCATAGCGCCAGAATCCGAACCACATCCATCCCAAAATATCGCTTTTTCATTTTCTCTTTTCTCCTCCGCTTCCGCCTCTATGACAGAAAATCCGTTTTTGTTTCAATATACGCCTGTTTTCACCGCCTTTCCTAAAATTTTTCTTAATTTGATGGTAATACAAAGAAAGCGCATAGAAAAAGCAGGCGGTCTGTAGCCTGCTGTTCCGAATAGTTACTAGAGTTGACGAATATACGATAAAAAGGGTTCCATTCTGAAAATTTAGAAAGAAAAAGTGCCGCAAACCCTTGAATTTGCGGCACTTTCTGAGTTGTTTCTATTTTCAAAGAAAAAATATACTTTAGAACTTACCAGCCGTTGCAGCTTCCTCAATATAAACTGGAAAGTCTCTTAAATAGCGGGTTTCAGCGATTTTTGTTACCTGTATGTTGTCTATCCTCCAAATTTCACGGCATTTCACCGCATTTCACAGCGTTTTTCTACTCGTCTTCGCCTGAATATACGTAGCCAGTCTCCCTCCAAAATTTGATCGGGGAAATGTAGTAGTCATACTGTGATGACCCTTCTTTCTGGAAGGCTACCCCAAACGGAAGCAAGCCTTGGATTATGCCCTGCCTTATAAACTGCTTGTCTTTTTTCATAACCCTTGCAGCAACAGCCACGGGAACATTTTCTCCTGTAAATTCTGGTATCTCCAAGTATATCCTTTTCTCATCCATTTTACAACTCCTTTTTTAATGATCAGGTGGAATTCTCTGATCTGTGCCATAAAATAATTTTCAGTTAGTTTCTTCACGCGCCAATTCTCCTTTGTTAAGATTTTCATTTACCGTCTCCAGTTCAATAGCTAAGGATTCTGCCGCCTCCAGAGCGATATAAAATATGTCGGCATAATCCTCCGCCTCTTCTGAACATGAAAGTATTGTACTGTTTTTCTCTATCAGCAGACCCAATGCTCTCAGTAGTGCCCTCACTGTCTCGGCTTTCCGCACGGCTCTCTCCATGTCCTCATTCATTTGTATCTCTCCTTTCCTTAATTATAAGAGAGCCGTTGGCGGCTTAGAGTGTGCTGGAGTCTGTCTTTCGCTTTTTCTGTTTTCTCGTTCTATCCGTTGCCCCCTTCCGGCGTATACGCCTGGGTCTGGTTGGCCTGTGCAAGCAAGATTATCCATTGGCATTCTAAATGTCATCGTCCCTCTTGCGTTATTTTGCGTCATATTGCATAGAACAAGAAACACTATATACGTATTATGGTCCATTCTCCATTTTCGTGTCATCCGTTTTTATATGGTTAGATATCAGAGCTTCAATTTCTTCCAGTGTTTGATAATCGTGATATCGTTCTTCCTTCCTCGCTATTGCCTTTAGCACCTCCAGGAACACCAATGCATTGAGATAATCACCCGATATAAGTGACTCTATGTACCTGTGACTTGCTGTCATGTTCAGATTGTTGTAACCAGATTCTTCTGCATCAAGAAATCCTGTTTGATTTTCTTTATGAATCTCAAGATCCGGCTCTGATGATTTTTCTGAATCTTTCTTCGCAGGCTGTCTTTTGGCGATTCCCTGGGCTGCAGCGATAACGGCGTCTTCCGACGGGGAAAATGTCGCTACTGCTGATATGTTCCCATGTATCTGTACATTCAGATCTCCTGTCTCTTTCCATGTAAAGTGAATGGATTCGGAATTGTTTTCTTTGCTTTTTCGGTCTACCATTATATTTTCCACCTCTCACTTAATGATAACCCCGGTTTCTTCTCTTAACCTCTTCTTCAATTCTGTGATGTCCAGCTCCTCCTGGTAAATCTTTGTGTACATATCGTCTACATAGCCAAGTGCCCTCATGATTCTTTTCTGCCCGAAGCCATACTGGTCATGCATGGTTATAGCAAAGCTGGTCAGGAGAGCGTCAATATCAAATCTTCTTGCATCCTCTTCGCCCTTATCCCTAATTTTCTTTATCTCATCAGGCCGCAGGCGAATCGTTTCTTTATTATATTGTTTTCTCTCTGCCCTCTCCTGCCGCCTGCATTCCGCCCTGCCCATATGTCATTCCTCCGGTTTCTCACATCGTTCAAATTCAATCACCCATACCCACGGGTTGGCTTTCCATCCGTACTCTCCTAATTCAGCTTTTTTAACTGTCGCATTCCATAATTCTCCAAATGCTTCTCTATATTTTGGGTATCCACCGCTGTCTGGGTCATTGTACGTAGGTTTCCACCATTCGCAGGCCCATTCATCGCTGATCCCCTCGGCTTCAGACTGGTCGTCAGTGATATCTTGTAGCCTTTGCGGTCTCACAGATATAACTTGCAGCCATATTCTTGCAGCCTCCTTGGGCATATGTATTGACGGCTTCCACTTCATGCCAATATCATTCGCTTCGTTCTCATCTATGTTAGCTCTGTAGTAAAAGCTACTTACTGTTCCAATATATCCACCGCATCCAATTTTTGACTCTTCAAACCATGTTTCACAGCTCCCCGGTATGTCAGATGATTCTATATATCCATGATTCCATGCTTCGCGCACGTATAGGATGTCTCCCGGCTTATATGGTGCTCGAATCTCGCCATATAGATCCATAACTATGTCATTTTCTGCAATTCCATAAAAATATTCCCATTTGTCATCCTCTATCTGTTCAAATCTGTACGTCCTCGGCGGCATTTTTTTGATAATTCGTCTTGTAGCTGTCTTTCTTCCTTCCTGGACCGCCCGGACCATAGCAGTATTAAATAAGATTGGCTTCATACGATTGTCCTCCGTTATGTCCTGTATCCCAATTAATGTATCTGTATCAGACAGTTCGGTCTTGCCGTTTTTCATGCACTCACCTCCACTGGTGGCTCTTCCGGTAGTTCCCTCCATGCATATACATAAACACCATTAGATTTATATGATTCATCGTCATCACCTGGATAAAATGCTCCGCCTTGCTCTTCTTCCCGGTATCTGGCGACATCGACTCCTGCGGCATTACTAAATGAGACCAAAATTAGACGGTCATCATCCGGGTAATCATCTTTAAACGGGCGTACATGCCATTTCTCACGCTCCTGCTTTTCCAGTGCGGCGATTGCCAATCTAAAAGCATCACCAATTCGTTCATTCCTAGCCTTGTCTTCCTCCGAATCTGAATCTTCAAAGCAATCGCCTATTATTTCATTGAATTCCACTTGCGCTTCAAGCGTTTCTATTGCTTCCTGATTAGTCATCTTCGCCCGTTCCTCCTTCCAGCAGTTCAGGCGTATCCCATCTGTTGCCAACGACCTCAAATTCATTTCGCATGGAATATCGGCTGAGATATACGTATACATTGACATTAATTTCTACCCTCATAAAGGCCGCCCTATCGTTATAGTACATAACAACATACAGCCCACCGGAACTCTGAATGATATCGCCCTCAAAGGCTTTCACGCCGTTCCGATCAGTCAGCCCCGTGTACTGGCAGACGGTGGGAGGTATCACCTCGTCTAATCCATCGTATGTACTTATCGCCGCTCTACCATCTGGCGCATGAATTAAATCGCCCTCTATCCATTCGCTATTATCAAGGCGCTTGGCCTTAAATAAAATTTCTCTGCTCATTCTTCCTCCCATCCATAGCTGATACAGCTTTCTTTCCATGCTTCTAAATCCTCTTCTATTTCGGAATCTTCCGTATTATCCGGATATTCCACGGTTTCTGTATGTGTCGCTCCCGCATACCCTGTTTCCAAATAAAATTTAATTTTTCTCATTTGCTTCCTCCTTATCCCATTTCGTTTCCCTCGCCCAGTGTCGGCACCATCCTCCCATACACTTGACGTAGGCAATGCTGTGCCATCTACCTCGCAATGATTTTTGTTACCCGTTCGGATATCGTGTCGACAGTTACAGCATACTTTTCCATTTTCTGTACTCATCCAGTACGCCCTCCAATGTCTCTATGCTTGAAAATTTTTCGTGCTGCATGATTTCGGTCAGCATTTCAGTTGCTTCTGCCTGAGTGGAATATTTTTGAATCAAAACCTTTTTGTCGGGATAAATCAGCAGTAACGAACCATTTTCGCCTGCCGCAATCCCCTCTGCCTGAGAAAGATTCCAATACTCGCCATCAATCGTTTTTATAAACATTCATCGCTACCTCCATCTTCAAAAGGCTTGTCCCACAATCCGCACGTACACGATATATCAGCTAATGCCCTGATTGCTTTGCCAAAATCGTCAAGCTTATCCGGCGCAATCGGATTCGACAGGATATAGTCGTATATCGTGTTACGGTCTTTCTGGATTTCCTTTTGCTCGTGCCGTGTCAAAATCTTCATTCGCTACCTCCGTCCAATTTTGCGCCACAGTTCCGGCAGTAATGTGCAGCTTTTTCAGCGTTCCATGCCCCGCAGATATTGCATTTTCCATAGACAGCCGGATCATTATACATTTCCCCAAAAGTTAAATCAGTCAGTTTTCCGTGTCTCACCGGTTCCACATCTGCGGCGGGCATTCTTCTCACACAATCCTCCGTCATTTCGATTCCACGCTTTATGCCTTTTCTGTAGTCATCGGTATAACCACAGTAGCGGTCTATGGCGTCCCTAAGGTAGCGATTTAGTACATTCACATCTATGTATTTAGTCATCTTCTCCGCTCCCTTCTATCGCGCTTATGCAAGCGTTCCAGCCGCAATCTACGCCGTCTGTTGCCGTAACTCTCTCTGGCAACGGTCGCAACGGGCAGTACATCGGCTTATAATCAATATCGCTTCTGTACAAAATCAATCTCTCCGGCACAAATGCTAAACAATACATATTGTCTTTGCCATTAAAACATAAGCGGCATTCCATACAATCTTTCGGCATTTCCGGAAGAACCAAAACAGCTTTCATGATTCGCTCTCCTTTCCTTTTGCTCCCGACATAAATGTCGGTAACTTCATTCGCTCTTCTTTGCGCGGCAAATATCATAATCTGTCACTCTTACAGTTTTTTGGGTTTCTCTAGCTGCTTCGCTCAAAAAATTAGCTTTCACTGTCTCATAACTTTCTGCTTGCTCATTAGACCAATATTCAAATTTTGAATAGCTCTCATAAAGCTCGGTGTCCTTATTTTTTACACTCACATAAAGCAATTTCCCGTACTCAGCCTCCACAGGCTTCGGCGTTTTCTTTGCGGCTTCGTAGGCGGTGATTTTCTGGAGAATTTCTTCTGACGTGTATTTGCCAAACACGGGGAGAATACCACCAGAATTATCAAACGCTTCTTTCATGCTTATCGAGTCAAAGGCATGATGTCTTAACCACTCCAACACTTCCACCGCGCTCATCTGTGCGTTAGATTTTTCGTTTAATGCGTTAGATGTGTTAAGATCGTTTACTGGCTCGAGCATTTCTTCTGCCCAATAGTAAGGGAGCGATTTTAATGCATATTTCCCGTTTTCCGTGACTGCGCTTACATTAGACTCACTGCCTTTCCATATCATCATATCCCCTAGCATTTCCAGTTCTCCATACACACCATTTTTCATCAAGTTTTCTTTAATTCTTACTCTATCCCCAACCTTAAATCTCGGTTCAGGCTCTATCAGGTCGGAAAATTCGGTAATTTTGATATCCTTACCAACTTCGCAATACCATTGATATCCCCAATCATCTATAATTCTGCAATAGCGACTATGGTTAATTCGGGGACTCATTATCGTGTTATTGTCCTTATAGCCCAATTCCTCCAACTTCTCCAACAGCGCCCTCGCATCCTCTTTCGTCTGACAGTGGATTACCATGCCCGGCGTGATTTCTTTAAATTTCATTCTGCGTCCTCCTTGTTTAAGCTTATTTAAAGCTTGTGTTGTTTACTTATCTGTTGGCTTATTACTAATTTCACTCCTCATCATAGATATGCATCCCAAGCTTCTCTCCAAGCCAATCAAGCCCGGCTCTGGTCAGCCAGTAAACATAGCCGCCGTATTTATTCTTTATCTCTCTGCGCTTCGCGTATCCTGCATCCATAATGGTTTTCCAATTCTCAGCGTCCTTGCCTTTTTCTGCTGTGCTGAAATAGTTCCGATACGGCTTATAAAATATTTTGCCGTGCCGTTTATACGGCTTTCGGCTGTCCATCCCGATACAATGCTTCATCAGGCTTATATATACGTTGCTGTTAATATCGTTCATCTTTCCCCTCCCATAAATTACAGCAAAAATTGGATGCGAGACTAGCTCTTGTGAATGAAGATGCTTCGTTTTTGCACTTCTCTCCATATTCGTCATACCATTTACACGTGCTGCAGGAACCTGTTTTATTTTCGGTGTAACAATCAAATCTGTATCTCGTGCAATATTGACATGTTATTCTGTTTTTGTTGGTGTAAAATCTGCAAGACTCTCCGGGACATAATCCATTATTTTTCAATTTTTCCCCTCCCGTAACCCTCAGAATCCTCATTATCGCAGTAATGCTCATCCATCGGCATTGTGATGCTCCAGCGGCAGGTGCCACAGCATTCTCTGTTATCTTTCACTCCGCATTTTCGCTCATCTATAGGTTTTTTCAGTCTGTTCATTCCATACCCTCCAGTTGTTCATATTCCCTGAATTACCATTTTTCTGCACTATACGTGACCAGCTCAATAAATTGCTCTTCTGAACTATAGCCAAGGTCTACCATGATATCTGCCTGAGCCTTCGTAATAATTAAATCCTCTGCGAATATAGCCCTCTTCCCACCATCCCTTGTAATTTTTACCCATCCTCGTTCTTCTAAGGTGAAGTCCGGAGAAAATGAACCATAGCCGTATTCCTTGCAAAGTGCCTCTGCTGCCATGTAATGTCCCTCATAGCCTGTGTTAAAGGTGTCGCCCTCAGGAGATATCCAGCCATATTCAAATTCTTTAGAGTTTTTCGGATATCTCTGTTCCCGTGTCAGTGGTTCTTCCCCGTCCGCTATCTCAAGAATCTCTATAAAGTTGTCGCTTACTGGATAGAAACCGCATCTACCGCCGGCGCTGTTTACAACGATCGGAAGTTCTTCCTCTTTTATGCACCAGCCACCTATTATATTTTTACATCCATCTAACGTGTCTATGTATTCTTTTGCGTATAATCCAACTTTGCCTTTGTATACCGCCCATTTTGTCATTTTTTACAAAGCTCCTCACTTTTCGTAATCTGTAAACAAATCTTTTAAACTAACCTTTCGCCCAAGTGATGGTGAATAAACTCCGAAAGCCCATCTGAGTATTATTTTAACGATCCGTGTCATTCTGATTTTACCTCTGTCCTAGCTTCTTCTTTCATTTTCCGTCTTATCATGATATCGTCTACCATTTCATTCCGTCGTTTCATGATTTCTTCCATGCTTTTTCTACCCATATTCCTCGTTCTCATAAAATCGTTTTCGGTCATTTCAAGCACATCCTGTAGTGTCCTCTTGCCTGCACGTTTTAGGACGTTATATGACCGAACGGAAAGTTCCATTTCTTCAATCGTAATTGATGCAGCATTGAGATCCGGCATTGTCTCAGGGTTGTCAGCTTCTTTTTTGGCTTTCTCTCTTTGCTCGGCAAGCCATGCATTGACAGCATTCTGATGCTCGGCAATTTGCGCTTCGGAGGCAGCCTGTTCCGCATAATGTTTTATACTTCCTTCCGTCAGCCATTTAGTTCTTGATGGGTGTCGTAATTTCCTTAACGCTCTCATTTCAAGCTGTCTGACACGGTCCTTGGTAATGCATAATTTTATTCCGATCTCTGTCAAAGTAAGCGGTTCCCCATATTCCTCAAGGCCATACCTCATCTGGAGAATACCCTTTTCCCTTACCCTTAAGGTTTCAAGTATGTCTATGAGTGTTTGCTTGTAATCCGGTGGAAGCTTCACCTTGCCAATATCTTTCAGTTCAAAGACATCCATATACAACTGTTCATAACCATTAGGTTCTAGTTCAACGACAGCTTCCAGATCCAGTGGTTGCTCTTTCAATCGGATCTCTTCAAATGATTTCGACTGCAATATTGCCCTAAATTTCTTATAGTCCAGTCCATTGTCTCGGCAGGCTTCAGCCATTGATTTTTCTTTTTCCATGACATCTGTTAATGCAGTTGCTGCTGAAAAGAGTATATATCTGGCATCTTTCAATACATCATCATTCATTCTTTTCCTTTCCGGCATTTCTATTCCTCCATTTTCATGTTGTAATTTTCACGACATTGTGTTAATGATATAAGTAATTTCTAAGCTGCGTCCCTGCTTCTAATAGCAATCATCGCCTGGTTCTGCAACGACTGCTTCTCGTAACCCATCACAACCAGTTCTCCATAATTAAAACTCATTCGGATATTCTTCCTTTCGGCTACAACATGATAGTCATAAACATCTGTGACGTTCCATATTTCAACAGCTTTGGTTTCGTGCATCCCATCGCTGCATTTTTGGGTAACATACCTTTTAAGCTGATCGCCAACTCTCACTTCATGAACTTTGTTTTTGTATGCCATTTTTTTCCACCTCCTTTTCCAGTTTCTTAGCTCGAATTTGCAATATTTCTATTTCCTCTTTGATAGCTTTTAATTGTATTTCTTTTTCTAAATCGCCTTTTGACAGTTCTTCTACGGACATATTCAATATCTTTGCCAGATCTAATGCCTTCTCAACTGTCATCTTCATGGATTCACTGCTTGCTATTCTTGAGAGATATCCTCTTGTGTATCCTACTTTATGCTCTACATCTCCAATATAAAGCTGTTTTGTCTTGCACAAGTATGCAGCATTTATTGCTATGTTCTGTGATACCCCCATTTCTTATCACTACCTTTCTTTCTATAAATATTCTTTATGAACACATTTATACTTCGACCACTGGTCTCTCTCTTTTACCGGAAGTACTTCTTCTGTATCATAGATGAGATAAGCTTTAGCATTTGGAACCTTTTTCTTGTTCTTTTCTATTCTATTTTTTGCTTCATCAATGCTTGGGCACCAGCATAAAATAACATCCTTAATTTCAGATTTGGTTCGAGAAAATATGTAATGGACTTCATATCTTGTACTTTCCATTTTCTCACCTCATTCCTATCATGTACCCGATTCTTCAACTGTGAGATATGCTGTTTTTCTTTCATTCAGACGCAATGTAACGGAATTCCCGCATGACAAACATTTCGTTACAAATTCTGGCGCTGTAATATTTGTCATGTATTTAAATTTTCCTCCACACTTCGGACAAATAACTCGTGCCGGCTTCAAGTCTACGAGTTCAGTGTCTGTTCCACAAAAACAACTGTTCACATTTATAGGCTCTTTGGCATAAAACGCCCTCTGCTTTCCACAATTACTACACTCTGTAATTAAAAATCCTCTATAGCCATTGTTTTCAATGGATTCTTCTTTTCTCGTCTCAGAAGGACACTCTTTCTGGAATTCGCAGGAATCTGAAGCTTCAGCTTTTTTCTCTCTTGCGAGCTTAAATGCGCAATCTATCAGTTTCGGTATTTTTTCATCAGCGATATCGAATACATTTTCTCCGATATCGGAGCTAATTCGAACTTCCATGTGTTCATACTCCTCTTTCTTTAAGTTTAGGCTTACGGCCAGCGCATGATTGATCTGTCTCAGTTCTTTTTCTGTTGCTCGGCCAATCCGTTCTTTTAATCTGTTTTTATCCACTGTGGTTATCTGCTCGCATAGGGCGGTTGAGTCTTTTATGGCGGAACCTACTGCTATGTGCGTGGGTGTTTTAGGTTTTAGCTGACTTGTAAGATATACAACTTCAACAATGGGAGCATTTTTATTCCCTATATCATTACTTACTATTATCGCAGGTCTTCCACCTTGCTGCTCAGATCCTATGTAACCTCCAGGAGTTACGTAGTAGATATCTCCACGCTTTGGGCTTGTTTCTGTCGTTCCGTTAATCCAATTCATGTTGTTAGTGCAGCAGCATCTTGAACCAGTCTTTTGGTTTTCCAATCTGACAGCTCCCTTTCTTCTTCTCTCCCAGCAGATACTCCAGCTTCATAAACAGATCTAAAATAATCCTCCATCGTTTTGTGGTCCATCTTCCTGATTCTCTCATATTCCTTTCGATTTAATTCTTTCTTCGCCATAAAATCCTCCTACCATTTCCTGCACGTAATTCCAAGATCCTTTTCTACGCACTCCTGAATCAGTTCCCCACACTTTTTTGTCAGTGGTGTAACAATTGTTTGTCCTGATTTTCCCCAATACCAACTGGAAATATTACCCTCTTTTCGCCATACTGTGCAGGTGATGTCTGACCCTTTTGTAAGTCTGATATACTCCTCATCTCCATTGAAACACCCAAGAGACATAAGGTCGAACCTTTTCCCGTCCAGTACTTTCAGTACAACACAATCATTGTTATCCTCGTAGATTTCTACAAGATCCTTTAGCTTCATTTCAATATCCTCCTCTTCATTTTTATACAAACTCCCGCAATGCGGGCATGTATTCTCGTCAAACCCATGAATATAATGATGGCACACTCGGCATTCTTTTACCTCGCCTTCAATCAGCCATTCATCCAGTGCTACTTCTGGGAGTTGCCAATCTACATAGTCGTAAAGTTTTTCTGCAAGTTCTTCATTCCCCCTGGCTATATTTGAAAAATCTTTGTGATGATATAAAATACAGTGGTTCTCCGGTATATAGCAGACATCTTGCTTTTCTTCGTCCGCTTCAT
>JAJPWX010000054.1 GCA_021205755.1 Lachnospiraceae bacterium | reverse complement strand
TTCCCGAAGATCCGGTGTGTGGGTCGGCGCATTGCCAGATAGCTGATTATTGGGCTTCTGCCCTTGGCAAAGATGAAATCTATGCGTATCAGGCATCGGCCAGAGGCGGATATTTAAAGTGCAGACTGCTTGGGAACAACCGCATTGCAATAAGCGGGGATGCGACGTTAATATCTATTTCTGAATTCCAGTTTACGGCGTGAAAAACAAAAGCATAAATGAAGTAGGAGTGGATTTTCTTTAATGATTCAGTTATTAGCCATTGACATGGATGGAACATGCCTAAATCAGCACAGCAAAATATCTGCCAAAACCATGACTGCATTGAAGCTGGCTGCTAAGGCAGGAATTCAGATCGCGCCTACAACAGGGCGCGCGCTGAGCTGCCTGCCTTACCAATTGTCCAACCAAAAAGATTTATACCGTTATGTTATTTCTTCAAATGGTGCTCAGGTTACTGACTGTACAAACATGAAGTCCGTCTATACTGCCTCTATATCAAAGAGCACAGCCCTCTCTCTCTTAAGCCAATGCAGAAGCGAAAGGCTGGGGATTTCTGCACACATCAGCCACGAATATCTGGTTCAGGGATATCTGCTGATACTTCTCGGATATTTTATCTATGGAAGGGATGCCGAAAATACAAAATATGTTAGAAACATGGCGAAAGCAATCCAGAATACCGATGGTGACCTGGAGGAGCTGCAGTTTTATTTTCTTTCCAAGAATGCAGCAGGAAATGCAAAAAACATTCTCGCAGAATTTTCAGATCTCTCTGCTGCATATGACAAATCCTATGTAGAGATTTTCCCAAAAAACGCGTCGAAGGGAGACGCGCTGCTCAGGCTGGCCTCTTATCTGCATATTCAAAAGGAATGCATCGCCTGTATCGGAGACGGAGAAAATGACTTAGGCATGTTCCAGGTATCAGGGCTTCGCTTCGCCATGGGAAATGCAGTCCCTGCATTAAAGCAGCAAGCTGACTATATACTGCCGTCAAACCGAGAGGATGGTGTTGCAGAAGCTATCAGCAGATACATCTTGCAAGAACGAACCAGTTGAACTATCATCCCTGCCACACGAGGACGCCTTGCACTACTAACCGGGTGGCGCTGTTTCCATTACAGGTAGACAGCGTCACAACGCGGTCAATGTCAGAACTGGTCACTTCAGTATCAATCTCTGATTCGCCTGTCATTTCATCAAACCATTCCGCATAACTCCCATAGTCTTCAAAGGAAATCTTGTAGGCATCACCAACCGCATCCACACTATGGACAGAGAATATGTGGTAAAGAAAATCACCATCTGGCGTATAAATCCAAATGTATGGACACAAGACCATCGTCTCTGAGTCACAAAACTTTTTCAGCTTCGCGAACATACTTCCATCCCTCATGTTATGGCCATAGATGACCGTGTTGTAATCCTCCAGGTCTGCATGGTTCTGGTAATCCATAAAGATACTCCCGGCATAAAGATAGCTATTGTCAGGTGCCCGATGGAGATAATAATCATTGTCCTCAGACTGCATCACTGGATAGGAGATTTCTACGGCAGGGATATGAATCCAGGCAATACAGTCTTCATAAGTATCCGCCAGCGAATCCCAATCGACCGTGATACGCTCCGGCGCATCATCCGGAAGGCTTTCCGTCAAATCATCCATTTCTGCATCTGACTCAAATTCATCTGTTATACTCCCCGTACCCGATTTCAAATCATCGTCCTCTTGCCTGTCCGATTCATCCAGCTCCCCATCAGCCGTACTGGTGGTAAACGCAGACTCGATATCATCGTATCCTTCCCTGCCTTTCTGGTATCCAAGGTACACCCGCACAGTCATTACAATTCCCACTACTACAAGCGCAACTGCGCCGATCCCACAGATCAATTCAGTTTTTCTCATAAAGTTCAGTCCTTTCATACTTACACTTTTTTACCGGGGAAACCGCCATTCTATATCCATAGGCGATCCCATAGGCGCTTTCCCCATTGCCTTTTATCCTCTTCTGCTCCTCTGTTCTTCCAGCCCGCGGTCGATCAGACGGGACGCCTGGTTTTTGGTAAGACTCGCAAAATCAATTTCACTCAGGAAATCTTCATCAAACAACCCCTGGATAAACGCTTTCTGCTTTTCTGTTGCAAGCTGTTTTCCCCAGTTTCTGCATCGATCTGCATCCCAAAGATGCCTTTTTGCGGCAAAGGAGCTGCTCAGAATCTCATACATATCATCAAAAGCATCCTGCACAGGGATATCCTTTTTCACATACAGGTCGCCCTGTTTCCCTCTCAGGAATACACTCGAATTGCCGGTGATATCTTCAGGCGTCACAATCGCGCGGATGCCATCGCCGATGGAACAGATAAAATTCCCATTCGCACAGACTGTGTAATCTACGCCATGGGTATCATAGTTTCCATTCTTCTCAAAGAGGTCAACCAGCTCAGCATTTACCCTCCACGCATCCGGATTCGTAAAATCAGCTACCTCCATCTGCTCTGCTTCTTCCTGCAGTTCTGTTATCAATCTGCCGTTAAATCTGTCATTGTCTCCCACTTTCTCCGGGTCCAGGCCGAAAAGTATGGGGGCCGAGCAGATCGGCATCCTTGTCGCTCCCACACAATCAATCAGCAATAATTCTTCCTTACCCGGATACAGGCGGAGTCCCCTTCCCACCATCTGCACATAGACCGCCGCGCTTCTTGTCGGCCTGCAGATAATGATCGTCCTCACCATAGGCAGGTCGGTCCCTTCTGTCAGCACCATGCAGTTGATCAGCACAGGTGTTTTGCCTTCTTCAAACCGTTTCAGGCAGTCCCGCCGGTTTTCCGTTTCCGCCGTTACCACTTCCGCTTCCAGAATCAGCTCCTGCAGCCGGCGGGCATGGTTTACGGATGCCGCAAAAATAATAGTCGGTCCAACCGCTTTTTTCCGGTAAATGTCCGCGATCACTTCATTGCATTCCCGGATATCGACAGCGACCTCAATATCTCCCTGGTTAAAATCACCAGCAGTCGTACGGGCGTCACAGATGTTATAGCCGATATCTATCCGTTCACAGCGGATATTGGTAAGCCAGCCATTCTGAATACCCCATTTGATATCCCGCTGAAACACCACCTTCGAATAAATATTCCCCAGCTTTACACTGTCTGCCCGATTCGGTGTAGCTGTAAACCCCAAGTGGAGGCGCGGCTGAAAATAATCATAGATTTTCCGGTAAACCGGAGCTACACTGTGGTGTGCCTCGTCCGTTATGAGCAGATCAAAATCATCCGGCTGAAACCTGTCCAGTCTCCGCACCAGTGTCTGTACACTGGCAGAAACCACCTCCTCCCCATCCGAGAATTCTTTTGCCTGTTCGACACCAAAGCTGCATCCCTGCTCTGCGTAATACTTTTCCGGCTGATGAACAAGTTCCTCCCGGTGGGAAAGGATCAGCACTCTCCCGCGCCGCCTGACATGCGTAAATACCCAGGTCTTCCCAAGACCGGTTGCCATGACCACCAGATAAGCTCCAGTTTCAAGCCCATCCAGTGTTTCCAGGCATTCCTCCTGATAATCTCTTGCTTCCGACAATTTGATTCCCCCTTCCAGTTTCTGACCCACAAAACGGATCATTCTTTATCTGTCTTCTTTTTCCGCGCAAACCGACGATTATACAAAACCAGCAGGCTCTCCAGTGCTGCTTTCGTTTTGCGGCATATCATCGACTTGCTGTAGTGTTTCTCCGCTGCGTAGACTGTCTGCCCTTCCCGTTTCACATACACATGCGAAATCAACTCAGCCTGCTCTGCTGGCAGGGAGCGGATACAGAATCTCACATAGTTCAGCTTCTCCTGCCCTTTTGAGATCCTGATTATCTGCTGTGCGATCTCATTTCCCTGCTGTTCCAGATCATGCTCCACGGAAACGAGGATGTTGTAGATCGTATCCGCATTTCTCCCCAGAGGCTCTCCCCCAGGGTGTTCTTCCGGGTTACTCCCTCGCAGAGACTTGCGCCAGATGCACTCTTCAAACGATTCAAGCCTCGCAAATTCCTCTTTCAGCATCCCCTGCATTCTCGTCTCCAGGCCTTCCATTTCCCCCAGGTATTCCACCATGTCCCCCTCATCCATCGGTTCAAAGTCCAAAAAAAGCATCTTAACCACCAATCCCACTGTGCTGACTAATCACAAAATTACATCCTCGGCAATATCTTATAATCCGGCTTTTTCCCGGAATGGAGCGAAATCCGGCTCACAACCAAAATGCTGTCCGGCAGATTTTTTACCACCAGCCAGCTGTCCGGATTCAACCCATGCTTTTTCATAATTCCCCTGTGTTCCCTTGTCGGTTTCTTCCCGTTCTTCATCTTCTTCCTCCGTTCGTATCCACATTCCTTCGTGCAACGATGCTCAGGCATTTCGTTTTTACCTTCAGCAGTTTATTCGCTGCACGTTACTGTCCGTACATGTCATGACTTACCTCCGCCTGATAATACGCGTCTATCATCGTTGGCGCGTTAAAGATGCAGGCAAGCACATACGCCTTGATGTTCCAGATCTTACCCGTCTGCTTACTCAGACACCACAGTATGTACTGGACATGGTTCTGACCCACACGCAACAGCTTATTCACTACATACGGATATGGGTATTCTGCTTTCGCAATCGTCACCGTCTCACGTTTCACCGCGATGGTCTCCGCCATCAGTGATACGATCATGTCAACCTGCTTCCTGTCAGAATCTGATTTGGCATCAAAAATCAGGGTGTCATACTCGATGT
The DNA here is from genome assembly GCA_021205755.1 of Lachnospiraceae bacterium. Lineage (GTDB taxonomy): Bacteria > Bacillota > Clostridia > Lachnospirales > Lachnospiraceae > Choladousia. Next base: position 21,884 of record JAJPWX010000054.1, on the reverse strand, counting down.
TCTTTTTGATGATGTTGGTGTAGGTTGTTATCGCATCCATCTGATCCATCCTATCAATCCCATCCGGCACCGGCTCCGCGCGCGCACACGCACGCGTTGATTGATTGATCAGATCAGTATCACTCATATCAGTATTATTAATCCCTGAATAAAATCTCATTGTTTGCAGTATTGTAGGTTTTATAGGCCATAGCAAAATCTCCTTTCCGTTCTCCTGTAGTTTTGCTCTGAATAATTGAATCTTTCTGTTTCACGAAAATTCAGCCAGTGCCACAAGCCCTGTTATCTGGCACTGGTTCAAAAAATTCATCATGGCAGTTTTTAAAATAGTCGTGTAAATAGTTCATCGGGAAATGTGTTTCTTCTGCTGCTGTTGCTGCATCTGCCGTTTCTGTTTCCACTGCTCCAAAAGCTGAATAATCGTTTCCTCCATCTTCCTCGGCGTGTAATCCTTCGGGAAATACTTTCTCAGAACATCCGAGGTAAACATTACCCGATCCTGAACCGGTTTCTTCTCCTCTGACATAATGGCCAGCATCGAATCTTCCGTTAACCGCCCATCCTGGCTGAACTGCTTCAAACGCTGTGCCTGGGAGAGTGACGGCGTTGCCTGCTCATAGTCCATCGTTTCAATCAGCATTTCCTGTTCTTTGGGTTTCAGGAACGACAGCTCATATGCCGGATTAAAGGCAATCTTCTTTTCATCCACCATATCCAAGAGCGGAGGAATTAGTTCTGTAAGACGAATGTATCTCTGAACCTGAGATTTACTTGCCCCTGCTTCATCTGCGACTTGATTTACCGCCCACGATAACTTCTCCCCAACTTGGGGAGAAGTTAAATCAACCCTTGATCCCTGATGTTTAATTGCATCCAGTTTCATCTTAAAAGCGGACGCTCTCTCGCTTGGAAGCATTGTCTCTCTTTGCAGATTACTATCCACCATAAGCAAAACTGCTTCATCATCGTCCAATTCACGCACAATCACCGGCATTGTCTCCTTCCCTGCTAATTCACAGGCTCTATGCCGACGATGGCCCGAAACAATCTCGTATCCACCTTCCGGCGATGGTCTTGCGATAATTGGAACCAGAACACCATATTGCTGTACGCTCTCAACTGTCTCCATCATTTTTTCATCATCCAGGACTTTAAATGGATGATCTTTAAAGGGATGCAATTCAGAAATCGCAATCTCCTGCACTCGCTCTCTTTCATCATCTGCCCGGCTCTCGTCTGTTTTGAACAGATCGTCAACGGACGCAAGCTTTATGTCTTTCGCGCTGCTTTTCAAGATTTACCACCTCTTTCGTCAATTCTCTGTATGCGGCTGCCACTTTCCCCTTTGGATCATGCGAAAAAATACTTTTTCCCGAAACGCTTGCCTCTTTCGCCCTCACGGAAAACGGTATTTCTGTCTTAAAAACATTAATTTTTCCGTAAGTATCTCTCACAAGCGAAGCCGTCTCCCTTGCAAAATTCGTTCGCTTGTCCACCATCGCAAGCAATATTCCATCTATTTGTAGTTTCGGATTTATCTGCCGCCTGACTTTTCCTACCGTTTGCAGAAGCTGCTCCAGACCCTTTGCCGGAAGATACTCAGCCTGGACAGGTACGATAATCCGATTTGCAGCCGCCAAAGCATTAACGGTGAGCATTCCTAACGACGGCTGGCAATCAATCAGGATATGTGTGTACTGATTTTTTACGATTTCAAGGTACTGCTTTAATACCGTTTCCCTGCTTATCATATTGACGAGCGATACCTCCATGCCGGAAAGCTGAATATCAGCCGGCATGAAATCGACTCCTTCTGAATGATGTAAAATTCCTTCGCCCTGACTGATTGGCTGATCGGTCAAAACCTTCCCTAACATAGTCGATATCGTCACTGGAAGCTGATCTGGCTGAGGAATTCCCAGGCTGATTGTCGCGCTGGCCTGCGGATCAAAATCAATAACCAGAACCTTCTTTCCTTCCTGCGCCAGCCCCACTCCCAGATTTACACAAGTAGTCGTTTTGCCGACTCCACCTTTCTGATTACACAACGCAATGATCTGTGTATTCATTAATCTCTTCCCTCCTTATCATCGTAACAATCACTATTTGTCCCGTAGCTCTGCTGTGGGACGCAGGCCGAGCCTTCGTGACTCTCGCACGATTCTGAATGGATTATCCCATCCTCTGGATGGGATACCACCCGGCGAGGGCGAGGCTCTCCAATTCTGCGGTCTTCTTCGCCTGCCGCAAAGCACATACACATCACAACAATTCCGAAAAAACCGCCTGCGCAAAAAGCAATAAAATGTGTAAGCATAAATGTCCTCCTTCTCTTTATGAAAAAAAGTATCCATTGCGGACACCCAACTACAGTTACCTGTCTTCACTTCCTTTCTGAATGAAAAAAGCGCTCAGCAATCAATCATTTGCCAAACGCTTCCAGAGTCGATTTTCCAAAAAGAAAAAGCTGCCAGTAAGAAAAAACACATACTGACAGCTTCCTGTAAAAATCTCATTATTCAGTTTTTAACGTTTCCGTCCTACAATCCGATAATAATCCTTCATATCAATCATAAGGTCTACATAGAACTTCGGACAGCGGAATGGGTCTAAAATGGTTTGTGAAGAAGGCAAACCGTCTCGACGGTGTTTTCGTTGTCCCAACTAATATCCTGTATTTCCTCATCATCAAAAAAGATGGGAAACCGGAACTTGATGTGCTTCAGGATTCGGCCATCCGGCTGCTCCTGCTCATAAATGTCTACCTGTTCTACAAAGCTGTTCATGAATTTTTTCTTTTCCAAATCCGTAAACCGGTCGTACAGCCTGTCAAAATACAAGAGGAACTGGTAGACATTATCCCTTGATATTTTCTGCTGCTGTACATTCCACATTCTGGTTCGGATTTCTTCCATGCTGTTTTCTACCGCTTCGATCTCGTCATACAGGCGATACAGACGTGTCTCCATATCCTGATATTTCTTTTCATAGAAACGGTCTGATATGTCAAGGCTGTCCATCTGCTGTCCCAGCCTTGCCTTCGCCCCGCTTAACTGGCGGTGCTGTTTTTCCAGCCCTTCCAGTTCAGCCTCCATCTCGCTCACGTCAATTTTAGAATCTATCTTTTTCCTGAGTCCCGCTTCAAATTTAGGGTTCTGTACCAGCTTTACGATTACCTCTGCCACTGCATCATTGATAATATCCTCGCCCCACTGTTTCCTATAGTCACAGTGGTGACCATTGATCCAGAGACGGTGCTTGCAGGCATAATAAAAATAATCCTTATAGTGGCTGCCATCTTTTTTCTTCTTGCGATTGACATTGCCATACATACCGCCACCGCAGACAGGGCACTTTAATATGCCGGATAAAATATGCTCATGATCGAGGCTGTGGGTCTTAGGGTACTGTATGCCTGTAGCCTGCCGCTTCTGCTGGGCAAGCTGCCAGTCCTCTTCCGAAATGATTGCTTCATGGATTCCTTCGCTGAGCATATAGGTATCCTGTTTGACCGTATGGTATTCATTCCTTGTCCCAGGTATCTTCTCATTTTTCCTGCGCCCAAATGCCAGTTTGCCACAATAAATCGGGTTGTCCAGCACACCCTTGATAAACGAGACTGCAAATGCATCCAAAGTATTATTCTGCCGTTGTTTCTTTTTATAGCCGTGCTGGTTCAGATAAACTGCAATCGCAGATATTCCCATATTCGTATGAATGTACTTGTCATATATGAGACGGATAATTTCCGCTTCATCCTCCGCAATCTTCAATTCGCCATTTACCAGTTCATAGCCATACGGCGCGAAACCGCCATTCCATTTTCCTTCCCGCGCTTTCTGCTTCCGGCCTTCCATCGTCTGGACAAGAATATTCTCCCGCTCAATCTCTGCAACGGCAGACAAGACGGAAATCATCAGCTTACCGCTATCTTTAGAGCTGTCTATACCGTCCTCCACACAGATCAGGTTCACGCCGTAATCCTGCATCATCTGCAGCGAATTAAGGACATCCGCAGCATTGCGCCCGAAACGGGACAGCTTAAAGACAAGAACAAATTCTACCCCATCCACACCGTCCTCTATGTTTTTCAGCATTTTCTGGAACTCTGGACGCCCGGCTACGCTCTTGCCGGATTTGCCTTCGTCAGAAAATTCTCCGACAATCTCCATATTCTGGAACTCTGCGTAACGTTTGAGTTTTTCTTTCTGCGCATCCAGACTGTACCCGTCCACCTGAATGGTAGTGGACACCCTCGTATAAATATAGCATTTCGTTTTTTTCATGGAATTCACCCCGTGATTCATTGTCCCAACAAAATTATACTCTATGTTCCAACCATATGCAAGGGCAAAATAACAGCGGGGAAATCTTTCTTGAAATCCCCGCCTCACACACTGTTTCCATTCACGTTTTTTTCTTTCTCTTCGGCCTCCCTGTCCACCCGCTCCATCTCCAGCTCTTCCAGGAGCTCATGTCCATATTTTTCAATCATCTGTGCCATGAAATCTATGCAACGCTCAAATTCTACTTCATGTCCCATAAAGCTCCTCCTTCCCGCTGGTTCTTATGGACACTATTTTACAGGAAAGATGGATGAAAAGCACTGAACGGGAATTGAGCGCAAATTGAGCATTTTCTCCTGCTTTCACAATCATTTGCTTCACAATCCCTGCCTTGCGGTAGATACACATTTCTGTTATGATAATATAACTTATCGGAAGGAAAGTGCGCTTGCGGGCTTTCACCCGATAAGTTAACGACAGAATCGCCAGATTCTGGAGTATTATGCGAAATGCTTTTCTTCGCATAATAAACAGATATACAGGAAAGGGGATGAATAACATGGAACGCTGCGATTTTGTATCCGTCATGGCAGTCATCCGGTCATATGTCAGTGAAGACTTTGGGCTGAACCAGGCTGAATTTTTATCTCTGATCTTCGACAGCTTCCTTAACACTAAAGCCGCAATAGATTTTTATTTTGACAATGGGCTTGTCTGCCGATGGCTGAAGGGCAACGCAAAAGTCAGCCCGAGAATATCCGCCTACTATCTGAGTGACAAAGGGCACCAGATGCAAATGGCGGAAGATATTTTAAAAAAACTGCTGCCAAAGATGTCTGACAGCGCAATGGCGGCGGAAAAAATTTATGGGCTGATCATCGGGGACGATTCCATTTCCGAGAGGATGAAGTGCGAACTGGTTCAAGAATACCCGTGTCATAATAAAAAGGAAGATGCAGCATTCTTTGCCAATACGATCTGCTTCGGCCTTGAACGTGAATTCGTGAAGCGGGATGCCCGCACAAATAACCTGATCGCTTCCGGGAACCTTTCGCCTGCTGTGTCTGATTTTATTTTCGGGAATGACGTGCCAAAGCCCTGCCGCTATTTCTGCGGACGGGAACAGGAACTGGAACAGCTCCATGACATGCTGCTGAAGCATGGTAAGGTATTCCTCCAGGGGATTGCCGGTGTCGGAAAAAGTGAACTGGCAAAAGCCTACGCCACACAACATAAGAAAGAATATACGAATGTCCTGTATATGATTTACAGCGGAGATTTGCATCAGGATGTGATTGATCTTGAGTTTGCCGATGATTTGCCTGGAGAAAGTGAAGAGGAGCGTTTTCGCAAACATAACCGTTTCCTTCGCTCCTTAAAATCGGACACCCTGCTGATTGTCGATAATTTCAATACAACTGCGACAAAGGACAGTTTTCTCCCGGTTGTTATGAAGTATCGCTGCCGGGTTCTGTTTACTACACGGAGCCGGATGGAAAATTATCCCACCATGCAGCTTTCGGAGATTTCCGACAAAATGACGCTGCTGGAGCTGATGGGCCGCTATTATTCCGCAGCAAAAGAACAGGAACCTGTGCTGTCAGAAATCATTGACACCGTTCACAGTCACACGCTCGCGGTTGAACTTGCCGCCCGTCTGCTCGAACACGGCCTGCTGCAGCCGCATGAACTGCTGCGAAAATTACAGGAAGAAAAAGTTGCTCTTGATGATGCCGACAAAATATCCATCACCAAAGACGGGAAGCCTGCAAAAGAAACCTATTACGGCCATATTCACACGCTGTTTTCCCTTTATCTTCTCACAGGAGAATATCAGGGAATTATGCGGAATATGGTGATGGTTCCGGTCTCCGGTATCCCTCTTAGACTGCTGGCCGACTGGCTCTCCCTGACCGATCTGAATGCGGTAAACGACCTGATAGAAATGGGATTTATTACGCCCCTGCCCGGACACTGTGGTTCCCTGCATCCAATGATACAGGAGACCGCACTGGCAGATTTAAAACCCTCCATTTCCAACTGTCGGGGGCTTTTAGAGAGCCTGCAGAGCCTCTGCCTTTTCCATGGACTGGAGATATCCTATTATAAACTGATGTTCCAGACGATTGAAAACATCATTCGCTTTACAGAAAAGGACGATCTGCCGTTTTACCTTCGCTTTCTGGAAGATGTATTTTCATATATGGAAAAATATCAGTACGGGCAGGGGATGCATCTGATTCTCCGGGAATTGCAGACATTTTTAGATCAGCCCTCTGTCGGCACTGTGCGTGACAGGGCATTGTACCTTGATTGTCAGGCTGCCTGTGAAAAGAACCGTGAAAAAGCCATTAAGCTGGAAAAGGACGCCTTAGACCTATTTCCGGAGGTCGATGAAGATACTGCGCTCCTCGTTTCCAATCTTCACGCAAACCTGGGCGGAATGTACCGGGAAATAGAAAAATATGATCTTGCCCGCCAGCATATGGAGGCCGGGATTAAACTTCTGGAAAAATACCGTCCGGTCTCTATGCATGACAGTATTCCCCAGTTCACAAACTATGCAGTCTTTTTATCCAATATAGGAGAACCGGAGCGCGGGATGACGGCTTTGAAAAGATTAGCCCGGTACATAAAGACTTATAATTCCGAAGAATCTGAGGATTTTGCATTGGTGCAGGAGGCTATGGGCGGCATCTGTCTGACACAGGGCAAGATTTCAGAAGCCAAAGAGCATTTCAAAAAAGCAATCGATATTTATGAAACCATATGGGCTGACTCCCCGGAACAGGTCGAAGCAAAATATCAGGAAATCGAAGAGCTTTACCCACAAGCAGGAATCCGGCTTGCACAAAAAATCCTGTCAGGGGAATAAGAATAACATCAGGATAATTCCGAACAGACGAAAAGATGGCTCTAATGTGAACTATCTTTTTTGATCTGTCTACTTATATTTTTCACAGAGTTCTTCGAGTTTCAGAAAATCATTGCACCTCTTCGTCAGTGCAGACCGCTCTCCCTTGATCTTCAGTCGATAAAGATTCAAAGCATTTTTTCTAATCTTTTCCTGTATGGACTTTATATACCGGTATTCTGCCAGCAAAAGCGCCTTATACTGCGGATTGCGTTCCTTTGAAATATCCACATATGTATAGCTTCCCGCAGGAACCGGAAACATATTGTTAAGGTTGATGACCGCATAATTCTTGATTTTTACAAAGTCCAATCCTTCAGGCATTCGCCGGTGCTTTTCCTTAAAAGAGGAAAGCGGAGCAAAATAATCCAGACCATGAATGTGCAGCACGACTCCTATGTATGCCCGTTCATTCTGCTGTCCCTTCTGGCTATTATGATACAGATGCGGTGCATACGGCAGCAAGTATTCTATATAAGCAGCCGAAACCCGGTATAATTTTATGTTGTCCATTCTCATTTCTCCCTCTATCATTCAGACAACCTGTAGCCTTATCTTTCTTTCGCAGTATTCAGTAAAAACATTAGCTCTGCGCATAAAACAAACGGAGACAGGCTGCCCTGCCTCCGCTGTTACAATCGCGCTCAAAGTGGCGAAACACTCTCTCGTAACTTTCTTGCATATAGGTCAAGAGAAACCCGCTTTCTAACTTTCTCATTCAGGGCTGAGATACACCCGCTGTTAGCTGTCTTTATTATATGCAATCATGTCGGTAAAATCAACCGTTTTTTAAAAAAGCGTCAAATTGCGCTCAATTCCCGCTCAGTGCTTCTTGCTTCCCTTTCTGATAGACTATTTTTGCAGGCAGGCGGTACCAGATTACAAAATCTGATAGCAGATTAGAAGGAAAAATCAAAAAGGGGGTTTTATTATGCCTGAAACAAACACCGCCGCCCTGGCGGCACCGTACACACACAAAATCGGCAAAGTGACCTTCCGGGTTTCCTCATTTGGGAATCCGAATGGCACAAAGTCGGCCACAGAGATGCTGGTGCAGATGATGGAGCACCAGTTGAGAGAAAACCACAGCGATAAGGAGGAAGAAAGCGCATGAAGGAACTAGACAACACAAAAATCATTGCCATTGATCACGGTTACGGCAACATCAAGACCGCCAATACCGTCACGCCAACAGGAATCACTGCTTATGAGACAGAGCCGATCTTTTCCGGCAGCATCCTTGAGTATAACGGCATGTACTACCGTGTCGGAGAAGGACACAAGGAATTTATCGCAGATAAAGCGATGGATGAAGACTATTATCTTCTGACCCTGATGGCAGTTGCAAGGGAGCTGAATATCTGCGGCATCCGGACTGCCAATGTCCATCTCGCAGCCGGGCTGCCGCTGACATGGATTCGGAAACAGCGCGAGGAATTCCGGAGTTATCTGCTCCGAAATCCGGACGTGGAGTATCGTTTCAATGGGAAGGAATATCACATCCATTTTGTCGGATGCAGCCTGTATCCGCAGGGTTATCCGGCCATTGTCAGCCGCCTCGGTGACTTTAAGGGGACGAACCTTCTGGCAGACATCGGAAACGGCACAATGAATATTCTCTATATCAACAATAAGAAAGCCGTTGAGAGCCGCTGCTGGACAGAGAAGTTCGGCGTCAACCAGTGCATGATTGCTGCAAGGAACGCTATTCTTGACAGCTTCGGCGTAAAGATTGAGGACACGACCGTGGAACAGGTGCTCCGTTTTGGAAGCGCTGATATTGGGAAACCGTACCTGGAATGCATTACTACAGTTGCCAGAGCATATGTGTCGGATATTTTTGCCACGCTCCGCCGGTATGAATACAATCCTGACCTGATGCGGCTTTATATCGTGGGCGGAGGCGGCTGCCTTGTCCGCAACTTCGGCAGCTATGACCAAGAGCGGGTAACGATTGTTGATGATATTTGCGCGACAGCCAAAGGCTATGAATACCTTGCCTATGCCAGCCTGCGCAGAAAGGAGCAGCCATGAACCGGAACCATATCTGGAATACCAATCTCCGTTTCAATCTGGATAAAGATATGCAGCGCAAGGCATGGGAATATCTGCAAACGATGGATAGGCAGGTTTTTAAATCCTACAGCCAGGTAATCGCGGTTGCAGTTGTAGACTTTTTTGTCCGTTACTACCGCAAACAGGATGATCCTTATCTGGAAACAAGGGAACGGGAAGAACGCTTTGTCTCGCAGATCGTAGCGGCTGTGCAGGTGGCGATGGAGAAGTCCCTCCCGGTATTCCTTGCCGGCTGTATGACCGGAGCCGGGCAGGTGACACAGCCTCAGAATCATGAATCCATTCCACCCAGGGAAGAGGATGATGAGCCAGAGCCGGATATCGACTGGAATTTTCTTGGAGAGTAAAACATCGCAATCACTGGAGGTGAACCATGACCGAATATCTGACAACCGGCACGAAGCTGCCGCCCTATATGATATTCCCGCGATTTCTGTTAGACAGCGATCTGTCCGAAACCACAAAGCTGCTCTATATGCTGCTTCTGGACCGGGCAAGGCTTTCTATAAAAAATGACGGCTGGGCGGATGCGCAGGGTCATGTGTTCATCTACTTTACAATCACTGATCTGGCGGCAGCTCTTCACAAGGGTGAAATGACCATCAAGAACAGCCTGGCCGCTCTTGAAAGCTGCGGATTGATTGTCCGCAAGCGGCAGGGTGCCGGGTTCCCCAACCGCATTTATGTGAAAATACCGTCTGGTCCGGCAACCCAGACGGACAGAAAACTGTCTGGCAGAGAGACAGAAAACTGTCCTATGGACAGACAGAAAATTGTCCGTGTGACAGACAGAAAACTGTCCGGTAATAAGAAAGAGATTAACAAGAACCATTCAGAAAATAAAAGGAGTAAGGCTGTCCCCGCTGTTTATGGAAAATATCAGAATGTTTTCCTGACAGAGAACGAGCTGTTTGATCTGAAGCAGGATGTCCCTGACTGTCAGCAATATATTGAAAAGCTGTCCAGCTATATGGCTTCCAGTGGAAAGACTTATCAGAACCACGCCGCTACCATCCGGAACTGGGCGCTGCGGGACAAGCCTGCTTCCACAACAAGGAACTACGACTATGAGGAAGGTGAAAGTTTATGAATATGATTACAGACAGGATGGAATCCATGTCTGCAAGCAGAGAGCTTGAGACGGATGAATATGTATGCGAAGCAGACGGGCTGGTCTACTGTGCCAAATGCCATACTCCCAGACAATGCCGCAAACATATCGGGGGCAGGGATTTTACCCCGTTTATCATGTGCCGGTGCCAGAAGGAGGCTTATGAAAAAGAAGAAGCGGAGCGCGCACACCTTGAGTTTCTGGATCATGTGTCCCGGATGAAAGCCAGCGGCCTGCATGATAAGGAACTCTATGCCTGTACGTTTGCCAATGATAAAGGCTACAACCCGGAAATCCGTTATGCCCATAGCTATGTTGAAAAATGGGAAGAAATGAACGCCACTTCCACAGGGCTTCTCCTGTGGGGCGATACGGGAACCGGGAAGTCCTTTTTTGCCGGATGTATAGCCAATGCACTTCTGGATCAGGGCATCCCGGTACTGATGACAAACTTTGCGCGGATACTCAATACCCTGACCGGGATGTATTCCGATGACCGCAACGAGTTCATCGACAGTCTGAACCGTTACAGCCTGCTGATCATCGACGACCTCGGTGCTGAGCGCGATTCTGAGTACTCCAGAGAGCAGGTTTTCAACGTCATCGACAGCCGTTACCGGAGCCGTAAGCCGCTTATTGTAACCACGAATCTGACGATATCGGAGATGAAAGAAACTACAGATGTTGCACGGAAACGGATCTATGACAGGATTCTGGAACGGTGTGTTCCTGTCCGGATTAACAATCAGAATATTCGGGAGCTTCTGGCATCGGAAAGTATGGCGCAGGCAAGACAGCTGTTCTCGTAAACAATCGTATCAATAAAGCATGGATTTGGTGCCGGATAGAAATAACCACCAAGCAATATTAGTACCATTTTTTAAGTCCAGATATGTTTTGAGCTTTTCACGTTACTGATTTTGTCAAAAACGGCACCAATCCAGCCATATGTGATACCAAACAGCCCGGATACGGGCAGGAATATAAAATCTGAGGCCGGAAACGGCCAATTCAGGGAAAGGAGCCAGATATGGCAGAAAAGAAAGAAATGACGGCAGATGAGAAGGCTCTGCTGCAGGCCAGACACCGGCAGGAGGAAGCAGAAGCGCGGAGCCGGGTAAAAGAAAGAAAAGCCAGAACACGACGCTTGATTCAGGAGGGCGCAATCCTTGAAAGTGTTGCTCCGTCCGTAGCTGATATGGAGCTGGATTATTTGAAGCGCGAGCTGCTGATACGTCTCCGGGGAATGTAGTCTTACACCATCTTCATTCCCGTAAGGGCGCACTTACTCACCACCCACTTTGTGGGCGGTGGTATCCTTCCCTGCGGTCAGGAACGTGCGCTCTTCACGAAATGTCCACCGGACATTCCTCCAGAGGGGGCAGGTGATTCCGCAAGCGGAACACCTGTGCAGCCAACCGAACCGTCTGACATATCCAGACAGTTCCTGCACCCGGCACATCCGGTGCAGACCGGCATGGAGTCCATGCCGATATTGGCTGCCTGCGAAAGCCTGTCTCTTCAAGGAGCCTGTTATTTCAATAAGCCAGTTTTCGCAGATATGGGTGTGCCGCTGTTCCGTGACACACCCATTTTTTTCTCAAAAGAAGCAAAACAGAAAGGACGGTGATTGCATGGCAATCTATCACTTAGAAGCGAAAGTCATCAGCCGAGGTGCCGGGCGTTCCGCCTGTGCTGCGGCTGCTTATATGAGCTGTTCCCGCATCTATAACGATTATGACGGGATACAGCATGACTATACCAGAAAGCAGGGTCTGGTCTGGCAACAGATATTCCTGCCGGACAACGCTCCATCCGAGTGGCAGGACAGGGAGAGACTCTGGAATGCCGTAGAGGAAAACGAAAAAACAAAAGACAGCCGCCTTGCCCGCGAGTTTGTGGTGGCGCTGCCAGTGGAGTTGGATAAGACACAATGGGAGGCTTTGCTGACAGAGTTTGTACAGAAGCAATTTGTCGCTGATGGAATGTGCGCGGATGTCTGTATCCATGATACGGATGGCCACAATCCACACGCCCATATCATGCTGACCGTGCGCCCACTGGATGAGCACGGGAAGTGGCAGTACAAGACGCAGAAAGAATATCTCTGTGTCCGCAACGGTGAGGAACGGGGTTTTACCGCCTCCGAATTCAAATCTGCTCAGACCGAGGGCTGGGAGAAACAGTATCTTTATAAGCCGGAAAATGGGAAAAAGAGAATCTATCTGCCGCCATCCGAAGCCGGGTGCCGTGGCCTGATCCGTGCAGACAAGCATCCCAAAAGCACAAAATATGGAAGACAGAACCCAATCACAGAACGATGGAACAGTGAGGAGCAGCTCCTCTCCTGGCGGAAGGCATGGGCAGATGTAACCAACCAATACCTGGCCCGTGTCAATGCTGTTGACCGAATCGACCATCGCAGCCATGCAGAGCGCGGCCTTGATGAACAGCCTACCATCCATGAGGGTGTTACCGCGCAGGCACTGGAGTGCAAGGGGATCATTTCAGACCGTTGTGAACTGAACCGGCAGATCAAAGCGGACAATCTTTTCCTCAAGGAGCTGAAAGCACAGGTACGGAAGCTGACAGAAGCAGTAGCAAATACCATCCCGGCCATCGCAGAGCGATTAGAAGATATCCGGGCGCACATGATCAAGCTGCAATATCATCTACTCCATAACCGAGCAGAAATAAAAGATATATCTGAGCGCGTTGACTGGAATCTGCCGCTTATCAAAGAGTACCAGTCTGCAAAAGAGAAGCTGAAAGAAAAGCAGGCAGAAAAAAAGAGCCTTGTGACTGAAAAAAATAATACGAGCATTTTCAACCCTGCAAAACACATCCAGTTAAATAAACGGATCACTACTCTTACGGAAGAGATCGAGGAACTAAAAACCCGGAAGAATCAGCTGATGCATGAGGTGGGGTGCCAAAGCGATGCAGAAATAAAACAGGTAGAAGGGAAGCTTTCTAAAATGACAGATTATCTGGAGAAAATGAGAACACAACAACCAAAACTGACCAGCCAGCTTGCAGCTGATGAAAAAAGTTTCATAGAAGCCAGAGAGAAAATATCTTCGCAACAGGAAGATATCCTACTGGATGCCCGTGTTTCGCTCCGGGATGATTTCCGTAATCAAATCCGCGCAAAGCTACGTGAAGTATTCGGCCAGAAGTTTCAGTATGACCGCCTGTCCTCTGCTGAGGAACAGATCGACCGCAGACTGGACGAGGACACTGACCTGTTCTGGAAGCGCGCTACAAAACTACGCCATGAGCAGGAAATGGAACGGCGAAGGAATCAGCCGAATAGACCTAAAAAGAAATCAAGAAATTATGAGCTTTGACAGCAAATTGGGATCAATATCGAAGTATACTATAGGCAGGAGAGAGATTTGCCATATGCCACATCTCCTGCCCTTTAGCCTGTTCTTAAACTTTCAATGCATTAACAGTCCTATCACTATAACATAATCAATTGAAACATTAATGTCCGTCCATGTTCAAAACATCTATATATCGGAAAACGCCTAATAATAAATAGAATACAATCGTGCAGAAACCAAACAATGCAAAAATCTGTGTTACGTTGAGCATTAAGGCAAGCGCAGAACAGAGGAATGAGCCAACCGGCATTGACGCTTCCATGATAGCTGCGTTCAAACCGCTCATTCTGCCCATCTTATCCTGCGGCACAGCCGCCATCATACACCCGCCGATTACTACATTCAGTGTTCCGCCTCCAACACCGACGAAAAACATACTCAATGTCAGTAATACCAATTTTGCTACAGTAAAACTTATGTTGGGAGTTATATACATACAAACAATTGATATTCCCATACCGATACCAGCGGCGACACACAAGTTTCCTTTTTTGAATTGCAACAGTTTGGGAGTAATGAATGCCCCAGCCATCATTCCAACCATCATCAGTATTTTTATATAAGACAGCATGCCAGCCCCCATATTCAGATAATCACTGACATAAGGTGTTTGAAATACGGTAAGCGGCATAAGTCCAAAATTGATTACTAATCCGATAATGCTTATCATCTGCACAATCCTGCTTCCCTTCAGAAAAGAAAGACCTTCTTTAAAATCTGACATGATCTGGTGTTTATCTAAATTGCCTGTCTTGCTTATTTCATTGTTTTCTGTAACCTTGATCCATGAGATCAAAATTGCCGAAATCAAAAAAGTCACGGCATCAATGGCAAGAACCCCCGCCGAGCCGATAAACGCAATCAGTCCACCTGAAACAACATAGCCAAGCAGTTGGCTGACACGGGAGAAGGAATAACTCGCCGCTTTTCCGAGAGTAAAATAAGAGGACTCCAGCAGTAATGGCGTAATTGCACTTCCTGCAGGTACTCTGAATGCCTCTATTGTTGAAGTAAGCATTGTCAGAACAGCGATTATTACCGGCGTTAACATCCCATTCACATACAGAACAACAAACAGTATGACAACACCAAACCTGAGCAAATCGGTGATCACCATCATCATTCGCTTGTTAATCCGGTCAATAAGTGCGCCTGTAATTGGCTGTAATAAAATAGTGGGTATATAATTCAGGCCAATGATAAAAGCCATAAGTGATTCGCTGCCTGTGATTTCATACATAATCCAGGAATATGCAATCGCGTCCAGCGAATCGCCAAACCGGCTGATCAAATCGGCTGCCAACATTTTCAAATATTGCTTTTGTGACAATAAAGCGCGGTAATTTCTCTTCTCCATAAAAGTTCTCCTTAGCTGTTGCGGACCGGAGATGTATCCCTGTCCGCAGCAGCAACTTTATTTCATTCAAATAACTCCGGATACATGGCTGCCGCCAGGCTTTCCACATAATCTACATTCTGTATGCTTGGGTTCACCTGGAATAACGGAACAACAATAATGTTGTTATTCTTAATCGCAGTAACTTCTGACAACTCTGCAGTGTTGTACAAATAATCGATTTTCCCCTGAGCATCTTCATCCCCCAGATAAGTATATGCATGGATCACGATTACTTCCGGATCACGCGCAATAATTTCTTCAATACTCACACTAAGGAACTGGCTGTCCGTATCAGAAAAGATATTCGTTCCCCCCGCCGCTTCAATCAGGTACTGTGCAAGTCCAACACCGCCAGCAACAGTAAACTCATCTTCATTCATGCTGTCAAAAGACATGACTCTGAGAGACTCCTGTCCATCCACGGTAGTCGCAACAGTTTCCAGACGTTCTTCCATGCTGTCAATCAAAGCTTCCGCTTCGTCTTCTTTTCCAAAAATTGCACTGATATTTCTGATATCATTATAGGTATTCTCAATCGTGCAATTGGTAACATACGAACCCTCTGTTATATAAAACTGAATACCATTTTCTTCATAATCTTCCAGTGTCCCAAAGATCTGAGGCGCGTTAAAATAGTATGAGTTACATATCACTAGATCAGGAGCTAAGCTTAAGATGGATTCCAATGTTGGAATGCCATTGTTAACTTCATCAGGGAAATCGCAATCCTTTAAATCATCATAATACTCGGGGAGTATATCTTCTACCGTATTGCAGTTTCGCGCAATAGCAACAATAGAATCCGCTTCCCCAAGAGCTGCAACAATTTCAGCCGAATTCAGCGTAAGAACGACAACTCTTTCCGGCTTTTCTGTGAACTCAACCGTTCGGTTATAGTTTTCAATCGTAACAGGCACATACTCGCCATCCGCTTCTTCCGACTCATACTCTGTTTCAGCATCCGACAGGACACTCGTTTCCGTCTCAATTTCATCTGCCTGTGCCCCACATGCGGAAAAAGCACACAGTATCATAACCATAGCAGACATTAAAGAAACTGCTTTCCTAAATTTCATAATCATAATCCTCCATCTTTTTGTTTTTCCCATTCTTCAAAGTTACGAGAAGAATGGCTAATTCAAATCATCTCTTTATTGGCACCACATATGTTTGTCGAACTAAATTTTTTCACCCCCTACCGCTCAATACTTTCAAGGCAAAGCACATCGCATACGCTTATTGGCAACGCAGCATCAGCATAATTCACCATGAAAAATAATATATGGATGGCCATCATCAAGCGAAATTATCTCCGCGTTGATTTTAAAAACTGATGCCATGAGTTCTGATGTTAATATTTCGGAAGGAATTCCATGTGCAACGACCTTACCTTCTGATAACACATATAACTCATCGCAATAATGGGCAGCAAGGTTCATCTCATGAAAAACTCCCAGGACAGTGGCCCCAAGATTTTTAATTAAGGACATCAGACTCCATTGAAAATGTACGTCCAGATGATTTGTGGGTTCATCCAAAATGTATATGTCAGCCTGTTGCGCCAATGAACGTGCGATTAACACGCGCTGCTTTTCACCACCAGACAAAGCATTAAAAGACCTTTTTGCATATTCCAGCATACCTATGCTTTCCAATGCTTTATTGGCAATTTCATAATCTTCTTTTGTAAATGATTCAAAGCTTTTTCGATACGGAGCCCTGCCCAATAGAACCATACCTTCCACAGTAAATTCAAAGTCTGATGGGTTTTCCTGCTTAACAACTGTCAGTTCTCTGGCTGACTCACTGTACGAATAGCTCTCAATTTCGCGATTGTTTATATAAACCGTCTTTTTTTCGGATGGTATTGCACGGTAGATATGTCTCAACAACGTAGTTTTTCCTGAACCATTTGGGCCAATTATTCCGATCATTTTGTTTTCTGGTACACTAATAGATACATCCCGTAATATCCTGGACTGTTCAATGCTATAGCTCAGTTTTTTTGTCTCAACTTTTGTACTCACGCCCCATCATCCTTTCTTCTTTTTTCTCAGAAGCCATATAAAATATGGTCCCCCGCAAAGCGAAGTAAAAATACCAACAGGAACTTCACTCGGAGATAATACAGTCCGGGCAAGCACATCCATTAATATGAGAAAAATTCCTCCAATAATGAATGTAAGCGGGAACATCTTTTTGTGGTCGGTTCCTACCATAATACGGACAACATGGGGAATCATAAACCCAACCAGGCCAATTATGCCGCAGCTTGCAACCGAAAAGCCACATATTATTGCGACAAC
The DNA here is from genome assembly GCA_021205755.1 of Lachnospiraceae bacterium. Lineage (GTDB taxonomy): Bacteria > Bacillota > Clostridia > Lachnospirales > Lachnospiraceae > Choladousia. The sequence goes on along the minus strand of JAJPWX010000054.1, from coordinate 4,403 downwards.
CACCATAGACAGTGTTTTTAATCTTTTTGTATCCGTACCCAAAGTAATTGCGGTTTCATCTCCAAGCGCGATAAGATCAAACGAACGAGCGTGAAAAGAAAAGAACACTGCGCCAAGCAGACAACCTATTGCAGGCAGCGCAATATTATCCCACCTGGCTCCACCAATGGACCCCATCATCCAGTTGACAATACTGCTTGCGCCACCACCATTTTCCTGATTATAGATACAATACTGTGCTACAGCGTTTAATGTGATTGAAACAGCCATACCGGAGAGAACCAGTTTTGCCGGAGACGAACTGTTTGAGAACCCGCCTATTGCAAAAACCAGAAAAAGCGAAAAAAGGGAGCCGAGGAATGCCAGGCTGGGAATAAACCAGCCTGTTGACACTAAAGTTCCTCCAATCAAATATCCAATACTTACAAACGCGAGAGCACCACTGGAAATTCCAAGAACATAAGGGTCAGCCATAACATTTCTGGTAATAGATTGCATTGCCGCTCCAGCCACCGCCAGCCCGCCACCGACTGCAAGTGCAAGAAGAGCTCTTGGAAACCGAAGGCTCCAGACAATATAAATATCAGATTTTACAAGCGTTTCCGATTCCCACCCAAATAAAGAATGTCCCAGAACATCAATCACGGTCTTTAAAGGAACTTTAGATGAGCCGAATGCACATGCTATAAATATACTTATAACTAACAGAAGCAATACAAACAAATACATCAGTATACTATTAGCTTTCTTCATGATATTCACCCCTCACTAAATTTCTGAACTCATTACATTCGTTTATAAGTTTGTTGTAAGTTCCTGACTGAAATACCATTCCGTCTTTTATAAAAATGACATTGTCTGCCGCTTTAATACTCGATAAACGATGAGCTATTACAATAGTAATTTTCCCATTCCGGTATGTTCGGATTGCTTCATTAATTTTCTGCTCATTTTCTGTGTCCAAAGCGCTGGTAGCTTCATCTAACACAAGAATCGGTGCATTGATCAGAAAAGCCTGCGCAAGCGCAATGCGCTGACATTCGCCTCCGGAAAGCATGGCCCCATTTTCTCCGACAGCAGTATCCAGGCCGCCATCCATTAAATTCACGAAAGAAGCCTGCGCCAATTGGAGCGCTTCATTTATTTCCGTATCGGAGGCAGATGGTTTCACCAGCACCAGGTTATCTTTCAGACTTCCATGGAACAAATATGCATCCTGCGGTACCACTGTGACAATGTCCCTTAAAGCGCTCAGTTTCATTTCACGAATATCTGTACCATTGATGCGAATCGAGCCTTTATCAACATCCCAAAATCGCTGCAGCAATTTTGCAACCGTTGATTTTCCCCCGCCCGAGGCAGCGACAATCGCAACAACCTCTGGCGACCTTACACGAAAGGAAATGTCCTGAAGCAGGGATGTATTGCTTTGTCCCGGGTACTGGAAAGCAATATGCTCAACTGAAAGCTCCCATGTTCCCTGGCCATTTTCAATATCCTTTACTTCCTTGTGTCCTGTATCTTCCACCGGAGCTTTGATATCAAACACCTTAACCATTCGCGCTGCTGCGCCAAATACAAAGCCAAAGTTCGTACTCTCACTCAACGTATCCTGTATGCAGCCTACTGTTGCAGTGCAAAGGGCAAATATAGGTAGCAGATATAAAAGGTGGTCTGATGGCAATCCAAAATATGCCGTCATGACACCGAAAAGGATTCCCAGGCAGCCGACAGCCGCTTCTAAAGTGCGTTCCCACTCGCCCCGCATAGCAAACTGTCCCTGTACATGAGAGTATGTTTCAGAAGTCTCAGCAAGTTTTGAGAAAAAAGAATCCGTCCAGTGGAATGCTATTATATCTTTATGTCCAGATACACCATCAGCAACAATTCCGTTCAGCTCACCAAACAGACGTTTCATCATCAAGCCCTTTTGTTTCGCCTGCTTTGTCGATAAAAAAGGGATAACAAACATAGCAATTAAGAATATAAGTACAACCGCCGCTGTCATCAGGGATATTTTACATAACATCAGCAGACAGAGCAGCAACGTCGTAAATGTCCCTATCCACTCTACAAGGCAATGCGCAACAAACCACTCAAATACGTTAATATCATTTAAAATAATGGCGGCCGAATCCACAGAATTTATTCCGGCAAGGCCTCCCGGTGCGATGCGATCCATATGATCATACATTTTGTTTTGCAGTTGTTTCACAATTTTGAATGAAACATCATGGGATATATATGTATCCATGTAGGACAACACAACAACCATGAGAAGCATGATCAAAAATGCAACAATCCAACGTATCAGGTTCCCTGTTCCTTCAGACAATATATCAACAACCATTACTGCCAGTGCCACTGCCACAGTGACCGATGACAGCTTATTAACTATTCTTATTATAGATGACGCAGCCAACATTTTGGAAAAGCCCCGTACCATCCGAAAAATGCGGATCACATCATCATAGTTAGATGGTTTCCTTTCAGCTTTCACTGTATCCTCCCTTTTGTCCCGCAGCCATTAATTCAGAATATCGTGTTCCTGCACGCATCAGTTCCTGATGTGTTCCGTGCTCAACCAAACGGCCGTTTTCGATGACGCAAATCTGATCCGCGTTTTGTATTGTGTCAAGCCTGTGTGCAATCGTTATAACTGTTTTCCCTTTACATAAATCGCGGATACATCCCTGTATTTCCATTTCATTATTCCGATCAAGTGAGGATGTAGCCTCATCAAAAATAAGAATCGGAGTGTTTCTCAGAAATGCGCGCGCAATTGCGATCCGCTGTTTTTCGCCACCGGAGAAGTTTCGCCCTCCGTCACCAATCACAGTATTATATCCTTCCGGAAGCTGTGAAATCATATCATGAATATTTGCATTCCTGGCGGCCGCATATACTTCCTCTTCTGACGCGTTAGGGCGCGCAATTTTTATATTGTCAAAGCAGGACATATGAAATATATGACAGTCCTGCCAAATCACTGTTATCACATTCTGAAAGAGCCTCACATTATCCGGGCCAAGTATATTGCCACCAATTTTAATCGTTCCGGACTGTGGCTTGTAAAATCCAAACAATAACTGAGCGATTGTCGATTTTCCAGAGCCTGACGCACCCACTAAAGCAGTCTGCGTGCCTTGTTTCACTGTGAAACTGACATCATTGACCGCTGGCTTATCCGCAGCTGAATATGTAAAACTAACATGCTCAAATTCAATATCACCTTCTGAGAAAATGAATCCGCTGTTATCCCTGTCGTTTTCCATACTGCTGTCGTACAACTTTGTGAGAGAATATGAACATTCCGCATTAAGTATTTCCAAAGCATTTTCATAAGCAGCCACCCCTTTATTGCCGCGCAGCCATGCCCCCAGAATTCGGCTTGAACCAGAAGCCCATGCCTGCACCACAAAATAAAGTGAAATGAGATGATAAACTGTAATCATGCCATTTGCGAAGCATACCGCGCCGACTATAATTATAATCACTTCACATGCCGAAATAATCAGATCAATCAATCTGCCATTTAATGTTGTATAAAGGAGATTTGACATTGTACCACGGCGGTTCTCCTCTGACATTGCATCAACCTTAGCGCGATGTCTGTCATTTGCATTAAACGCTTTTAATGTCAAAATCCCCTGTATTCCGTCCAAACATGTTGAATAAAACGCATCGTTATCATCCCATTCATCTTTACTTCCTTTATCCAAAAATCGATGAAATAGCGGTGGGGTTGCCATTACAAGAAAACCACCCAGCACAAATACTATACCTATCTGTGGCTGGCTCGGGAGCCACAGAAGGCAACATACAATACTGACGACACAAATCATCACCGATGTAGGAATATAATAAAAGAAGTAAAAATAAATCCATTCGACTCTTTCCCACAACGTATTAATCAACTCACCATTTTGCTTTTTCTCTATAAAAGCAGGTCCTAAAAGAAAAAGTTTCTTAAACAATTCCGCTCTGAATTCGCTTTTAAACAAATCCCCATAACATGATTTTTTCCAGATTAATAGATGTTCTCCAATCCTTTTCAAAAGGAAAGAAAAAACCACGGCAAGCAGTGTGCTTACAATATATGCTGAGCTGCATTCATTCAAAAGTCCAAGCAGAAAAAAGCTACAGAATACCATCTGAACCACATCAAGCAAAACAGGAATTGCCGTCCATATTGACATGGCAAATATTTTTTTGCTATATCTTTTAGCCAGTGGTAAAAGATCCTTTGTTATGTACATGTATATACCTCTCGCGAATCTATTATATCTTTTTGTAATCGTATCAATCATATTGATTGTATTATTGATGCAGTGACCCACTATTATTTTTATAATTAAAGAGTTAGCAATTTCTAACCGTCGTTCGTTATATCACACCATTTT
>JAJPWX010000046.1 GCA_021205755.1 Lachnospiraceae bacterium | reverse complement strand
TTTTTCATTTTATTTTTTTAGTTTTTTTCAAAAAAGCTATTGACTTTCCAAAACTGTTTTGATATAATCTCACCTGTTCGCGGAAGTGTCGGAACTGGCAGACGAGCAAGACTAAGGATCTTGTGGGCATTGCGCTCGTGTGGGTTCAAGTCCCATCTTCCGCACGGATAAGAAGGTGTGAAACATTTGTAATCAGACAGGTGTTTCGCACTTTTTTTGTTTTTAATGTTCCATGATACGAGCTGACCGCTTCCCTATCGGAGAATTTAAGGGTGCCCGACACATAATCGGGTAGGGTGATTTTCCCTACTCGCCCGCGCGGTTGCTGCGTGCCAGTGGCACGCATTCGGCAACGGCCGAAGCAAAGCGTAGACGGGTACGGCATAAGCCGTAAAACATCTTGCCCGGCCCTGCGCATTAAGCTACAGAAAAGCCGCCCCCCGCATGTCTGGGAGGACGGCTTTCCTTATCTTTCTATTCATTTCAAGCCATATCTTAATTTACCAGATTCTATTTTATCATACACCGCTCAGTTCTCAATACTCTGGCTCGATCAGCCCGTAAGTGCCGCCTTTTCTCTTATAAACGACGTTCACCTCTTCTGTCTCCGCGTTGCGGAATACGTAAAAGTTATGTCCCAAGAGCTCCATCTGTATGCAGGCATCCTCCGGATACATCGGTTTCATCCCAAAGTGCTTGGTGCGGATAATCTTTACTTCTTCTAATGGCTCCGTCTCTTTTTCGATAAACTCCTGCCGGAAGTTGTTGCCGCCCTGATGACGGTCAATGATTTTTTCTTTGTATTTGCGGAGCTGACGCTCGATGACTTCTTCCACAAGGTCGATGGAAACATACATATCGTTGCTGACTTGCTCGGAGCGGATAATATTGCCCCGTACTGGGATAGTTACCTCTATTTTCTGCCTTTCTTTCTCAACGCTCAGTGTGACGATGATTTCGGTGTCGGAAGTGAAATATCGTTCAAGTTTTCCAAGCTTTTCCTGAATGGTGATCCGTAAATTATCAGATACCTCAATATTTTTACCTGTAATCCTAAACTTCATACGATCCATCTCCTTTACTTGATGATAGGGTCATTATATCATATCTTTCGGATTTTACAATAAAAATTTCCAATTTTTTCAAATAATTCAAAATCTTATTGTATATTCTCTACAATTTTTTGAAAAACACGATGAAAAAGACGCAGTCTTTCGCGCTTGCCGCTCCCTTCTTTTCGTTGAGTTCTTTTCACTTTTTCATTTTCTCAGGCAATTGCAATTACTTATTGCAGATTTCCAGAATTTTTCGATAGGAAAGCGATCCGCCAAACAGATCGAGGGCGCTTCCAACCGTCACGTCCACCTGGTTTTTGCCCGCTTCACGCAGTAAGCTCAGATCTTCATAACTGCCGACGCCGCCCGCATAGGTAACAGGCCGTTTTCCCCAGCTTCCGAGCAGTTCCGCCACCGGAAGCTCGATCCCGCCTGATTTTCCTTCCACATCCGCCGCATGCACCAGGAACTCGTCACAATATTCTGCCAGTTCATCGAGTGTTTGGTGACTTAAAGTGACTTCTGTGAATTTCTGCCAGCGGTCGGTCACAATATTATATTCTCCTTCTTTTTTGCGGCAGCTCAGATCCAGTACCAGATGCTCTTTTCCGATCTCGCCGACGAGGCGCTCCAGGTTTTCATATTGAATGCGGCCGTCCCGAAAGACATAGGAGGTTACGATCACGTGCGACGCACCGGCATCCAGAAATGTGGCCGCATTTTCGGCGGTGACGCCGCCGCCAAGCTGCAGTCCGCCCGGATAGGCCGCCAAGGCCCGCAGCGCCTGTTTTCGCGTCGCCTCGTAGTAGGGAGAGGTGACTGGATTGAGCAAAATTACATGTCCGCCCTTTAGCCCGTCTTTTTGATAAAGGTTCGCGTAATAGTCCGCATCCTGTCCGGAGACAAAGTTCTCACTGGCCTTATCTCCCTGATCCCGAAGACTGCCTCCTACAATTTGTTTTACCTTTCCATTATGTATATCAATACATGGCCGAAATTTCATAATGTTCTGTTATTCCTTTCTTTCATTCGAATATATTCTATATTACTCATCCTGTTTCTGTCAATCATCTGCCATGCTTTTTTACAGTTCATTACAGACAAATGGTTACTGGTCACATCTGTAGAGGCACAAATAAGGTAAATCTGATTAGAGTGTGACCTGTAACGACGAGTGAGGCAGGCCTGCAATCTCCTGTTCTGAATCACCCCATTTTCATACATGGAAACGGACAGGCCCGTTTTCTCTGCCTGTCCATCAAAAATCTATCTCTTTTCCGCGCCGCAGTCCCAGCTATTTTTCTCAATCATTCGTCTCATTCCCGGTAAGCGCGTCGCCTGCATCTTCTACACCGTCAATGACGTCTTTGCCCGCGTCGCCGACGCCATCTATGATATCGTCTCCCGCATCACCCAGGTCATCGGCAATGGTTCCATCGTCATTTGCCGTATTGTTTTCATCCGTTCCGTTCGTTCCATTGGTACCAGCGTCTCCATCGGTTCCATTGATGCCTGCATCGTCTCCGGTCGCGTCATTTACGAGGCCATTCTCATCGGTTTCATCATCTGCCGCACCATCATCAGGTTCTTCATCTGTATCGGCAGCATCTCCGGCATCGTCTGCATTGCTCTCGTTCGTGTTGGCCGACTCCTGCGTTGTGCCATTATCTGCCGCATCGTCCGCGCCGCACCCGGCCAACAATGTCATACAGCACACGCAGGCAATACATAGTACGTACTTTTTCCACTGTCTCATTTACTCTTTCTCCTTTACACTTTTATAAACGCAAACGAACTAACGTCGTTTACTATAATATGTACGTTTGAAAGATTTTTTATTCTGATTCCTTAAAGAAGCACGGATCTTTTTTCGCAGCAATTCAGGAGCGAAGCGTAAACTCGCAGACGGCAGTCCCAAATTGCTGCGATTCGGCGCATAAAAAAGCCCCTCTCTGAAATATACTGTATCAACAATCCGTACGTGGAGAAAACTTATGAGTTCCGATCCCAAAATTATGGTTTTTAAGCTGAGGGAAATTATTTACACAGTGATTCTGGCATTTTTTATAATCACGTTGCTGCTCTGTCTGATCCTGATGTTTACGAAAAAAAGTACCAACAATACGGATGAGGCTCAGGCGGGCGTAAATTCCGCGCAAAGCACTGACACAGAGCCAGGCAGCACAAATGAAATTACGGATTCCGAAGCCAAACAGAGCAATTCCGATGGTACCTATATCGCCGGCGTCTACACGTCTCCTGTCACACTGGGGGATTCTGCAGTGGATGTGCAGGTCACAGTGAGTTCTGACCGGATTCTGGCAATTGAGCTGGTAAATTTAGGCGAAGCGACGGAAGCGGCCTATCCCCTGGTGCCCTCTGCTCTGGAAAATATCGCTTCCCAGATTCTGGAAAAGCAAAAGCTGGATGGCATCACCTGCTCCGCACAGACCAGATATACCTCCCAGCTTCTGTTAAATGCTGTTTCAAAAGCGCTCTCTATCGCAAGAATCGAAGAGAACACGTAAGTTTTTGCCGTTTATTTTCGCGCTGCAAGCCGTTCTTCCTTTGTTTTCCAAAAACACTCAAACACCGGAATGAGCAGGAATGCGACGATGCCGCAGGTGAAGCCGCCGTTGTACAGGCAGAAGCCGCCATGCAGCAAAGGTACACTCAAGACAAGTGTCGCATGAAGCGCCCCAGCGATGACTCCGCCCCAGAAGCCGTATTTTCCGGATATCGGAGCAAGACCGCTGGCGAAGCACATACCCACCAGGATGCCCTGTGTCGTCAGAGTCCAGTTCTGGGTGTCGGTCACGCCGCCCACATACATGAAGAACGGGAGCAGCGAAGCGATCGCGTAGCCGACCATGATAGGGAATACCGTCCGCGGCTGGGCTCCCTGTGCGCAGAACGCATACATACACATAATCGCGCCCATGGTCGCACCGGTAAACTTCGCGCCCGTAAAGACAAGCTGCCCGTCGGTCATGGTCATACCCTGCACTACATTGTAATAAAGCAAAATAAACAGGCCGTAGAAAGCCATATTAACCAGCGTCGCCGACATACCAAACGTGGAAGTATAATCTGTCTTATAGCCATCGCTCGCCCAGAGCTTTTTATACGCTTTCAGGCAGTCGTGATCCAGCATCCAGGCTGCCGCGAAACACAGCAAGAATACAATAATAAAGAACACATTGACAAACAGTCGGTGTCCGTCTCCGAGATTGGTGTTGGAAGGGACCTCCACCCCCGGGGAGCGATACAGCACACAATATACCAGAAATGCCAGGAATCCGGCCGCCGGTCCCGCATTGTAAAGATCATATCCTTTGTGGAAAGCCGGTGCGTGCGCACACAGGGATGGCATCGCACAGCCGACCACAACGCCAAGCACAATCGCCAACAGCAGTCCCACAAAGCTGAAGCCGCTGGTCTCCATGTTCGGGTAACGGAACATCAGCTCCATCGCGAACGGTGCCAAAGCTGTGGAAAACATGGCAATGTTCGCCACGCTGCCAAAAGAAACCTTTTTGATTCTGGAATACACCCACACGCCGAAGAAAAATGGCCAGATGCTGACAAACGTCATGCCGAAGGTAGCAAATCCCACGTTCAGCCAGTAAGCAGCCACTGTCAGGCCAGTGCACTTCGCTTTCGTAAAGTAAAGGAGCGCACAACACCCCAGCCCTACCATACCGGTGTTTAAAAAGGAACTCCCTAATCCGCCAAGCACGAAATAATCCATCGTAAACTGAGACGGCCTGGTATTGATTGTGATGAATCCGGGAATCAGGTTGCCGATATCCCCGGCAAAAAGAGAGCCGATGATAAACGCAATGGAAAAGCAAAGCAAGATTTTAAAAATCAGGCTGCTGTTATCTTCCTCTTTAATCTTCATTTCTTATCACTCACCTTTTAAGAGAAAAAGAGAGCCACGCTGTCGCACATCTGCCACAGCGCGGCCCGCTATTCTTAACTGTTACCTATCAAATTATCTTACAGGGGATGTATTTTTTCACATCCTTGCAAAGAAAATCTTTTCAAATGGATTTCCCGCAGCCGGAAATCAGAACAGTCCGGAAATCTTTCCTGTTTCGTCTACATCAATACGCTCAGCAGCCGGTCTCTTCGGAAGGCCAGGCATGGTCATAATGTCGCCGGTCAGGGCTACAATGAAGCCTGCGCCTGCGGAAATCTTAAGATTCCGAACGGTAACCTCAAAATCGGTCGGTGCACCAAGCTTGTTCGGATCATCTGTCAGAGAATACTGTGTCTTCGCTACACAGATCGGGCAGTTGCCATAGCCCATATCCTCGAGCTGCTTCGCCTGCTTCTTCGCTTCCGCGGTCAGGACAACGCCCTTGCCTCCGTAGATTCTCTGAACGATGGTGTTCAGCTTATCCTCAATGCTGCCCTCCAGCTCATAGCTGAAGGAGAAATCATTCGGCTCATCGCACAGGCGAATCACTTCTTCAGCGAGCTTAATGCCGCCTTCGCCGCCCTTTGCCCATACCTCGGACAGAGCAACGTTTACGCCCAACTCACGGCACTTGTTCTCAACGAGATCCAGCTCCGCCTTTGTATCGGTCGGGAACGCATTGATTGCAACCACGCACGGAAGCTTGTATACATTCTTGATGTTGCTGACATGCTTGAGCAGGTTCGGAAGACCCTTCTCCAGAGCTTCCAGGTTCTCCTGGTTCAAATCAGCCTTCGGAACGCCGCCGTTGTACTTCAAAGCACGAACGGTCGCTACGATAACAACCGCATTCGGATGCAGATCAGCCATACGGCACTTGATGTCAAGGAACTTCTCAGCGCCCAGGTCAGCACCGAAACCAGCCTCAGTGATCGTGTAATCTGCGAGCTTCATAGCAATCTTCGTAGCCGTTACGGAGTTGCAGCCATGCGCAATGTTTGCGAATGGTCCACCGTGAACGATTGCCGGTACATGCTCCAGAGTCTGTACCAGGTTCGGCTTCAGGGCATCCTTCAGAAGAGCTGCCATAGCGCCCTGTGCGTGAAGATCGCCAGCGGTCACCGGCTTCTGCTCTGATGGCTTGCCATAAGTATAACCTACAATGATCCTCGAAAGACGTTCTTTCAGGTCTGTGATATCACTTGCCAGGCAAAGCACTGCCATGATCTCAGAAGCAACTGTGATATCATAGCCATCCTCTCTCGGCACACCATTGGTTCTTCCGCCAAGACCATCTACCACGAAACGAAGCTGACGGTCATTCATATCTACGCAGCGTCTCCATGTGATCTTGCGCGGGTCAATGTTCAACTCATTGCCCTGATAAATATGGTTATCCAGCATAGCCGCCAGCAGGTTGTTTGCAGCGCCAATCGCATGGAAGTCACCAGTAAAGTGAAGGTTGATATCCTCCATCGGAACAACCTGTGCATATCCGCCGCCTGCTGCTCCGCCCTTTACACCAAATACCGGTCCTAAAGACGGCTCACGCAGCGCTACCATAACGTTCTTGCCAAGCTTCTGAAGACCGTCAGCCAGACCAACAGTCGTCGTGGTCTTACCCTCGCCAGCCGGTGTCGGGTTGATTGCGGTCACGAGGACGAGCTTGCCATCCTTCTTGTCTGTCTCACGAAGCAGATTGTAGTCAATCTTTGCCTTATATTTGCCATACTGCTCCAGATATTTCTCGTCAATTCCTGCCTTTGCCGCAATCTCCGTAATCGGGGACATCGGTGTTTCCTGTGCGATTTCAATGTCAGATTTGAATCCCATAGCTAAAAAATCTCCTCTCCTTTTAAAACATATCAGTGAATAATAATGAAGAAAGACGTTTACCAGAGTCCAGCCCTGGTATTCCCGCGACGTGTCTGCAAAGAGGCCCTCTTCCCAATGAACGGAAGTCAACCTGAAATGGCACAAAAAAACTGCGCAGGGAATAAGTTGCCATAATACCGCAGGATATATGGCACGTCATTCTTCTGAACGCAGTAGCGGAAGCGATACCGTAACGCGGAATATCTCCTTCGTTCACAACAAAGACCTTCCCATCATGTGACACTTAACGTACAGTATCTACTCTACCTGTAATCTCCCGGCATCCCATCAGAACAGAGGCAGGAGCATTACCCGTAACAATATAAAATTTCCGCGAAGGCTTTGAAAAGAAAAAAGACAGCATAACAATTCATGATCATGCTGTCCAGACGGTCGACAAAATTATTATTTTGATTACCTTGTGGTGCTCCACTGGTCCGTCAGCAATCAAAACCTCTCACTCGTCCCCCATTATATCAAACCAAAAACATTTGTCAAGAAAATATCAAATATTTTTTTACCTTTCTTGGCTTTTTTTCAGTACAAATCAAGACCGCAGGCGATTCACCAGAATCGCGCAGATTTCCCGCAGGCCGTTGTGCGGATAGCGCAGGCCTCCACTGAGCAAAGTCAAAACCACTCCACCCACAATCCAGATCCAGGCAAAGCTTGTCGTAATCCCCGCATAAGAGACGATTCCCACATAATAAAAAAGACAAAGGATGCCTAAACCTAAGCATCCTATCTCGAAAGCATGTCTCATAAACCCCCCCATCCTGCCAGGATATCATCCTGCTGAATGTCTTGTGCATTTCCATTATCTGCCGCAGCAGTATTTGTATTTCTTCCCGCTTCCGCAGGGGCATGGATCGTTGCGGCCGATCTTTTTCCCTTTCACAACGGTGTTCATCTTCTTCGCCTCTATATACAGTGCGTGGCGCTTGTCTGCGTCAAAAATATTTTCCCACGCCGGGATATTGTAGAGCCAGTCCGCTTTCGCGTCTACCATATTCTTATACAGCATTTCATTGTCAAAATCCAGACTGACCGTCGTATCCTCATCCATCTCTTCGATGGGGTTCGGCTGTTTGAGGCTTTCATTGATGCCATCCAGGAAACCAGTCATTTCCATCACGGTTACATTATATTTTTCCGCCAGCTCCTTCACGGTACCAGTCACTGCTTCTTCCGGATTTTCCAGCAGCTGCTCATAAATCCCTTTTTCTTTCAGAAAATAATCCGACCAGAATTTCTGAAGCGTCTTCTTGTCTGTTTCTTGTGAATATGCCGTGTTTCTCCAGGTTTCTAATAATCCCATAACTGTTTACCATCCTTTTCCTTCGCATTGAACATCGGATGTCCCGACGTCAACTGTCAGATTTTCTCTGCGCATTATATACCACTTTTTCCGATATGGCAAGTGCTCACTCGCGCATATAAATAATAATCGGATATCCGGCAGTGATCGTATTATAGATCGTCTCCGCCGCCGTCAGCGGAAGATTGATGCAGCCGTGGCTGCCGTATGTCTCGTACAGGTTGCCACCAAAAGAGCTGCGCCAGGTCGCATCGTGAAGTCCCTGTCCGTTCGCGAACGGCATCCAGTAATTGACTTCTGTCTCATACCCATAGTATTCGCTGCTCAGAGTATATGGACTGGCCTTGTAAGCAATCGAAAAAGCCCCCTGCAGCGTCTCCCGCTCTTCCTCTGAAGATTTGCCGCTGACAATATCGGTCTCCACCACCAGAGAATAATCTTTATAAAGCCATAAATGCTGCTTATCCAGGCTGACCTCAATGTAACTGCCTGCCAGATCGTCTGTGCCTTCCCGTGTCAGACCAGATTCACTGTATACCGGTTCCCGCTCAATGGTCGTGCCACTCTCCAGATCCTCGCAAAGCTGTTCAAATTCCGCATCCTTGTCAATCCGGTATCCGTATTCGTTGTTGCTGACTGTCACCGTATCGCCGGCCGTCGTTTTAAAATATCGCGTGTTGTATTTTGTATTGTAGGCAGACGCCAGTTCATCTATAAATGTCCAGATCAGAGCTTCATCCAGTTCCACGCCGTCGTCCGTAATCTCCAGCCAAGAGCAGATCGTATCAGAATCCAGTACCTCCGTCACTGAACCAAACGTGTACACAATCGAGGTGGTCTGATAGTTCGCAAGGCTCTGATTCAGCTGCTCCAGCCGGTCGTTTATCTCTTCCGAATTCTCTGTCACTTTCACCGTCTGGTAGGAATTCACATCAATTTTCACTGTAATGGATTTCTGGAAAAGCCCGCTTTCAAAGCTTTTATTCATCGTATCTTCCACAACTGCACGAAGATTGTCTGCGTCTATGACATCCCCCTGCCAGCTCGATACAATCACAAACTCGCCTTCTTCACTGTCATATTCCAGATAGGCGTCTGTCGATTCTGTCCGTTCAAGTTCCACTTCAAAATGCTCCGCGTCAAACGTTTGCGCCAGTTTTTCCTCATCCGCCAGAACCTTGTATTCGATTTCGATATTTTTCCCCGTTTCAATAAGGCCCCGCTCGCTCAGCATTTCCATCTGCACTTTGGACAATTCTTCCCTAAGAGCATCTCCATCCAGATAATATCCGGCCTCGCTCAGTGTTATCCGGTAGAGCTCCTCCCCGTTTTCAGTAAAAACCAGTTCCGTCTCTCCAAATTTTTTTCAAGCTTCTGCGCGGCCTTTTCGGTTGTCATGCCTGACACACTGACTCCATATATAGAAAGCCAATGTGCCATATGGGTCTGGTCAGACAGAAAATCTCCCAAAAAAACGCAAACCACAAAAAGAACCAGAACCAGCACTGCGGCCTGCTTCGTAAGGGTCTTTTTGCGTTTTGCCTCAATCTCAGACTGTCGTCTCTGATATTCCCGCTCTCGCCTGTAATAAGAATGTCTGTCCTGATTCATCTGTAATATCCAGGTATGCTGTTCACTAAGCTACACAGCTGCGCAGCCATGCTGCCTGACTTTCCTCCCCGCTTACCATCTGACAAAGTACAATTCCCGCACAAAAACAAATCTCCGTAATCCACTGGCAATCGTTCAGCACAGAATGATAGGATTCCCGCATATAAGCATCATGCGTCCTCTCGATATATGTAAACAACTGCTCCGCTGTATGAATCTGCCCTGCCCGCAGCAGCTGGCGTTCGAATGCCATTCTCGCCTCTGAGGTACACAAATACGCGCGCAGCAGGTATTTCAGCTCGCTCTCATGCATACAATGATCACGAAGGCTTCCGTCAAAGCAGGTATTATGCGGAAATGTAAAATAATCCGCCAGATAATGCATAACTATACCAGTCTGTGTCCAGATGGTGCGTTTGCTGTAATCCCCATCCCGCATCTCGGCCTCGATCTGTAAGATCAGCTTCTGAACCTTTTCCCACGTCTCATCGAACTGATGTGGTTCTGAGAACATCTTAGGATTCAAATCCGGCTGGATCGAGCCTAAATAAAACGCTTTTCTGTGAAAATCCAGTTCTTTCAAACGAAGCTCACTCACCAGAAACACAGACAAAGCTATATGTGATTTTTTTCGCATAAAATTCTCCCTTTTCCGCCGTGGAATCGTTTTTTATTCTTTTCCACCGCAGCAGAACTGTAGCTGTCACCCAGAAGATCCATTACAGTTCCTGCCTGGCTTTTCTCGTTTTCTATCCACGTGCATTGTACCGCTTCCAGGGGCATTATGCAAGAAAAATAGTGTAAAATCGAGGTGAAATACACCGGAAACTGCTGCCATTTTGTGAATTTCAACAGCCTCCGGCCATCTAAAATCGTTTTGTTAGTCCTGCTTGCATCCGTTACATCCGACGATCAATTTCTGCGATGTCCACCAGAGTCAGTCCATGGATATTATTGTTTTCCAGACTGGTAATCAGCGCGTTCGCGGTATCCAGCGAAGTGAGCACATTCACGCCGGTCTCAATCGCGTTGCGGCGGATCAGGAAACCATCCTTCGCATGTCCTACCCCCTGGGAAGGCGTGTCGATGACCAGGTCAATCTCATGTCCCAGGATCAGATCCAGAATATTCGGCGACTCCTGCTCCACCTTGCGGGTCATGCGCACCTGTATATCTGCTTCCATCAGTGCGCGCGCCGTTCCTTTGGTTGCGAAAATATTGTAGCCCAGCGCTTCAAAGCGCTTTGCGATATCGACCACGTCTAGCTTATCCGAATCGCGCACGGTGATGATCATATTTTTGTATTTCGGAAGATTGATGCCCGCGCCAAGGAATGCCTTGTACAGTGCCTCATCAAACGTCGCGGCAATGCCAAGACATTCTCCCGTCGACTTCATCTCCGGCCCCAGGCTGATGTCCGCGCCCTGTATTTTTTCAAACGAAAACACTGGCATCTTGATCGCGAAATAGTCCGCTTCCGGCTGCAGCCCTGGTTCAAAACCAAGCTCCCGAATGGTAGCGCCGAGAATGACCTTGGTGGCCAACGGCACGATCGGGATCCCCGTCACCTTGCTGATATACGGCACCGTACGGCTGGAACGCGGGTTCACCTCAATCACATACACCTCATCGTTGCTGACAATGAACTGGATATTAATCAGTCCGATGACATGCAAAGAGCGGGCGAGCTTGCGCGTGTAATCCTCAATCACACGCTTAATCTTCTTTGAGATGCTCTGTGCCGGATACACCGAAATACTGTCTCCGGAATGAATCCCGGCGCGCTCGATGTGCTCCATGATCCCCGGAATCAGGACATCCGTGCCATCGCACACAGCGTCGACCTCGATCTCCTTTCCCATCATGTATTTGTCCACCAGGATCGGGTGTTCCTGCGCGATCTGGTTGATCACGCCAATGTACTGCTCCACATCCTCATCGTTGATGGCGATCTGCATTCCCTGTCCGCCAAGTACGTAGGAGGGGCGCACCAGCACCGGATAGCCCAGCTCATTGGCCGCTTTTTTCGCTTCTTCGGCGGTAAAGACGGTATGCCCCGCGGGGCGCGGGATATTGCATTTTTCCAGAATCTCGTCAAACAGCTCCCGATCTTCTGCAGCGTCCACGTTTTCCGCGGAGGTGCCCAGAATCGGCACACCCATCTTCATCAGGGATTCCGTCAGCTTAATCGCGGTCTGTCCGCCAAACTGCACCACTGCACCGTCCGGGTGCTCCAGGCGCACGACATTCTCTACGTCCTCTGGGGTTAGAGGCTCAAAATACAGCTTATCCGCAATATCGAAATCCGTGCTGACCGTCTCCGGGTTGTTATTAATGATAATTGTCTCATAGCCCTCTTTTTCAAAGGCCCAGGTGCAATGTACCGAGCAGAAGTCAAATTCGATGCCCTGCCCGATGCGGATCGGGCCGGAACCAAGGACAAGGACTTTTTTCCTGCCGGAGGACGTTTCCGCCTCATTCTCACTGCCAAATACCGAGTAATAGTAAGGCGTCGTCGCAGCAAATTCCGCCGCGCAGGTGTCCACCATCTTGTAAGCAGCAATGATCCCGTTCGCATAGCGCAGCTGTTTGATGTCTTCTTCGCTTTTTCCGGTCAGACGCGCAATCACGTTATCTGGGAATTCAATCCGCTTCGCTTCTTTCAAAAGCTCCACAGTGAGCTCCTCCGTGCGCAGACGCTCTTCCATCTCGGTCAGAATGGCAATCTTGTCAATAAACCAGATATCAATTTTCGTCAGCTCATGTATTTTCTCATAAGAGAACTTCCGGCGCAGCGCCTCCGCAATTACCCAGATCCGGCGGTCGTCTACAACCGCAAGCTGACGCAGCAGCGCATCGTCGTCCAGGCCAGAGAAATCATAGGAAAGCAGACAGTCCACATGCTGCTCCAGCGAGCGGATCGCTTTCATGAGCGCTCCCTCAAAATTCGTGCAGATACTCATGACCTCGCCCGTCGCCTTCATCTGTGTCGTCAGACGGCGGCTCGCGCTGATAAATTTATCAAACGGCAGGCGCGGCATTTTAACTACGCAGTAATCCAGCATCGGTTCAAAGCTCGCATAGGTTTTTCCGGTGATCGCGTTTTTGATCTCATCCAGGGTGTAACCAAGCGCAATCTTCGCCGCCACCTTCGCGATCGGGTAACCGGTCGCCTTTGATGCCAGTGCGGAGGAACGGCTCACACGCGGATTTACCTCAATAACACAATATTCAAAGCTTTCCGGATGCAGCGCGAACTGAACGTTGCAGCCTCCGGTGATTTTCAGCTCGCTGATGATATTCAGCGCGGAAGTACGCAGCATCTGGTATTCCTTATCCCCCAGCGTCTGGGAGGGCGCTACAACGATGCTGTCGCCGGTGTGCACGCCGACCGGATCAATATTTTCCATATTGCAGACGGTGATCACATTGCCTGCGCCGTCGCGCATCACCTCATACTCGATCTCCTTCCATCCGGCAATACAGCGCTCCACCAGCACCTGCCCGACACGGCTTAAGCGGAGACCATTCTCCAGAATCTCTACCAGCTCCTCATAATTGTGCGCGATGCCGCCGCCGCTGCCGCCCAGGGTATATGCCGGACGCAGCACGACCGGATAGCCGATGGTCTGCGTAAAGGCAACGCCTTCTTCTACCGACTCTACCACTTTCGACGGAGCCACCGGCTCGCCGATTTTTTCCATGGTATTTTTAAATTCCTGACGGTCCTCCGCCTTTTTGATCGTCTCCGCGGTCGTACCGATCAGGCGGACGCCATTCTTTTCCAGAAATCCACGCTCCGCCAGCTCCATCGCCAGGTTCAGTCCTGCCTGGCCGCCCAGGGTCGGCAGGACGCTGTCCGGACGCTCCTTTAAAATCAGCTGTTCGACTACTTCCACGGTCAGCGGTTCAATGTATACATGATCGGCAATATCCTTATCCGTCATAATTGTCGCCGGATTGGAGTTCAGCAGAACGACATCAATTCCTTCCTCGTGCAGAGCACGGCAGGCCTGCGTCCCCGCATAGTCAAACTCTGCGGCCTGACCAATCACGATCGGGCCAGAGCCAATCACCAGTACCTTTTTAATATCCGGATTCTTTGGCATTATGAACGCGCCTCCCTCTCTTGATCTGATTTTGAACTCTCTTTTCCATCTTTGTCTTTCGCCTGGCACTTTTCAGAGACAGCATCCGAGTGCATCATACCCATAAAGCGGTCAAACAGATAGCCAGAATCCAACGGTCCCGGTGACGCTTCCGGATGGAACTGGATTGTAAAAATATTCTTTCCGGTATAGGCCAGCCCTTCATTCGTTCCATCGTTGACATTTTCAAAAGCCGGCACCGCAACTGCCGGATCCATATGCTCCGCATCCACCACGTAACCGTGATTCTGCGACGAAATATAGACACGCCCGGTCGTCAGGTCACGCACCGGATGGTTTCCGCCGCGGTGTCCATACTTCATCTTATAGGTATCCGCACCGTTCGCAAGCGCCATCAGCTGATGTCCCAGGCAGATTGCAAAAATCGGGACATCCGACGCGTACAGCTTTTTGATCTCCTCTATGATCACAGCACATTCTTTGGGATCTCCGGGGCCATTGGAAAGCATAATGCCATCCGGCTTTGCCGCGAGAATCTCCTCCGCTTTCGTCAGTGCCGGATAAACCGTCACCTCACATCCCCGCTGGTTCAGACAGCGTGCGATGTTTTTCTTTGTCCCTAAATCAAGCAGCGCCACTCTGGGACCATCGCCTTTTAACACATACTTCTCCCGGCAGGTGACCTTTTCAACTACTTTTCCGGTTGTATATGCAGCGAGTCTGGGAAAGATTTCTTCTAACTGATAGTTCTCATTCGTGGTAATGCAGCCATTCATGGTGCCTTTCTCACGAAGAATCTTTGTAAGTGCGCGGGTATCGATACCGGCGATTCCTGGAATATCATATT
This sequence comes from Lachnospiraceae bacterium, assembly GCA_021205755.1. GTDB lineage: Bacteria > Bacillota > Clostridia > Lachnospirales > Lachnospiraceae > Choladousia. The sequence continues at coordinate 79,077 of JAJPWX010000046.1, read as the reverse complement.
TTAACAGAAAATTCTGAATCGTATCTTCGGAACGGAAATTACTCGGGATGCGGGAAAGCTCCCGGACAATAAATGCGTCAAGCCAGGGTCGTTCGGACTCCATGTCCTCATAACAGATCCCATAATTGCCAATCAGCGGATACGTCATCACTACCGCCTGTCCGGCATAGGACGGATCCGTCAACACCTCCAGATAACCAGTCATCGATGTATTAAATACAATCTCACTCACCACCTCACGTGATGAGCCAATACTGGTACCCGCAAACACCGTGCCATCTTCGAGTATCAGAAACGCTTTCATACGAACGCCGCACTCCTTTCTGCTGTCGAATTATATATCTCTGCTTTTCCTGTAAATCGCTCAATTTTACCATATCTTTTTTTAGATTTCAACTTGTTTTGAATGGAATTAAAAAAAGAACAACACAGAACGGAAACAATTCCATGGTGCAGGAATATTTTAAACTGTAGCAAAGACGCTCTTTCTGACCTTTTCCATACCAATGGGAAGTGAAGAATGAATCAAACAGGAGGATTTACGGATATGAACCACAGCGCTTTTCATACAAGTCTTCAGGCAGCGCAGACCGGCGACCTGCCGGATACCGGAAGACTGAAAGTAACTGCCCTCTCAGAGCAGAACCTTCCGCTTTCGGATGCCGTGGTGGAGGTTTCCTTTACCGGAGACCCGAACAGCACGATTGAGGAGGTACGCACGGATCAAAACGGTCAGACAGAACCGCTGACACTCGCGGCTCCGCCGGTCGAATATTCTCTGGAGCCCTCAGAAGAACAGCCTTACGCGGAGTATACAATCCGGATATCCGCTCCGGGATACGAAACGGTCACCGTTAGCGGAGCAGAAGTTTTTGGCAGCCAGCTTTCCCTGCAGAATGTAACTCTGCGTCAGCTGCGTCCGGATGAACAGCCGGATACCATTGTTATTCCGGAACACACCCTTTACGGCTATTATCCGCCCAAAATCGCGGAGACAGAAGTAAAACCGGTCAGCGGGAACGGGGAAATTGTACTGGAACAGGTGGTCGTGCCGGAGTATATTGTCGTGCACGACGGAACACCGCAGGATTCCACAGCGCGTGATTATTATGTGCAATACAAAGACTATATTAAAAATGTCGCGAGCAGTGAGATTTATTCTACCTGGCCTTACGCGACGCTGGTCGCAAATATCCTGGCAATCCAGTCCTTTACCCTGAATCGGGTTTACACAGAATGGTACCGCAATAAACGGTATGATTTCACCATCACATCCTCGACTGCCTACGACCAGAAATGGGTCTACGGAAGAACCATTTTTGAGAGCATTTCCGAGGTGGTGGACGATGTATTCCAGAACTATCTCTCCCGTCCGAACGTAAAACAGCCTATTCTGACACAGTACTGCGACGGCTCCCGCGTAACCTGCCCGCAATGGCTCTCGCAGTGGGGCAGCGCTGCGCTCGGTGAACAGGGATACACCGCTTCCGAAATCATCCGTTATTACTATGGAAATGATATGTATATCAATTTTGCCGAGCAGGTATCCGGCGTACCGTCCTCCTATCCGGGCTACCCGCTGTCGGTCGGCTCAGTTGGCGCGGATGTGCTCAAAATTCAGGAACAGCTCAACGCCATTTCCAACAATTATCCGCTGATCCCCAAACTCGTGCCGGACGGCATCTTCGGCGAAGCTACCCAGGATGCGGTCAGGGTCTTTCAGTCAGTTTTCGGGCTGACACAGGACGGAATCGTCGGCAGCCGTACCTGGTATAAGATATCAGACATCTATGTCGCAGTGACAAGAATTGCGGAGGGTGTATAAAATAGAATCCCGCTTTTCCTGTTTTTACTCCAGGAATTTCTTCAGCTCATCCATAAATGTATTGACATCTTTAAATTCCCGATACACGGACGCGAAGCGCACATATGCTACCGCGTCCAGTTCTTTCAGCTTATCCATAACAATCTCGCCAACCAGCTTGCTCGCGATTTCTTTTTCTTCCATATTAAACAGTTCCATCTCGATCGCGTCTACGGTCTCCCGGATCTCCCGGATCGGGATTGGACGCTTATAGCATGCGCGCATGATGCCTGCCTCAAGCTTATTTCGATTGTACTGCTCCCGGCTTTGATCCTTCTTAATCACGATAAGCGGAATTGATTCCACCTTCTCATAGGTCGTAAATCGTTTACCGCAGGCATCGCACATCCTGCGTCTGCGGATGGAGGCCCCGTCATCCGCCGGTCTCGAATCAACAACACGGGTATTGTCCAGATTGCAAAATGGGCATTTCATGATAAATCCTCCTCAGTCATCATCCAGCTTCAACACACTCATAAAGGCTTTCTGCGGAATCTCTACGCTGCCAAACTGGCGCATCCGCTTTTTGCCTTCCTTCTGCTTTTCCAGCAGCTTCTTTTTACGGGAAATATCGCCGCCGTAGCATTTCGCGAGCACGTCCTTGCGCATGGCTTTCACCGTCTCGCGGGCGATGATCTTGCTGCCAATCGCCGCCTGAATCGGTATTTCAAACAGCTGGCGTGGAATCTCCTGCTTCAGCTTCTCGCACATTTTACGCCCACGCTCGTAGGCTGTATCTGCATGAACGATAAAAGAAAGCGCATCGACTTCTTCTTTATTTACCAGAATGTCCAGCTTCACCAGTTCCGAGCGCATATAGCCTTTCATCTCATAATCAAAGGAGGCATACCCGCGGGAACGGGACTTGAGTGCGTCGAAAAAGTCATAGATAATCTCATTCAGAGGCAGAGTATATTTAAGCCTTGCGCGCGTCTCTTCCATGTATTCCATTCCCTCATAAATACCGCGGCGCTGCTGGCACAGTTCCATAATCGCTCCCAGATACTCCGTCGTCACCATGATCTCTGCATCCACGACCGGCTCCTCCATATAATCAATCTCCGAGGGATCCGGCAGATTGGTCGGGTTGGTCAGCTCAATCATCGTCCCGTCCGTCTTGTAGACCTTATAAATCACGCTCGGCGCGGTGGTGATCAGATCCAGATTATACTCCCGTTCCAACCGCTCTTGGATAATCTCCAGATGCAGCAGGCCAAGGAAACCGCAGCGAAAACCAAAGCCCAGCGCTACGGAGGTCTCCGGCTCGAAATGAAGCGATGCGTCATTGAGCTGAAGCTTCTCCAGTGCGTCCCGCAGATCCGGGTATTTGGCCCCGTCTACCGGGTACATACCGCAATACACCATCGGGTTGACCTTTTTATAACCCGGAAGCGGCTCCGCGCAAGGGCGATCCGCATCCGTCACGGTGTCGCCGACCCGTGTATCCTTCACATTTTTCAGGCTGGCCGTCAGATAACCAACCATACCAGCGCTCAGCTCCTCGCAGGGGATAAACTGTCCCGGCCCGAAATAGCCTGTCTCTACAACCTCTGCCTCCGCACCGGTCGCCATCATGCGAATCCTCGTACCCTTTTTGACCGAACCATTCATCAGGCGAATAAAGATAATAACACCCTTGTAAGAATCATAGACCGAGTCAAAAATCAGCGCCTGCAGCGGCGCGTCCGCATCTCCGGTCGGCGCGGGAATCTTTGTCACCACCTGCTCAAGCACTTCATGTACGTTCTGACCGGTCTTTGCTGAAATCTGCGGCGCATCCTCCGCCTCAATACCAATCACATCCTCGATCTCATGGATGACGCGCTCCGGCTCGGCGCTCGGAAGATCAATCTTATTTATGACCGGCATCACATCCAGATCATGATCCAGCGCCAGATACACGTTCGCCAGTGTCTGCGCCTCGATCCCCTGCGCCGCGTCCACAACAAGAATTGCTCCATCACAGGCCGCCAGCGAGCGCGACACCTCATAGTTAAAATCCACATGTCCCGGAGTATCAATGAGATTAAAAATATATTCTTCCCCATCATCCGCCTTATAAATGATCCGAACCGCCTGCGATTTAATCGTAATACCGCGCTCCCGCTCCAGATCCATATTGTCCAGCACCTGATCCTGCATCTCACGGCTGGTCAGCAGCCCCGTCATCTCAATAATCCGATCTGCCAGTGTCGATTTGCCATGGTCAATGTGCGCAATAATACAAAAATTTCTGATTTTGCTCTGATCTACTGTCACTCTTTTATTCCTCCCCGGTTCTCCCGGATTTACTGTATTTTTCCATCCGTATATGCTCAATACCTGCTTTCTTTTTATCTGCAGGCGCAACGTTTCAAGATAGTATAACACAAACCGGCAGCCAGGCAAATCAGAAAATAATGAAATTTCACAGAAATTCAAAATACGGCTGCCTGTACTCAGCCCAAAATCTGCCGGAGCAGGTTTGCAATCGGCGCCATCGCATTTTTCTCCTCCTCTACCGTATTCAGCTGTGTCCCGGCTTCGATCAGCAGAGAACGTGCGCGCAGATGCAGATTGTAACGCTCTGCCTGCAGATAAATCTTGCGGGTAAAGCCCGGGTATTCCGCTTGAGCGAGCACCTGAAGCTGCAGAGAAAAGGCGAGATTTTCCGTCAGATAATCATTCGGCAGCCAGCTAAGCGCATCCCCATTTGCGTCGCGGGAAAGTCCGTTAAAAAACATGATTTTAGAAGCTGCCTCCCCATCTATCTCTGTCACAAAATCCTCCTCATCGCCCTCTACTCCGTCACGGTGCAGATCGATGATCACCTCGATGGTCGGATACTCCTCCAGAATCGCTTCAACCGCCTCTCTGGCATAATCATAAGCCGCGCTCCGGTCAAGCACGCCGTCAATCAGATCATACTCCCCTGTGTCGTGAATTACATTGTATCCGTAGCTGCGCAGCTCGTCCGCCAGAATCTCGCCCATCCCGACTACGGTGTCGCTCACTTCGCCTTCTGCCGAATCCGCAAACGCCTCCTGTGAATGCGTGTGATAAATCAGAATCTGCGGCACCGACGAATCCTGCTCTATCGTCAGATCCATTGAGAGCAATTCCTTTGCGTCAATGAGCTCCGCGTCTGCCATCGTATCTTCATCCACCGTATAATAGTTCGCCAAAAGATAAGAAAAATCCGTCATCTGCGAAAGCGCCTGAGAAAAAATGGTGCCCACAGATACCTCCTGAACGATCTCGCCATCTGCTTCTGTTTCCGTCTCCGGTTCATTTTGAGCCGGATTTTGCTCGTCTTCCGCAGGTTTCTCTGTATCTGTCATTTCCTTTTCATCCGGCACTTTATCATTCTCTTCCGCTGCTTTCCCGTCCTCCTCCGACCATTCCGCACTCGCGCCGTATATTTCTTCGCTTTCCTCCGTCACAGCCTCTTCTTCCGCTACATAACTCAGAACTGGCACTACCTGTCCAAACCATGCGGCAAGCCAACCGGAAATTCTTTTCCCTTCCACTGTCGCTGTGTAAGCGAGTGACCAGGTACGCATCGCGGAATCCTCCATTGCCTGCTGTGCGCTCCCGGTCTCTGCTGTTTTTTGCAGCTGATTACGCGCCGCCCAAAGAGCGCCGCTTTTATACATAATATAAGCTCCCAGAACAGCCATCATACCATAGAGCACTTTTTGCAGCCAGCTGTTTTTCCGCATAGATCCTCCCAGGGAATTCTGACAGATATTTTCTCTTCAAACCGCCCTGTCAGCGGATGCAGAAAACCCCATACCTGACTGACAGATATGGGGCTCTTCGAATTCCCTTATTGTAACTGTTCCGTACCTTCACAGTTACCCCTTATTTACTCTATGCGGTTTTTCTTCTCTTTAGAACACGTATCTCTGCGGTCAAAGCGCCGCAGCTACCTCCTGGTACAGTTCGTCGCCCTCAGGAATCTTATAAACCTTCCCTTCCTCCTGAGAATAGAAGAAGTAATCCTCGCCTTCCTTCGATAAGTAGATCTGATGAGAGCCTCCGCTCTTATCACTTACGCTGATCTCCAGATCGCCCTTATGCGGCCGGAACTCCTCCTCGCCGGCTTCAGCCGGAGCACTCTCCCGGCTGTATTCATCGAGCAGCCGGACAATTTTTTCCTTCCTCGCCTGATTCGTCAGATCAACCTGCTCCATCTCATCATTCGTCCAAGTAACCTTCACACTGTCCGCGACAAGCTCCTCTGAAACCAGCGCCACGCGTCTCGAATACAGAATAACGGCGGCCAGTATCAGAATGCCAGTCACAAAAGCCAGCAAACCTGCCGCCTTTTTTCCCTCAAGTCTCAACATTCGCATAAATAGCACCTCCCCTAGCTGTTGAAAACCAGATTCTTCTGCCATGCCTGGGCTTCCCCCTTCTTTGAAGCGACAGGCACTGCTCATTTCCTTTTCTTCGGGCATTCAGGAATCTACGGTATGCCCGTATCTGAATTTATTATACAACAGAGGAGCCGAAAAAATGCGAAGCTTTTCTTAATATTTTCACTACAATTCTTTAAAAAAAGACCTGTTCCGAATATTCAGAACAGATCTTTTTCTATAAAATGTCCGGATTGTACTCTTTTCTTTTAGTGCTCCAACAGCTCGATGCCATCAAACACTTCGATGCTGCATGCAGTAATTGCCCAATTCGACACATAGTCCTTCATCATCATCGCGGAAGAGCCATAGTATAACGGCAGCAGCACGTAATCATTCATAAACAAATCCTCAGCCGCATGCAGGCATTCATCTGCCTCGGCCGCATCCGTCGTGGAAAGTGCCTGTGCGAGATACGCATCGTATTCCTCACTTCTCCAACCAGTCTCAAGCGGCGGCTCGCTGCCCTGATAGGTCTGCAGAAATGCCATCGGATGCATATAAGTCGCAGAATCTCCCATAGCTGCTACACCGTAGTCCAGATCCAGAATCTGATCATAAAATACAGACCACTCAGAGCTTTCGATCTCGCAGTTGATGCCCAGATTGGTCTCCCACATAGATGCAAGCGTCTCAGCCACCTTTTTTACGGTATCGCTGGTATAATAGCACACGCGGATCGTGATCTCGGACGGATCTTCATAACCGGCCTCTGCAAGCAGCTCCAGCGCACGGTCAATCTGCGGGTCTGCGGTAATGCCATAGTCTCCGCCAGCCTCCCGGAAATCCTGGCCGTCTGACTGAATATATCCATACGGAACATGTCCGGTAGCCGGCGTAGAGCTCGTCTGAAGAACATCCTCGATCAGAGCAGTACGGTCGATGGAAATTGTCAGAGCCTCACGTACCAGCGGATCCGACAGATACTCCTCCGTCGTATTAAACATCCAATAGGTATTGCTGAAAAGAGAAATGCTGTAAAAGTCGTCTCTGCCTTTCAGGCTGGAAATGCTGGAGGACGGAACTTTGGTCATGCCATCCAGTTCGCCAGCCTCATACGCATTCAGTGCAGTGGTCAGATCCTGGAAAATCATCAGGTTGATCCGATCCAGGCTGACTTCATCTTTCAGCCAATAATACTCGTTCTTTACCAGATAAATTGCCTCGCCCATGCGGTAGCTTTCAATCGTAAACGGACCATTCGACACATAATTGTCATAATCCGTTGCCCAGTCTTCATTTTCCGATACGACTGCCTTGCAGACTGGCATATAAGTCCAGGTCGCGAGCAGCGCGGTGAAATAGCTGCACGGAGAAGCGAGCGTCACCTCGAGCGTCAGGTCATCGAGCACCTTAATGCCGACATCCTCCCACTCACACTCTCCATTATAGTAGCTCTGTGCGTTCTCAATGTAATTGTACAGCATATACGCGCCGGACGCACCGAATTCAGCCGTCAGGACTCTCTGCCATGCGTACTCAAAATCTGCCGCCGTCACATCTGTCCCGTTGGACCACTGCATCCCCTCATTAAGTGTGAAGGTCCATACCAGGCCGTCATCGGAAACCGTCCAGTCCGCTGCCGCTCCCGGAATCAGCTCGCTGTCTGTATTGTAGCGCACAAGTCCGACAAAGCAGTTATAAAACACCGGAGACGCAAAGGAGTTCAGTGTATAGCCCGGGTCAAGGCTGTCCGGGTCATCCGTAATCGCGTAGCGGAATACCTGCTCAGACTCTTCCGCTCCCGCAGAAAGGGAAAGGCTTCCGCAAAAAGCTGTCGTGGCAAGAGCCGCCGCGGAGCCCTGCAGAAACGCACGTCTGGAAATTTTCTGTTTCATGTTGTTATCCTCCTGATTCTTAAATTCATAACTGTTCAGTTCCTGAATAGTTACCGTAAGCACATTTATAGTAAAGACATCTGTCCTTTTACTATCTGTATCGTTCCACTGTCATTCCGCTTACCAGGCCAAAGGATGTGAGCCGCAAATATCCGGCACCCTGAGATTACGCATACAGATGGCAGCATACAAAGTGTCCGTCCCCCATATCCTTCATCTGCGGGCAGACGCTGCGGCAGATCTCTTTTGCGTGCGGACACCGGGTATGGAACGCACAGCCATCCGGCGGTGAAAGAGGACTTGGCACCTCGCCTTCAATCGCAGGCGTCTCATTCGCCCTGGCCTCTCTGGGATTCGCTACCGGAATGGATGCGAGGAGTCCTTGTGTATAGGGGTGCAGCGGATTCCGGTAAATTTCCTCGCTCTCACACACCTCCATCAGATGTCCGAGATACATTACACCGACGCGATGGGAAACATAACGTACCATCGAAAGGTCATGCGCGATAAACAGATACGTCAGACCGTATTCCTTCTGAAAGTCGCCAAGCATATTCACAACCTGTGCCTGAATCGACACATCCAGCGCAGAAATCGCCTCATCACAGATCAGGAACTCCGGATTCACAATCAGAGCCCGGGCGATGCAGATTCGCTGCCTTTGTCCGCCGGAAAACTCATGCGGATACCGGTTCAGATAATCTGCGGAAAGACCGACACGCAGCAACGCCTCTCTGGCCTTTAGCGCCCGCTCCTCCTTTGAAAGCTTCCGGTTCTGTGCAATCAGGGGTTCCTCTAGGATCTCTCGAATAGACATACGCCCATTGAGAGAAGAATAGGGATCCTGAAATACCATCTGCATCTTTTTTCTGGCAGTTACCAGTTCCCTTTCTTTCAAATGCGTAATATCCTGGCCGTCCAGAATGACCTGACCGTCCGTAGGCTCATTCAGCCGTATAATGGCTCTGGCAACTGTGGATTTTCCACATCCAGATTCTCCTACCAGGCCAAATGTCTCACCCCGGTCGATAAAAAAGCTGACGCCATCCACCGCCCGAACCGCCAAATGCCGGTTTCCTGCCACCGGGAAATATTGTTTCAGATCCTTTACCTCCAGCAGATGCTTTCCTGTCTCTGTCATCTTCCCACCTGCCTTTCCGCAAAAGGATTTCCCACAGCAGGAGCCCCTGGATGATTCAGCCAGCAGGCACTGCTATGTGTCTGGGATAACATTATTTTCTCCGGCCGCTCGCTCACACACAGCCTGCGCGCATATCTGCACCTGGAATAAAAGGGGCATCCCTGCGGAGGGGACAGCAAATCCGGAGGTGAGCCCGGTATTGGCTGCAGCCTGGCATTCTTGTCCTGATTTACTCTGGGCACAGATTCCAGCAGTCCCATGGTATAAGGATGTCCGGGATTTTCAAACAATTCGAAAACCGTCCCTTCTTCCATCTTCAGCCCGCCATAGAGTACAACCACACGATCACAAAGCTGCGCTACCACGCCGAGATCATGTGTAATAAAAATCACAGAAAGCTGCATCTCGCGGCACATTTCCTTCAAGAGCAGCAAAATCTGCTTCTGAATCGTCACATCCAGAGCAGTCGTCGGCTCGTCCGCAATCACAATCTTCGGGTCGCAGGAAAGTGCGATCGCAATCATGACTCTCTGCCGCATCCCGCCGGAAAGCTCATGCGGATAACATTCATAGCGGCTCTCCGGATCCGGAATATGAACCTTGCGCAGCATCTCCAGAGCTTTCACCCGGGCCTGTTCTTTCGTTGCACCCTGCACATTCTGCAGTATCGCTTCTTCAATCTGCTTTCCGATCTTCATCAGCGGACTTAACGAAGTCATCGGATCCTGAAAAACCATAGAAATCTGCCCGCCTCTCACCTTGCGGAGTTCTTTCTTTGTCGATTTGAGCAGATCCTTTCCCTCAAAGATGATTTTACCTTCCGTATGAAATGCGTTCTCCGGGAGCACATCCAGGATGGAGAGAGCAGTCACGCTCTTCCCGCTGCCTGATTCTCCCACAATGCCCAGAATTTCTCCTTTCTGCAGCTGAAAAGAAAGCCCGCGCACCGCCTGTACCTCTCCCGCTCTGGTATGAAAAGAGGTATGTAAATTTTCTATCTGCAAAATCGGTTCTTCCATCGCGCTTTCTCTCCCTTATTTTCTCATCTGCGGATCAAACGCGTCCCGCAGTCCGTCTCCGATAAAATTGAACGCAAACATCGCGATACAAATCGCAATCGCAGGAAACGCCAGCTGGTACGGCGCGGTCTGCATGGTTTCCAGCGCGTCATTGCACATCATGCCCCACGAAGCCATCGGTGCCGAGACCCCCAGTCCGATAAAGCTCATGAATGCTTCTGTAAAGATTGCCGAAGGAATCTGCATTGTCGCTGTCACGATGATTGGGCCTAACGCATTCGGAATCAGATGCTTCCGCAGAATATATCCGGTACTGCTGCCCATCGTTCGGGCCGCCCCCACAAATTCACGCTTTTTCAGAGTCAGGATTTCTCCTCTTACCACTCTGGCCATGTCCACCCAGTAAACAGACCCAATCGCAATAATGATGCTGACCAGTCCTCCATTATCGAAAAGCACCATGATCAGAATCACATACATCGTCAGAGGAATCGCGCTGATGATATCCACAATCCGCATCATCACGTTATCCACCATTCCGCCAAGGTATCCGGAGATACTCCCATATAGAGTCCCGATTAGCAGCGTCACCAGTGTCGCCACAAACGCCACCGTCAAAGAAACACGCGCGCCATACATCAGCCGCACCAGAATATCTCTCCCCAGGTCATCTGTGCCAAGCGGATAGGTCTTGTTGAGCACGCGGCTCGTCGGAAGGATATTTCCATCCGTATCCTCCAGGGTAGATGGACTGTTCCGATAATTCAGATAATAGGTCTCCCCCTCAATCGTGAACACATACCGTTTGTTCGTCATATCCTCACTGTCCGAGCGGATCGTCTCACCAAGAGTTCCATCCTGATCGATCGCAATCACCTTGCTTCCGGAGGTGACATAATAATAATTGTCATTGATAACATAAACCTTCAGAACCGGCGACATACTCACATAAACCAGCGTCTGTTCATCATAAGAATGTGTAGTAAAAAAAGGACCTACGATCGCAAACAGCAGTATGAATAAAACCAGAACCACACCAAGAACTGCCGTCTTTTTCTTTCTGAACTGGTAAAAAGCCTCCCGCCCCAGCGAAACGCTCTCGCCAGCTATTTTTTCTTCCTCACGGTCCTGCACATCCAGTGCTTCCCAGTCTTTTTCTGTAAAATCTCTCATCATTTGGCTATCTCTCTCCATCCGGTTTTACTCCGCCAGCTTAATTCGCGGATCAATCAGGCAATACAGAATATCCACCAGAAATACCAGCACTACCAGAACCGTCGCGTAAAAAAGCGTAAATCCCATGATCGCCGTGTAGTCACGGTTCGTGATACTCTGAACGAAAAACCGTCCCATCCCCGGCAGAGCAAAGATCTGTTCCACTACAAAAGAACCCATCAGAAGTCCCGCAAGCGTCGGGCCTAACACCGTCACCACCGGAATCAGAGAATTGCGCAGCCCGTGCCGCACCACCACCTGCGTCTCCGTGAGTCCCTTGACGCGGGCAGTACGGATATAATCCATCCGCATGACATCCATCAGGCTGGAGCGGGTAAGTCTCGTCACAAAAGCCAGATAATAGCCAGACAGTGCAATCATGGGCAGGATATATCCCTTCGGATTCTCCACTCCATAAATTGGAAACCACCGCAGCCTGTATGCGAGAAAGTATTCCAAAAGCGTTGCGATGACAAAAGATGGAACCGTGACTCCGATCGTCGTCACCACGCTGATCAGTGTATCCTGCCATTTACCGTGCTTCAATGCCGCAATAATCCCCATCGGTATGCTTATCACCAGAGTAAACAGCATGGCAAGCACTCCGAGCGTAGCGGAAACAGGAAATCCCTGCGCGATCAGATCATTGACCGAAAGACCTTCATATCGGAAGGAAGGCCCCAGGTCCAGCTGAAGTACTCCCTTCACATAATCAAAGAATTGAACATAGAGCGGATCATTCAGATGATACTTTTCATCCAGAGCTGCCTGAATATCCTCAGGGAGCCGTTTCCCGGCGCTGTATGGTCCTCCGGGAATCGCATGCATAATCAGAAAGGTCACCAGCATAATGGCAAACAATGTCACAACCATCATCGCCAGTCTTTTTAAAATATATCTGGCCATCTTCGTTCCTCTTTTCTGCCGTAAAATTTACGTAAATTCGTAATTCACTATAGCACAGTAACGTGTTAATGTCCAGAATAAAATCAAAAGTTGTGTGATCGGAAACCGTCGGAACCGTTACAGATCACACCAATTCACCGGAAGCGGCACTTTTTCCAGACGAACCGGCTCCGGATACGAAACCCCAAAGGTCTCCACACGAACCGACCGGATCACCGGCGGCTCGACCGGAGCAGTAATCCGGATAGAAGGATCCTGCGGAAGCTCCACCTCCCGCAGCGGAAGCGTATTCCAGCGCATAATCTCCTCCATTCCCCTGGTCACTTTCCCAAACGCGGGATAATGCCAGGTCAGGCGTTCGTTCTCCAGAAATGGGAAAAAGAACTCTCCGCCTGAGATTCCCTCCTCATAGCCTCCCATAACAATCGTACCTGGGAGCGCAGGCAGATGATTCGGAAAGCCCGCGTCCGCTGTCTCATACGCGATCAGATACTTCGCCTCGTCCCTTCCAAAAGCTGTATAGCTGATGTCCGCGACAAAATCATGAGCGATTCGCTCAATCGCATGATTGTCGAAGCAGCCCTTCCCCGCAAGAAACAGAAAGCTGCTGACCGTATTGGGAGCTTCCTCCGGATACAATTCCACCTCAATCTCCGTTCCATTTTCCATCGTAATCACAGCAATCGGATGCTTCATGAATATTCCTCCTGTTTTCATAATCAAGCTGACATTCTTTCGGAAATCTCTTACCGAATAAATCAGCCGCCCTTTTCGGACGGCTTTTCACTTCTAAAATAGCAAAAAGCCTTGAATCTCAAGGCTTTTCACATTCAGCTGGAAATGGGACTTGAACCCACGACCTACGCATTACGAATGCGTCGCTCTACCGACTGAGCTAATCCAGCAGACTATATAATTCGCATGGCCGATCAGCAAAACAGCTGCATCGTCCGACCGACCACGCTATTATATAAAACTTTTGCGGATTTGGCAAGGGTTTTTTACAAAAAATCCATTTTTATTTCCGCTTTTTTCAGCTTCTCATTTCATAAACTGATCAATTGCCTTGTTCAATTCCTCGATCTCTTGCATATCGCCTGTCTGTACCGCGTCTACGAGGCAGTTCTTGATGTGATCCTGCAGAATGATCTTTCCCGTATTATTCAGAGCTGACTTTACTGCTGAGAGCTGCACAAGCACCTCGCTGCAGTCACGCCCGTCCTCGACCATTCTCTTGACAGATTCCAGATGACCGATCGCCCTGGAAAGCCGGTTCAGCACAGCTTTTGTATTTTCATGCGTATGCGTGTGGCTATGCTGAATAACGGTTCCGTCCTCCAGAACATGTGTGTGCACGCCCTGTTCTTCTTTTTTTTCAGATTCCTTATAATTATCCATCTATCCTCCGCTGTGATATCCGTTTATTTACTGCTTTTCTGCTGTTTTTTCGCCGTTGTTTTTCCTGGCTTTTCTTTCGCTGCCGTGCTTTTCTTCGCTGCAGTTTTCTTCACTGCCGCAGCTTTTGATGCCGGCTTCTTTGCTGCTGGTTTTTCCGATACAGATTCCCCGGTGCTTTTCTTTCCCGCATCCGTTTGCACTGTTTCTTCTTTCGTACATTTAAAAACCGCAATCCCCATCGGCGGCATCTGGATGCGGATGGAATTCTCCCGGTCGTCGCATATTTCTTTCTTCGAAGCCTTGACACGCGGATTTGTCTTCCCGGTTCCGCCGAATGCGGCGCTGTCGCTATTGAAGACTTCTTTATACTTCCCGCTGTAAGGCACACCAATCTGATATTTCTCATATGCTAACGGCGAGAAGTTGCACACAACCAGAAGATCCTCGTTTTCGGCTGCTCCCCTGCGCAGAAATACAATCGTGTTCTCATTTGCGGAAAGGGTGTCAATCCATTCAAACCCTTCCGGGTCATAGTCTTTCTGATACAAAGCCGGCTGTGAACGGTAAAGGGAAAGCAATGCCTGCATATAGGCTTTCATCTGCGAATAGTCTTCTTCCTCCAGAAGCTCCCACGGAACCGCAGTCTTATAGTCCCACTGAGAAGGTATCCCGATATCCTGTCCCATGAACAGATGCTTTTTGCCTGGATGAGCCACCATGAAGCCATACGCGGCGCGAAGATTTGCAAATTTCATGCTGCGCTTGCCCGGCATTTTATCAAACATGGAACCCTGGCCATTCACAACATTGTCATGCGAGAAACCGACAATAAAATCCTCGCTGTAGGCGTAGACCATGCTTAAAGTCAGATCGTTATGATGGTGCGAGCGGAAAAAGGGATCCAGCTGCATATAGTCAATCACATCATTCGTCCATCCGGTATTCCATTTGTAATCAAACCCAAGGCCGCCATCCTCAACCGGGGTGGTCAGCTTCGGCCAGGTGGAGGAATCCTCCGCGATCAGCAAAGCTCCGTCCGCCTGTTTTTTGAAAATCGAATTCAGATGCTTGAAGAATTCCACAGCCTCGAGATTTTCATTTCTGCCGTACATATTCGGCACCCATTCCCCGGCTTTCCGGTCATAATCCAGATAAAGCATGGAAGCCACCGCATTCATCCGCAGCCCATCCGCATGGTAAACATTTTTCCAGAAAAGGGCGTTCGCAATCAGGAAGTTCGAAACCTCCGGACGGCCATAGTTATACAGCAGAGTATCATTTTTCGGGTGAACGCCTTTGCGCGGATCCAGATGCTCATACAGGAATGTCCCGTCGAAAGCTGCCAGACCATGTGTGTCACGCGGGAACTGCGACGGTACCCAGTCAAGGATCACACCGATGCCCTGCTCATGCATGTAATTCATGAAATACATAAAATCTTCCGGCGTACCAAAGCGGGCGGTCGGCGCATAATAGCCGGTCACTTCATAGCCATACGAACGGTCCGAATAATGCTCCATGACCGGCAACAGTTCAATGTGAGTATAGCCAAGCGCTTTCACATAATCCGCAATCATCGGAGCCAGTTCACGGTAATTGTAAAATTCACGGACTTCCGCTGCGTCCACGTTCCCGCCGCCATTTTCTTCACTCTGCCCCGGCAAAACCTGGGAATCCGCCTTCTCCGCGTTTTTCGAAACGGAAGCCTCTGCTTTCTCCGGACTCTTTGCAGGCCGAATCTGAGGAAACGCTGCGCCCATACTCTCAGCGGCAGCTTCCTGCTTCTCGTTTTGCGTAATCGGCTTCCGGAATGTCGCAAGGTCAACCTCATAAACCGCCATCGGGACATCTTTTGCCTGCGCGCTGCTGCGGGCGGCGAGCCATTTTTCATCGGTCCACACAAAATCACTCAGGTCTGTCACAACCGAAGCCGTTCCCGGACGAAGCTCGGACGCATTCGCATAAGGATCTGCCTTCAGATAGGTCAGACCTCCTTTTGCCTTGATCTCAAACTTATAAAGCGCTCCAGAAGCAATTCCCGGTACAAACAGTTCAAAAATACCGGAATCCCAGAGTCTGCGCATCGGATACATCCGCCCATCCCAGCTGTTAAAATCACCAACCACACTGACGCGCATCGCATATGGTGCCCAGACGGCAAAATACACGCCTGACTTTCCGTCGATCGTCATCGGATGCGCTCCCAGCTTTTTATAGACTTCGTAGGAAATACCGGCATTGAATTTCTTTGTATCTTTTTCAGTCAGCTGCGGCGCGAACGCATAAGGATCTCCGTATTCCGCTTCTTTTCCGTCCTCATAAACCACCCGATAAGAATAAGCAGGAATGGCATCCCCTTCCATCATCGCCGCAAAGTATCCGGCTTCGTCTTCCATCTCCATAGGAAGCGGATCTTTTTGCCCCTCAATCCGAACAGACGCTTCTGCAGCGCCCGGAAAAAATGCAAGGAAAACGACGCCGTCCTCCGTCAAATGGGGACCCAGGTTCTGATGAGGGTTGTCCTCTTCAGAATAAACAAGTGCTTCAATTCCAGCCCAGTCCATTAAATCGTACAGTTTTTCATTCATAGAGAATCCTCCTGTTCTGTCGCTTCACAGCCATTACAGGTCACACCTTGATCAAATTTACCTTATTCAATCACTACAGGTGTGACCTGTAACGGCATCCGGCTAATTAAATCGCTGCGCTTTATCTTTCAAAAAGATGCAAAAACAATCCGCTGCGCAGCTTTGGTTCAAACCAGGTTGATTTCGGTGGCATCAAAAGCCCTGCATCGGCGACCGCGAAAAGTTCCCCAATCGAAGTCGGGTACATCGCAAACGCTGCCGCCCATCCGTCCTCATCTACCCGTCGTTTCAGTTCTTCCAGTCCACGAATTCCGCCGACAAAGTCAATCCGGCGGTTCCGTTTGGGATCCTGAATATCCAGTACCGGGGCAATCAGATGGTTCTGAAGTGCCGACACGTCAAGCCCCAGAACCGGATCTGCACTGCGATACTCTGGTTTTAACTCTAAATGATACCACTGTGAGTCGAGGTACATGGTGACGCAGCCCTTCTTTTCGGGTTTTTTCCCTTTCTCGCAGGGGGTCACTTCAAACACCTCACCCGTACGCTCTAAAAATTCCGGCACGGTCAGGCCATTCAGATCTTTCACCAGCCGGTTATAATCCATGATCATCAGTTCATCATCCGGGAAAAGCACAGAAAGAAAATAATTGAACTCCTCGTCCCCTTCGTAATCAGGATGCTCCGCCCTGCGCTGCAATCCGACACGCACCGCTGAAGCAGCCCGGTGATGCCCGTCTGCGATATAAATGTGGTCAATCCCCGCAAAAGCTTCGCAGATCTCAATGATATCCGAGGTATCTCCGATGCGCCAGCCACGGTGCCCGATCCCATCCTCTGAACAAAATGCAAAAATCGGCTCCTGTTCCTTTGCGCGGGCAATTACCGCAGCGATCCGTTCATCGCGGTGATACGCCAGAAAAATCGGTCCGGTCTGCGCACTGCACTGATCCACGTGGCGGACGCGGTCCTCTTCCTTTTCCGCACGGGTATTCTCATGCTTCTTGATCACATTATGGATGTAATCATCTATCGAAGCACAAGCCACCAGCCCGGTCTGGCTGCGCCCATTCATGGTCAGCTCGTAAATATAGTAATTCTTTTCCTGATCCTGTCTAAAAATGCCCTCCGCAATTTCCGCGTGAAGCATTTCATCTGCTTTGCGGTACACTTCCGGCGCGTACATGTCCTGCGCTGGATCAAACTGTGTCTCCGGACGGTCAATATTTAAAAAGGACAGCCGATCCTTTGACGCAGCTGCAGCCGCTTCCTCACGGCTGTAAACATCATAGGGAAGCGCTGCCACGCGGGAGGCGTATTCTTTTGCCGGAAGTACGCCGTAAAATGGAATGATTTCTGCCATTCGTTTTCTCCGTTTATTTCGTTAAACTTCTGTACCCGCAATGCGGACACTGCCAAACCAGAAGCATGTTACTTCAGCCGTTTTTTACCACACGCACTTTAATGACATCCTTTACCGCCCTGAGCCCGGCCACAATCTCGTCCGAAACCGGAGCATCCAGATCAACCAACGTATAGGCATAGTCACCGCGGCTGGTGTTGCTCATATTCTGAATATTCATATCGCCAAGCACATCGGTAAACCGGCTGATCATTTTCGGCACATTCTTATGGTAAATCGCCACACGGGCCATGTGCGTACACACGCCCATGTCACAGTTCGGATAGTTCACAGAATTGCGGATATTGCCGTTTTCCAGGAAATTCCGCAGCTCATTCACTGCCATCACTGCACAGTTTTCTTCCGCTTCCGCAGTAGATGCGCCCAGATGCGGTGTAATAATAACGCCTTTTTTGCCAACCGTCTCCGGATTTGGAAAATCGGATACATAACGGTGGATGTGCCCTTCTTCCAGAGCTGCAACTATTGCCTTTTCATCTACCAGAAGATCTCTCGCAAAGTTCAGCACCACTGCGTTCGGCTTCATTTTGGAAATCGCCGCCTGATCGATCATACCGCGGGTGGAATCCATCAGTGGAACATGAATCGTAATATAGTCGCACTGCGCGTAAATCTGCTCTACATCCGTGATATGATGAATGCTGCGTGAAAGATTCCAGGCTGCGTCTACGGAAATATAGGGGTCGTACCCATACACTTCCATGCAAAGATGTGTCGCCGCGTTCGCCACCTGCACGCCAATCGCGCCAAGACCGATGATACCAAGCTTCTTGCCGCGCAGTTCCGTTCCCGCAAAGCGTTTCTTCTCTTTTTCCGCCTGTTTCTGTACATCTGCGTTGCCCGCCTGGCTTTCCACCCAGCCAACCCCGCCGACAATATCGCGGGCTGCAAGCAGCATCCCCGCAATCACCAGCTCTTTTACACCATTCGCATTCGCACCCGGTGTATTAAATACAACAATGCCTTTTTCGGCACATAAGTCAAGCGGGATATTATTTACCCCGGCTCCCGCACGAGCGATGGCCTGGAGGGTATCCGGCAACTCCAACTCATGCATATTTGCGCTGCGCACCAGCACCGCGTCCGCCTCTTCCAGATTCTCTACCTGCGCATACTGGCCGGACAGCTGATTCAGTCCCGCTGTCGCGATTGGATTTAAACATTTATACTGATACATGTTGTTTTATGCCTCTTTAATAAGAATCATTCATTCATGCAAATTGCTTGTATTATACGATACCTGCGAGTTTATCCATACTTGCACTCACAGAGTTTTCTCTTCAAAATCTTTCATAAACTCCACCAGCTTCTCCACGCCCTCCTGCGGCATCGCGTTGTAGATGCTGGCGCGCATACCGCCAACGGTGCGGTGACCTTTGAGGTTCACAAATCCGGCTGCCTCTGCTTCTTTGACAAACTTCGCGTCCAGCTCATTATCCCCGGTCACGAAAGGAACATTCATCAGGGAACGGTCTTCCTTCACCACCGTACCGTGGAACAACCGGCTGTTATCCAGAAAATCATAAAGAATCGCAGCTTTTTTCTCATTGCGCTCCTTCATCACAGAAAGACCGCCCATCGCTTTCAGCCACTTGAAGACCTTGCCGCACACATAAATGCACCAGCAGTTCGGGGTGTTGTAAAGAGAGCCCGCATCGGCGTGTGTTTTGAATTTCATCATAGTCGGCGTGCACTCCATCACATCATCCGTAATCAGGTCATCGCGAATCACGGAAATCACCATCCCGGCCGGTCCGATGTTCTTCTGGACGCCGCCATAAATAATGCCGTAATCTGTCACATTTACTGGTTCAGAAAGGAAGCAGGAGGATACATCGGAAACCAGAATCTTTCCTTTCGTATTCGGGAGTTTTTTGTATTTTGTCCCGTAAATGGTATTGTTCTCACAGATGTACACATAGTCAGCATTCTCACTGATCGGCAGATCACTGCAATCCGGAATATAGGAGAACGTCTTGTCTGCGCTGGACGCCACTGCGTTCGCGGTACCGTACTTCTGCGCTTCCTGCCATGCTTTTTTCGCCCACTGGCCGGTAATCACATAGTCCGCTACCCGGTTCTTCATCAGGTTCATCGGGATCATCGCAAACTGCAGGCTCGCGCCGCCCTGCATGAACAGCACGCGGTAATTGTCCGGAATCCCCATCAGATCGCGCAGATCCTGCTCTGCTTCCTGAATAATGTTATCAAACACCTTCGAGCGGTGGCTCATCTCCATCACGGACATCCCGCTGCCGCCATAATCCATCATCTCGTCCTGCACTTCGCGCAGAACCTCCTCCGGCAATACCGCCGGACCGGCTGAAAAGTTGTACACTCTGCTCATTTTTTCATTTCCTCCTCGTATATTTCCCATTCATAACTGTCCTGTACCTTCACAGACCGTTACAAGGGAAAATCATTTATTTCAGGTCATCCTGGTCAAACGCAGTATCAATCGCCGCTCCAGGCGATACCATCGGGAACACCTTATCATCAGCGTCAATCTGACAGTCGATCACCACCGGACGTCCCAGGCCGATCGCTCTTTCAATCGCCGGTCCGACCTCTTCTTTTTCCGTCACCAGAATACCAACCGCACCCATGGCCTCCGCCAGCTTTACAAAATCCACCTGGTCGTTGAGTATCGTCGCGGAATAGCGCTTGTCATAAAACAGGGTCTGCCACTGGCGCACCATACCGAGTACATGATTATTGATCACCACTTCAATGATCGGTATGTTGTAGCGTACCGCTGTGGCAATCTCGTTCATATTCATGCGGAAACAGCCGTCGCCCGCGATATTGATCACCGTCTTATCCGGGTTCGCCACTTTCGCGCCAATCGCGGCTCCGACACCATAGCCCATCGTGCCCAGGCCACCAGAGGAAAGAAGCGTGCGCGGTTTGGAGAACTTGTAATACTGCGCGGTCCACATCTGGTGCTGACCAACGTCGGTTACGATAATTGCGTCGCCCTGCGTCTGGCGGTAAATCTCTTCCACCACATAGGGGCCGGTCAGGCCATTTTCATTGTATTTCAATGGATATTTCTTTTTCAGTTCTTTGATCGAATCATCCCATTCATCGTGACGGTGATCCTCAATCCGCGCATTCAGCCGCTTCAGAACTTCACGGACATCGCCGATGATGCTGGTATCCACCTGAATATTCTTGTTGATCTCCGCCGGGTCAACGTCAATCTGCAGAACCTTTGCGTTTCTGGCAAAGGTTGCGGCATTTCCGATCACACGGTCGCTGAAACGCGCACCAATCGTAATCAGCAGGTCGCACTGGCTCACGCCAAGGTTTGCGGTCTTTGTCCCATGCATGCCGAGCATGCCGCAGTACATCTCTTCTCTGCCGTCAAATGCTCCCTTGCCCATGAGAGAATCCGCCACTGGCGCATGCACCTTATCTACAAATCTTTTCAGTTCCTCTGACGCGTCCGAGCGCACCGCGCCGCCGCCGACAAACACGAATGGCTTTTCGCACTCATTAATCAGCTTCACGGCCGCATCCAGATCTGCTTCCCGGATATACTCCGTACTGCGCTCCGGCTTTTCCGGCACCTGCGGTTCAAACTCTGTGACTGCCGCAGTGACATCCTTCGGAATATCTACCAAAACCGGTCCCGGACGTCCCTCCTGCGCGATCTGGAAGGCCCAGCGGATCGTATCCGCGAGCTTTGTAATATCCTTCACAATAAAATTATGCTTCGTAATCGGTGTGGTGATACCCGCAATATCGATCTCCTGAAAGCTGTCACGGCCAAGCGCGGACACTGCCACATTCGCCGTGATCGCCACGATTGGGATCGAATCCATATAAGCCGTCGCGATACCGGTCACCAGGTTCGTCGCGCCCGGTCCGGAGGTTGCCAGGCAGACGCCCACTTTTCCGGTAGAACGCGCGTATCCGTCCGCCGCGTGGGAGGCGCCCTGCTCATGGGACGTCAGGATATGGCGAATCTCCCCGCTGTGTTTATACAGTTCATCATAGATATTCAGAATCGTGCCGCCCGGATAGCCGAAGACCGTGTCTACGCCCTGCTCCTTTAAGCACTCGATTACAATTTGAGAACCATTTAATTTCATCCGTGTATTTCCTTTCGAATCCTTCTGTTTAATCTTTCCGACTATATGATTAATTCTTTCCCGGTACTTCCAGCACCGCACCGCGGCTCGCGCTTGTCACCAGCGCTGCGTAGCGCTCCAGATAGCCAGTCTTTACCTTCGGCTCTCTTGGCTGCCATGCCGCCCGCCGCTTCGCAAGTTCTTCCTCATCTACGTCCAGCGTCAGCGTGCATTCCGGAATATTCACCTTAATAATATCGCCCTCTTCGACCAGCGCAATCGGTCCGCCGACCGCTGCCTCTGGGCAGACATGTCCGATCGAAGCGCCTCTGGAGGCGCCGCTGAAACGCCCGTCCGTGATCAGAGCCACGGTAGAGCCAAGCCCCATACCAGCAATCGCGGAAGTGGGGTTCAGCATTTCGCGCATACCCGGTCCGCCTTTTGGTCCTTCATAGCGAATGACAACTACATCCCCCGGATGGATTCCTCCGCCAAGGATGGTTTCAATCGCATCCTCCTCACAGTCAAAGACACGAGCCGGTCCCTCATGCACCATCATCTCCGGCGCAACCGCAGAACGCTTTACTACGCTGCCCTCCGGCGCCAGATTGCCTTTCAGGACAGCAAGTCCGCCAGTCGTACTGTATGGATTCTCCACCGGCCGGATGACTTCCGGATTCAGGTTTGCACAGTCCTTAATATTCTCTCCTACTGTCTTTCCGGTCACTGTCATGCAGTCCAGGTTCAGCAGGTTCTTCTTCGTCAGTTCATTCATCACCGCGTATACGCCGCCTGCCTCATTCAGGTCTTCCATATAGGTCGGACCCGCCGGCGCCAGATGACAGATATTCGGTGTACGCGCACTGATTTCGTTGGCTATGTCTACATTCAGCTCTACGCCTGCCTCATGCGCAATCGCCGGAAGATGCAGCATACTGTTTGTCGAGCAACCGAGCGCCATATCCACTGTCAGCGCATTCATAAACGCCTTTTCCGTCATAATGTCACGCGGGCGGATGTCGTTTTTCAGAAGCTCCATCACCTGCATACCGGCCATCTTCGCCAAAATAATGCGGTCAGAATATACCGCCGGAATCGTACCATTCCCCTTCAGGCCCATGCCGAGCACCTCGGTCAGACAGTTCATACTATTCGCGGTATACATGCCGGAGCAGGAACCGCAGGTCGGACATGCGTTATGCTCAAATTCGGTCAGTTCTTCATCCGTCATCTTCCCGGCCGCGTGCTCGCCGACCGCCTCAAACATACTGGAAAGGCTGCGCTTGCGTCCTCTGTGGTGGCCTGCCATCATCGGACCGCCGCTGACAAAAATTGTCGGAATATTTAGCCGCGCAGCCGCCATCAGAAGCCCAGGCACGTTCTTGTCACAGTTCGGGATCATCACCAGCGCGTCAAACTGATGCGCCATCGCCATGCACTCGGTCGAATCCGCGATCAGGTCGCGCGTCACAAGCGAATACTTCATACCAATGTGTCCCATCGCAATACCATCGCAGACGGCAATCGCCGGGAACTCCCGCGGTACACCGCCGGCCAGCGATACGCCGAGCTTCACTGCTTCTGTAATCTTATCCAGGTTCATATGTCCCGGAACCACTTCATTATAGGAACTTACAATGCCGACCAGCGGCCGCTTCATCTCTTCCTCTGACAATCCCAATGCATGGAACAGAGAACGGTGCGGCGCCTGCTGCACGCCCTTTTTTACTGCGTCACTTCTCATTTCACAAATCTCCTCTCTTTACTCATTCTCAATCTTACACGCGCTCGGCGATCAGCTCACCCATCTTTTCCGTGCCGACTTTTTCGCAGCCCTCGCTCATAATATCCACAGTACGGTAACCCTCACTCAGCACCTGCTTCACCGCATTCTCAATCGCGTCCGCCGCCTCGTCCTGATCCAGCGAATATCGAAGGAGCATCGCCGCAGATAAAATGGTAGCGATCGGGTTCGCGATGCCCTGCCCCGCGATATCCGGAGCGGAGCCATGACTCGGCTCATAAAGACCGAACTTTGTCTCATTCAAAGAGGCGGAGGAAAGCATCCCGATCGAACCGGTCACCATGCTCGCCTCATCCGAAAGAATATCTCCAAACATATTCTCTGTCAGAATCACATCAAACTGCGCCGGATCCTTTACAATCTGCATCGCACAATTGTCCACCAGCATATGAGACAATTCAACATCCGGATAATCCTTCGCGACTTCCTCGACTACAGCTCTCCAGAGACGTGAGGAATCCAGCACATTCGCCTTATCCACACTGCACACCTTTTTGCGGCGCTTTTGTGCGATCTCAAAGGCTTTCCTCGCAATCCGGCGAATCTCATTTTCATTATACACCAGTGTATCGGTCGCTGTCCGTACCCCATCCACTGTTTCCGTGTGCCGCTCGCCAAAATACAGGCCGCCAGTCAGTTCACGCACAATCACCATATCAAAACCATCACCGATGGTTTCATCCGAGAGCGGGCAGGCTGCCTTTAACTCCTCATAAAGATACGCAGGCCGAAGGTTCGCAAACAGATTCAGAGCCTTGCGAATCCCCAGAAGCCCTGCTTCCGGGCGCAGATTCGGCGGAAGCTGATACCACGGAGACGTCTTCGCGTCGCCGCCGATGGAGCCCATCAGTACCGCATCGCTCGCTTTTGCAATGGAGATGGTTTCCTCTGTCAGAGGAACACCATTCGCATCAATCGATGCGCCGCCCATCAAAAGACTGGTGTATTCCAGTTCAAAGCCAAATTTCGCAGCAGCCGCATCCAGTACGCGCTGTGCCTGCTTCACAATCTCCGGGCCAATCCCATCGCCCGGAATGACCGCTATCTTATAGTTCATATCCGTTCTCCTCTACAATTTTTCATGAAGAAAATACAGCCTTTAGCAGGTAAACCTGCACATCTCCGTTTCGCTCCGGTCGATGCTGTTCTGAACTGTTACTCCATATGATAAAAACGCCATGCAGCCAGTCTGACGCATAGCGCTTATCCGTACCTTCCCGGTACTCCATACACAATCCTTATGCCTGTCCGGCTTTCTCCACATCCGCAATCGCCGACTTCTTCATCGGAATCCGGCAGTTTTTATTGCTCCCGAACTCTACAATGCAATCCTCATCTGTCAGGTCAATCACCACTCCGTAAAAGCCGCTCGTCGTGACAACGGTGTCCCCGACTTCCACGGAATTAATCAACGCCTGCATCCGCTTCTGCTCCTTTTTCTGCGGACGAACCGCAAAAAAATACATCGCAACACCAATCACCACAATGTAAATAATCAGCACGATCATACTGCTGCCAGTCGATGTGGTGGAATCTGTTAATAAGTTCAACATCTCATGAGCCTCCTGATTCTCTCGTATTTCGCCGCAACATCTTTCCGAAACTCGCCCCTGGCGCATTTCAGGCGAGATGTTTCGGCTGACTGCATACCATAATACACAATCCATCTCCACGAATCAAGTCTTTTTTTGCTTCAGCCACTATTTTTTATTCGCCCAAAGCCGTTTTTTTGCCTGCACACCCCGATCAGGGTATGCGGAGCGAGTAATTGAAAGAAACGGCAGGAACCACAGGTATTGCATCGCTCCGGTTTGTCCCATTCCCCGCAGAGGCAGGCCTCCTCCACGGAACCCATGATCGGATGTCCGTCTTTCGTCCAGGCAGGATTTTCATAAAAATTCCGGTATTCTTCAATATACATGTCTGCCAGCTGATCGTAGTACATCGGTATATCAAATACCGCGCCTTCGAATTCATAGTGTCGTAATTTCTTTTCCATCTGCACCTCCTTCTTCTTTCCTGTCAGGCATAGCCGTCACATCGTTTTTTTTACCTGCCGTGATTATATCATGCTTTTTCTTGCCTGACATCACCCATTTCGGATTGAAAATGGGTGAGGAACATTTGTTTGGCATGCATATATGGAAATGTATGGTTCTCAGGCGTCTGCTCCCTGTGAGTAACGATCGATTTTTTCCTTTTTGAAGACCTCATAACGCTCCTGCTCAATCGCTTCGCGAATCTCCTCCATCAAGTGATTATAATGGTAAAGATTATGCAATACGCAAAGCCGCATTCCAAGCATTTCTTTCGCTTTCAGCAGATGGCGGATATAAGCACGGCTGTAGTGGCGGCAGGCAGGGCAGCCGCAACCCTCCTCGATGGGGCGTGAATCCAGTTCATATTTCGCGTTAAACAGGTTTAATTTGCCGTTTTTGGTATAAACATGACCATGACGTCCGTTCCGGCTCGGATAGACACAGTCAAAAAAATCTACGCCGCGCGCGACGCCTTCCAGGATATTCACAGGCGTCCCTACCCCCATCAGATACGTCGGCTTGTCCTGCGGCAGATAAGGTACGACCTCATCCAGTATATGGTACATCTGCTCGTGCGATTCTCCGACCGCCAGACCTCCGATCGCATAACCGTCCAGCTCCAGCTCCGAGATGCGCTTCGCGTGCTCAATGCGAATATCCTCATAGATCGCACCCTGATTGATACCAAACAGCAGCTGGTGCGGATTAATGGTATCCGGCAAAGCGTTCAGCCGCTGCATCTCATCCTTACAGCGTACCAGCCAGCGCGCTGTGCGGTCAACAGAAGCCTGCACATAGCTACGGTCTGCTACACTTGACGGACACTCATCAAACGCCATCGCGATCGTCGAACCGAGATTAGACTGAATCTGCATGCTCTGCTCCGGTCCCATAAAAATCTTATGCCCGTCGATGTGCGACTGGAAGGTAACGCCCTCCTCTTTTATTTTGCGGAGACTGGCAAGGGAAAACACCTGAAATCCGCCTGAGTCCGTGAGAATCGGCCGCTCCCAGTTCATGAAACGGTGCAGGCCGCCCAGCTTTTTTATAACCTCATCTCCCGGACGCACATGCAGATGATACGTATTGGATAATTCAATCTGTGTGCCGATCTCATACAGATCGGTCGTCGCCACCGCGCCCTTGATGGCCGCAACTGTCCCCACATTCATAAATACGGGTGTCTGCACCGTCCCGTGCACGGTCTCAAAAACTGCCCTCTTCGCAAGGTGATCTCTTTTTATAATTTTATACATTCCATATCTCCCAGAACGGAACATCGCCCGTGTTTTCAAAATCCTTTGTATCATAATATTCCTGATTCGCAAAGTCAATCAATTTTATGATTGACTTTTTCGGAATGGTGAAATGTAGTATTTGCTATTTTCAAAGGTTTGTACTATAATACGGAATGCTTGAATAAAACTTCAGCGCAAAAGATACAAAGGAGGGTGCGGCATATCCGCAATGTTTATGGCAAACGATTCCACCATTCTTTTACATACGCTCGGGATTGATATCGGTTCCACTACAGTCAAGGTGGCGGTACTTAGTCCGGAGAAAGAGTTATTATTTTCTGATTACAGACGGCATTACGCCAACATACAGGAGACACTTTCTGCGCTTTTGCAGGAAGCCTCCGAAAAGCTCGGCGACCTGACGGTAGCTCCGGTCATCACGGGCTCCGGCGGGCTCTCGCTGGCGAATCACCTGCAGGTACCGTTCGTGCAGGAGGTGATCGCGGTCGCGACTGCGCTGCAGCACTATGTGCCGCAGACAGACGTAGCAATCGAGCTTGGCGGCGAGGACGCAAAAATTGTCTATTTTGAAGGAGGCAATGTGGAGCAGCGTATGAACGGTGTCTGCGCAGGCGGCACCGGCTCGTTCATTGACCAGATGGCTTCCCTGCTGCAGACAGACGCCGCAGGGCTGAATGAGTACGCGAAGAACTATTCTTCCCTGTATACGATTGCGGCGCGCTGCGGCGTGTTTGCGAAATCCGATATTCAGCCGCTGATTAACGACGGAGCGACCAAGGAAGATCTGTCGGCCTCGATTTTTCAGGCGGTTGTCAACCAGACCATCAGCGGCCTGGCCTGCGGCAAGCCGATCCGGGGACACATCACATTCCTGGGAGGCCCGCTGCATTTCCTCTCCGAGCTGCGCGAGGCATTTATCCGCACATTGAAGCTGGATGAAGAACACGCGATCACACCGGAGAATTCCCACCTGTTCGCGGCGATTGGATCTGCGCTGAACGCGAATGTGGAGAAGCTTTCTGAAAAATATCAGTTCCATTCTACCGTCATGGAGGACGGCTGTGAGGACTGCAGCTGTGAAAGCTGCGGCCGAAGCGAAGCTTCTGTAGATACACATACGGATCATACTGGGGAAGTGACAACTTTCGGGGCGCTGATTCACCGGCTGTCCGGCAACATCCACATGGAATTTGAGGTTGCCCGCATGGAGCCGCTTTTCGCCACCCAGCAGGATTACGACGATTTCATTGAACGGCAGAGCCATCACAAGGTAAAGACCGGTGATCTCTCCGCCTACAGCGGCAACTGCTTCCTGGGCATTGACGCCGGTTCCACCACGACAAAAGCGGCCCTCGTCAGCGAGGACGGCACACTTTTGTATTCGTTTTACAGCAATAACAACGGCAGTCCGCTGCGCACGACCATCCAGGCCGTGCAGGAGATCTATTCTCTGCTTCCTGCGGACGCGCATATCGCCTGGTCCTGCTCGACCGGCTACGGGGAAGCGCTGATTAAATCCGCCCTGCTGCTCGATGAGGGTGAAGTGGAGACGGTGTCGCACTATTACGCCGCATCCTTCTTTGACCCGGAGGTTGACTGTATCCTCGACATCGGCGGTCAGGACATGAAGTGCATTAAAATTAAAAATGGTACCGTGGACAGTGTGCAGCTGAACGAAGCCTGCTCCTCCGGCTGCGGCTCTTTCATCGAGACATTCGCTAAGTCTCTGAATTATTCGGTGCAGGATTTTGCAAAGGCCGCACTGTTCGCAAAGCATCCCATTGATCTGGGAACGCGCTGCACCGTTTTCATGAATTCCAAGGTAAAGCAGGCACAGAAAGAGGGCGCGGAAGTTTCCGACATCTCCGCCGGCCTGGCTTACTCGGTTATTAAAAACGCATTATATAAGGTAATCAAGGTATCCGACGCCTCCCAGCTTGGGCATCATATCGTCGTACAGGGCGGCACGTTCTACAATGACGGCGTGCTGCGCAGCTTTGAGCGCATCGCAAACTGTGAAGCCATCCGCCCGGACATCGCCGGGATCATGGGTGCGTTCGGCGCAGCGCTTGTGGCGCGTGAACGCTATCAGGCAGAAGTGGCGAAATATGAAAAAGCAAAACGCATTGCCGACGCACAGACCACCTGTCCGACCTGGTCCGAATCCGATGCGGCGGATGCAGAAGCAGCCGCCTCACAAACTCCTGCATTTCCTAAATCCACGATGCTCTCCATTGAGCGCATCAATGCGCTGGAGTACACGACCTCCTCGGCGAAATGCAAAGGCTGTACGAACCAGTGCCGTCTGACAATCAACCGTTTCTCCGGCGGCCGCCAGTTTATCAGCGGCAACCGCTGTGAGCGCGGCATCGGCAAGGAGCGCAACAAGGATCATGTGCCGAATTTATTTGAATATAAGAACAAGCTGCTCTTTTCCTACGAGCCGCTTCCGGAGGATGAAGCCGAGCGCGGTATCGTCGGCATCCCGCGTGTGCTGAATATGTATGAAAATTACCCGTTCTGGTTCCGCTTTTTCACGGAGCTGAAATACCGGGTCATCCTCTCGCCGCCCTCGACACGCAAGATCTACGAGCTGGGCATCGAGTCCATCCCGAGCGAGTCCGAGTGCTATCCAGCAAAGCTCGCACACGGGCATATTGAATGGCTGATCAAAAAAGGCATCAAATACATCTTCTATCCGTGCATTCCTTACGAACGCACAGAGTTTGAGGACGCGCCGAACCATTACAACTGCCCGATCGTCACCTCCTACGCGGAGAATATTAAAAATAACGTAGAAAGCCTGCGTTCGGAGCATGTGCGTTTCGAAAACCCGTTCATCGCTTTCACAAATCTGGATACGGTGACAAAACGCCTGAAAGAAGTCTTCCCGGATATCCCGGCCACTGAGGTGACCGCCGCGGCAAAGGCCGGCTGGGAGGAAATGGCCAAAACACGCCAGGCAATGTACGATAAAGGACAGGAGACGCTGAAATACCTCGAAGAGACCGGACGCCACGGCATTGTGCTCGCGGGTCGTCCCTACCATATTGACTCGGAGATCAACCACGGCATCCCAGAGCTGATCAATTCCTACGGTGTCGCAGTGCTGACTGAGGATTCCGTCTCCAACCTGAACCCGGTCGAGCGGCCGCTGCAGGTGCTGGACCAGTGGATGTACCACAGCCGTCTCTACGGTGCGGCGAACTTTGTAAAAACCAGGGAAGATCTGGACCTGATTCAGCTGAATTCCTTCGGCTGCGGTCTGGACGCCGTCACCACCGATGAGGTAAACGACATCCTCTCCCGCTCCGGCAAAATCTATACCTGCCTGAAAATCGATGAGGTCAACAACCTGGGCGCCGCCCGCATCCGCGTCCGCTCCCTGCTCTCCGCCATCCGCGTGCGCAAAGAGCGGGGGGATGAGCCGCGCCAGATTGTCCCGGCGAACATCGAGCGTGTCCAGTTCACAAAAGAAATGCGCAAGGATTATACGATTCTGTGTCCGCAGATGTCGCCGATCCATTTCCGGGTGATTTCCGCCGCGATGAACGCCTCCGGCTACCATCTGGAAGTGCTTCCGAACGACAACCGCCACGCAATTGACATGGGACTGCGCTACGTCAACAACGACGCCTGCTATCCGTCCCTGATGGTGGTTGGCCAGATCATGGAAGCGCTGCTCTCCGGCAAATACGATCTGGATCACACAGCTGTCATCATGACACAGACCGGCGGCGGCTGCCGTGCCTCGAACTACGTCGGCTTCATCCGCCGCGCGCTGGAAAAAGCGGGTATGCAGCAGATCCCGGTGATCTCCCTGAATCTGAGCGGTCTGGAAGGGAACCCTGGCTTCACACTGAGCTATTCCCTGCTTAAGCGTGCCTTGTTCGCGCTCGAGTTCGGTGATATTTTCATGCGCTGCCTGTACCGGATGCGCCCCTACGAAAAGGAACCGGGTTCAGCAAATGCGCTGTTCAAAAAATGGGAGGATCGCTGCTGTGAATTTGTCTCCGGCAATCCTTCCTACCTGGAATACAAAAAACTGTGTCGCGAAATCATCCGCGACTTTGACAATCTTCCGATCACCGACGAGGTAAAGCCAAAGGTCGGCGTAGTAGGCGAAATTCTGGTGAAATTCATGCCGGCCGCCAACAATTACCTCGTGGAATTGCTCGAAAAAGAAGGCGCACAGGCGGTCGTGCCGGACCTGATGGACTTTTTCCTCTACTGCTTCTACAACCAGAACTTCAAGAGCCAGAACCTAGGGACGAAAAAGAGTACGGCCACTTTCGCGAACCTCGGCATTGCTTTTCTTGAAAAGCTGCGTGCCGCTGCAGGCGACGAGCTACGCAAGAGTGTCCATTTTGACCCGCCCTCAAAGATCAACGAGCTCGGCGAGATGGCAAAGGATATCGTCTCCCTCGGCAACCAGACCGGTGAGGGCTGGTTCCTGACCGGCGAGATGCTGGAGCTGATCCATTCCGGTGTCAACAACATCGTCTGCACGCAGCCGTTCGCCTGTCTGCCGAACCATGTAGTCGGCAAGGGCGTCATCAAAGAGTTGCGCCGCCAGTATCCGATGTCCAACATCGTAGCCATCGACTACGATCCGGGCGCCAGCGAGGTCAACCAGCTCAACCGCATCAAGCTGATGCTCTCCACCGCTCAGAAGAATCTGAAAAAAGAAGCGGCGGAAAGATAATTAGGCATTAAGAAAAGACAGCCTGTATCAAATTCAGACTGTCTTTTCTTATTTTTATTTACTTAAATAATTTTCTGAATAACATAGAGCTTTACTTTCTTACAGCTTCGAATACCCAAAACTGTTCACAATCGCGTCAATTTTCTGCCCTGCCGCGCACATCGGGCAGTGTCCTACCTCATAGGTCTGATAATCGCCGATATCCTCCCCGTGGAAGATGCTGTTGATCTCATAACCTTCCACTTCCGAGCTCGCGCTGAATATCGCCGAGATTCCTTCCAGGATGCCGCCATAGTAATGGATGCAGTCAATCGCACTGGCAATTGTCCGTCCGGTTGTCGCGGATGCCAGCAGGAGAATGCAGTGTTTTCCCTTAATCATCATCTGCATGTTATCGCGGAAAATCAGCTGTCCGCCCGGATTCATCTCCGGCGTCACCACATACATCGTCTGATGGCGGTTCAGAGACATAATCCCCGATTCCGTCAACTCGTCCGCCAGATAGGCGCCGATCACCTCGCAGCCATCCATACAGATAATCGTATCTATGTACGTAGAATTCGTATACTTTCTCGCCAACACAGATGCTGCCGCAGCGGCTTCACTCTTCCTGCACTTCATAATGGTCATATCCACATAATTGTTAATGTGGGAGTGATTCGTAGCAAAATGTCCCGGAATCGTCCGGATAATCACATTCTTGTTTAGCTTTGACTCAATTCTGTTTGCCCTGTTTTCCATAGACAGTCCCTCCTGGAATCTTAGTATGGGTCTATCATACACAACAACTCGCATTTTTTCAAGAACTTTTTTGACATTTTGCACAAATTCAGTTGCAAGTCACACCTTAACAAGATTTACAGTATTTCCTGTCCTGCAAGCGTAACTTGCAACGTGCGGCACCGTCTTCAATCTCCCGCGCAGAGGCCGCGAGGAGAACGATGCCCGCCAAAAGATACAGCTTCAGTTCCGGCTGATATGCAGATAATTCCGCCCGGAAAGGGTCTGATTTGTGCAGAGGAGTAAAATCAGAATCAGGCAGCCAGCAAAAAAGCCCGGCAAATCGAATACTGCTGTCAGAACCAACAGGATGAGCCGCATAAATTTCACTGCGTAGCCAAGCTCGAAGTTCGGCTGGGTATAGTTTGCCACCGCCACAAAGGCCATATACAGCATAACTTCTGTATTAAACCATCCGGAGGTCACGGCAAATTCCCCAAGCACAAGTCCGGCGAAAATGCTTAAAGGGGTGCTGAGCATATTTGGAGTATTCAGCGCCGCCAGACGCAGGCCGTCGATTGCCAGTTCCAGGATTAACAGCTGCCAGATCAGCGGAATATTGATTGTATCCCGTATCAGAATAAAATCAAACAGCGGCGGCACCCACTGCGGATTCTGCATCAGAAGCAGATAAACCGGCGTCAGAAACACGGTAACAATCAAAATCAGGATGCGGGAAATTTTCAGGTACAGCGAAGTCCAGGCTGGGAAATAATAATCGTTTGCTTCCTCGATCATATCAAATATGGAAGTCGGCAAAATCATCGCCGAAGGTGCGTTATCCACCAAGATCGCCAGCTTTCCTTCCATAATGCAGGCAGCTGTCGTGTCCGGCCGCTCCGTAAATTTGAATTTCGGAAACGGATTGTACCAGCGCGTGCCGATCAGCGCTTCCGCCAGGCTTTGCTGGTTCATGCACAGATCCGGCGTCTCAATCGCCTGAATTTTTGCACGCACCTTCTCGAGAAGCTTCGGGTCAACAAGATTTTTCATATAACAGAGTACAACATCGGAGCGCGAAGCTTTTCCAACCTCCAGAATTTCCATGATCAGATTCGGATCACGGATGCGCCTGCGAATCAGCGCGGTATCAAACACAACCGTCTCAACAAAACCATCCTTCGACCCGCGCAGAGACTTGTCCATCCCCGGCTCATCCACGCTGCGGACCGGATAGGAACGGCAGTCAATCTGGATGCCCTCGCCGTACCCATCCACAAAAAGCATGGTAATACCGGAAAGCACCAGGCGTACCGCCTGGTCAAAATCCTCCACTGTATCTACTTCTGAGTACGGAATTTTCCGTGTAAGACTTTCCGCATCCTGCGGCATCTCCTCCGGTGTGATTTTCAGGATGGAATCCAGAATCTTCAGCATTGCCTCATCGTTCATCATGCCATCCAGAAAATAAAACGACGCTTCTCTTCCGCCGAGACGGATATCTCTCTGAACCAGATCAAAGCTTTCATCAATCGGCAGCAAATGCTTCATGCACGCCACATTCTGCCAGAGTTTCCAGTAAATTTTCTGCGGTTCTGCCATGTCAGATATCTCCTTATAACATTCTGTATTACTCCCAGTATGTCCCAAAAGCGTTTCACCGATTCATATTCTGATTGCATTTTCTTTCCTTTGTTGATATATTATATTAAGTAAACAGCGCAAGTCGTGACACACGTTTAGCGATGACTGAATGAATACCATATAAGGAGATTACGTTTTCTATGAAAAGTTATCTGATTGTATTTCTGATTTCCATGCTCCCCCTGATTGAACTGCGCGGAGCCATTCCCTATGGCGTACTTTTCGGGCTGCCGACGCTCCCGACCTACATCGTAGCGATCATTGGAAATATACTCCCTGTACCGATTATCTATCTGTTCGCGCGCAGAGTTCTCATCTGGGGGCAGGATAAGCCTTTAATCGGAAAACTGTTCACATTTTTCCTGGAGAAGGGGGAAAAGGGCGGACAAAAGCTGCAGGCCAAAGCCGGAAGGGGACTTTTTGTTGCCCTGCTTCTCTTCGTTGGAATTCCGCTTCCGGGTACAGGCGCATGGACCGGCACCCTCGCCGCCAGCATCCTGAAGATGGATTTCAAATCCACCATTACCGCAGTGATGCTTGGTGTTCTGCTTGCCGGAATCATTATGGGCCTCGCCAGCAATGGGCTGCTCGGTGCAATCGGGGTTTTGTTTTCTTAAAACCCCGCACATTTTCTGTAACAGTTCAGAACAGCATCGAAATGAAAAGACAGACTGTGCAGGTTTACCTGCTAAAGGCTGTATTTTCATTTCGGGATGGGCGGAACGCCCATCAAGCCACAGACATATGACGCGTTAGCGGCATATAGCCTGCATCGCAGGCGGTCTGCGGCCTGCTGTTCTGAATAGTTACCATTTTCTTATATACCCGCGAAACCGTGAGCCAGGCAGCCGTGTTTGCACAGATCTTTAGCGGCGGCTGCACCGTTACAGCTTTCATATACATATAAATCTGGAAAAACAAAAAATGAACAATATTACGTTAATCGGGATGCCCGGCGTGGGAAAAAGCACCGTAGGCATCGTCCTCGCCAAAGTGCTTGGCTATGATTTTATCGACTCGGATCTCTTAATTCAGAAAGAAGAAGGACAACTGCTGTGGCAGATTATTGAGCGCTGTGGTCTGGATGGCTTCCGCGCGATCGAAGAGCGCGTGAACGGGCAGATTACCGCAGACAAAACCGTTATCGCGACTGGCGGCAGCGTTGTTTATTGCCCACAGGCGATGGAGCATCTGCATTCCATCGGAACAATTGTCTACCTGAAAATCAGCTGTAAAGAGCTTGCCAGGCGGCTTGGCGATCTCTCCCAAAGAGGCGTCACCATAAAGCCCGGACAAACGCTGGATAATCTCTACACCGAGCGCATCCCGCTTTATGAAAAATACGCAGATATTACCGTCGACATCGCAGGCTTAAGCGTAGCAGAAGCAGCAGAAAGAATACAGCATAAAATACTCCTCCGGTAAAGAAAAGCATGCAGGAATTGCAAACAAAAGCCCGTGCAAAACCAGGGTGAGCAAAGGAAGGCAATTAGACTTATGAACATCAAACGCGCAAAAAATGAGATTAAAGATACCATCGAAGCCTATCTGCTAAAAGACGAATTCGGGGATTATGTCATTCCCCAGATTCGTCAGCGTCCGGTGTTACTGCTCGGCGCGCCCGGAATCGGCAAGACACAGATCATGGAGCAGGTGGCCCGCGAATGCGGAATCGGCCTGGTTTCCTATACGATCACCCACCACACGCGTCAGAGCGCGATTGGCCTGCCCTTCATCTCAAAGCAGGAATTCAACGGACAGGAATTCTCCGTGACTGAATACACCATGAGTGAGATCGTCGCATCGATTTACAAAAAAAATGAAAGCAACCGGCCTGCGGGAAGGAATTTTATTTATTGATGAAATCAACTGCGTCTCAGAAACGCTTGCGCCCGCCATGCTGCAGTTTCTGCAGTGCAAGACCTTCGGAAGCCACGAGATTCCGCAGGGCTGGGTCATCGTTGCGGCCGGAAATCCGCCGGAATACAACAAATCTGTCCGGGAATTTGACGTTGTCACGATGGACCGTGTGAAAAAGATCGAAGTAGAACCAGACTACGCGGTCTGGAAAGAATACGCGCAAAAAGAGCAGATCCATTCTGCCGTCATCTCTTATCTCGACACACGCCCCGGCAGCTTTTACAAAATGGAAACAACCGTAGACGGGCGTAAATTCGCGACCCCGCGCGGCTGGGAAGACCTCTCAACTATGCTAAAAGTCTACGAGACATTAGGGAAAGAAATGGACCGTGAGGTAGTCGTCCAGTATATCCAGCACGAAATGATCGCCAAAGATTTTGCCAATTATCTCGAATTATACCGGAAATATCAGATGGATTACCAGTTAGATGCCGTGCTCTCCGGGCACATCGACGAGGTTCTTCTGAAAAAGGCTGCAAACGCGCCTTTCGATGAGAGGTTCAGTGTCGTCAATCTTTTGCTCGCCCGCTGCCGGGAAAGCTTTGCCGCGCAGATTCGCCAGGAAGAATTTATCCTTTTGCTCTTTGAACAGCTGAAGCTGTTGAAAGAAACCATGTTTCATTCACACAACGCTCTCGCTGACCGAATGGAGCGTTTCTATCAGGAATATGAGCAGAAAAAAACGGCTGGTCTGCTCTCCCGTGAAGAAGACCGCCGCTATCGCCAGGCAGCAGAGAAGCTAGAAGCCTGGAATCATGCCTTACAGACCTCCGACCTGCGGGGACCAGAGGATACCTTCGCCTGGATCAAGGAACAATTTGATCAGGAGCAGGACGCTTTAGATGAGAGCTTTGAGAAAGCCGCAGAGATGCTGGAGCATGCCTTTGACTTCATCGAAACAGCCTTCGGAAACGGTCAGGAAACCGTTATCTTTATTACAAACCTGAACACAGACTACTACTGTATTCGCTTCCTGCAGGAATATGATTGTGAGCGCTATTACCGCTACAACAAAGAATTGCTCTTCGAAGAACGCAGCCGCTCCATCGAGGCGCGGCTGCAAGAGCTCAATCTCTAAAATCCGTATGGCAGTTTCTGTTCTTTATTTAATCACATGAATCCAGCCTTCCGGTGCTTCGATGCGGCCCATCTGGATACCGGTCAGAGTGTCATAGAGCTTCTTTGTCACCGGACCCATTTCCGTCATGCCACTCGGCAGGCAGATCTCATTTCCGTGATCAACGATCTTGCCGACCGGGGAAATAACGGCCGCCGTGCCGCACAGACCGCACTCCGCAAAATCCTTCACCTCATCGAAGAGAACCTCACGCTCCTCTACCTCGAGACCAAGGTAATCTCTCGCGACCGTAATCAGGGAACGGCGCGTGATGGACGGAAGAATGCTGCCCGACTTCGGAGTCACGACCTTATTGTCCTTCGTTACGAACAGGAAGTTCGCACCGCCAGTCTCCTCTACCTTTGTCCGTGTAGCCGGATCCAGATACATATTTTCATCAAAGCCCTTCTGATGCGCGTCAACGATCGCATAGAGGCTCATCGCGTAATTCAGTCCTGCTTTGATATGTCCAGTGCCATGAGGTGCCGCACGGTCAAAGTCAGACACACGGATCGTCAGCGGCTTTGCTCCGCCCTTGAAGTATGGGCCTACCGGCGTCGTAAATACGCGGAACTGATACTCTGCAGCCGGAGCCACGCCGATCACCGCGCTGCTGCCGAAAATATACGGACGGATATAAAGCGTCGCGCCAGAACCATAGGGTGGTACATACGCTTCATTCGCAGCTACGGTCTTGGCAACCGCTTCGATAAAACGCTCTTCCGGAAATACAGGGATTTCCAGGCGCTCACAGGAGGATTTCAGGCGGGAAGCGTTCAGATCCGGGCGGAACATTACAATATGACCGTCCTCCGTGGTATAGGCTTTCAACCCCTCAAAACAGGTCTGCGCATACTGCAGCACACCCGCGCACTCGCTGATCGTAACAGTCGCGTCCGAAATCAGAGCGCCGTCATCCCAGGCGCCGTCCTTATAATTTGCCACATACCGCTTATCGGTCTGCATATAGCCAAACCCAAGGTTTGCCCAGTCAATATTCTTTTTCTCCATAATTTTAAACCTTCCTTTGTGTAAAATAAAAATATAGCTTTCGGGGTTCAGAACAGCAAGCCGCAGACCGCCTGCTAAGCAGGCTATATGCCGCTAACGCGTCATATGTCTGTGGCTGATGGGCGTCTCCGTTTCACTTCGGTCGGTGCTAAACGATCGTCCACTGGACGATCAGCACCCGCCCATCCCAAAAAGAAAATACAGCCTTTAGCAGATAAATCTGCACAGTCTGTCTTTTCTTTTTGATGCTGTTCTGAACTGTTACGTTCAGTTTACGCTTGCAAAAAGGGACTGTCAAGAGTTTCTCTGGGTTTTTCATGGAAAACATTCCCGCTCAAAACAAAAGGCAGGGCTTGGAATTCATCAAAACGGCATTCGAAACAATCGAGAAAAAGATTGCAGATACGAAAGCTTACATGGTATAGTAAGAGCACATGAACCGTGTAACTTTGAGGATATGGAAACGCAGCCATTTGCGGCAAATTCTATACAACACGGGCATTTATCTGCAGGAGGGATTTCATATGAGTGTTATTTATGACGAGCAGGCGCGCTCACTCGCTTTCGCGGAGATCGCGCAGGACATCTTACGCGGTGCGCAAAATGAATTATATCTGAATATGCGGTTTCTGGATGTAGCGCTCGCCACTCTAAGGCCTCTTCCTGACGGACAGATCCGTACGGCAGGCACTGACGGTATTTTTTACTATTTTCAGCCAGATCAGCTGACCGAGGTCTTCCGCAGAGGACGAGAATACGTGAACCGTCTTTATCTGCACAGCATCCTGCACTGTCTCTTTGCGCATCTCTGGACACAAAAAGATCGCGATTTGGAATACTGGAATCTCGCCTGTGACATTGCGGTCGAATCGATCATTGACGGCCTCTATATCCGCGCGCTGCACCGGCCAATGTCGGCTCTTAGAAGGGAATTTTACCATACGCTGGCCGAAGACGCGGATATGCCAGACTCTACAAATACGCGCCCTTCTTCTGGCAGAAATTCCTCCTCTGGCGGAACAGCTTCCCGCCCTGCTCTGACCGCCCAGCGCGTTTACCGCTGCCTTTGCCGGATTCACCCCGTGCAGGCACAGCTTGACCGCCTGAAACGGGAATTTGCTGTAGACGACCATAGTCGCTGGCAAAAAGCAGACCGTGCGCAGCAGCCTTATATACCCGCACCGCAGCAGGAAGCTTCGAGCAACCCAAATAACAGCCCACAAGAACAGCCGCCGACCGCAAACCAGACAAATACTTCTTCTTCCGAAGCAAAAAAACGCTGGGAAGACATCCGCGACCGCATGCAGACGGAAATGGAGACATTTGGAAAAGATTCCTCTGACGATGTGAAAGCGTTGGAAGAACAGGTCAGCGCCGCGAACCGCAGGCACTATGATTACCGGGAATTCTTGCGAAAGTTCTCAGTATTAAAAGAAGAAATGCAGGTCGACCTGGACGCGTTCGACTACATATACTACAATTACGGTATGGGTCTGTACGGCAATATGCCGCTCATTGAGCCGCTTGAGACAAAAGAAGTGAAAAAGATCGAAGATTTCGTAATCGTGCTGGATACCTCCATGTCCTGCAAGGGTGAGCTTTTGCAGCATTTTCTGGAAGAAACCTACCGCATCTTAAGCGAATCAGAAAGCTTTTTCCGAAAAATCCACGTCCATATCCTGCAATGTGATGATCAGGTGCAGGAGGACGTCCTCATCACAAATCAGGAAGAGATGCGGGACTATCTGGAGCATTTCACCATCCGAGGCTTCGGCGGAACCGACTTCCGCCCGCCGTTTGCGCGTGTGCAGGAGCTGGCCCGCCAGGGCTGTTTTACGAAGCTTCGCGGACTGATCTATTTTACGGACGGCTACGGCATCTTTCCGGTCAAAAAGCCGCCCTATGACACCGCTTTTGTATTCCTGAAAGAAGACTATTGCGATGTCGATGTGCCGCCGTGGGCGATCAAGCTGATCATTGACCGCGAAGAGCTGGAAGATCAATGAACTCTTTCGTTTCCCACAAAAAACAGAGCAACCGTTCCCGGACCGGTATGGCTGCCAATCGTCGTGCCGATGCTATTAATCAGCACTGGCTCAGGCAGGTTGGGAAAGGTCTTTTCCACCAGGTCCGCAACTGCCCTGGCGTCTTCAGGGCACGCAGAATTGGAGATATAGCATTTTCCACTGTAAGCTGTGCCATCCAGTGCATGCTCTTTCATTTTCTCTACAAGCTTGCGGATCACCGCACGCTTTCCTCTGATATTACTGCGCGGAATCAGCTTGCCCTCATCATCCACATTCAGAAGCGGGCAGATATTCAGCATCGTTCCAAAGAAACCGGCTGTTTTCGAAACCCGTCCTCCTTTGATAAAAAAAGTCAGATCTGTCGAGAAAAACCAGTGATGAACCGTCAGCCGGTTCTTCTGTACCCAATCGTACAATTCTTCCGCAGAGACTCCGGCATCCCGTCTGTCCGCAAGCAAATCCATCAGCAAACCATAACCCGAAGAAGCAGCCAGGGAGTCGATGACCCAGATTTTCCGTTCCGGGAACTCCTCCTGAAGTGTATCCCGCGCGATACACGCAGAATTATAAGTGCCCGAAATCCCGCTTGAGAGACTCACATGAAACACATCCAGACCCTGCTCCAAAAACGGACGGAAATATTTCAGGAATTCCTCTACATTAATCTGAGAAGTCTTTGTTTCCGCCCCATCCTGCATTGCCTTATAAAACTGGTCAAACGGCATCGACTGCCCCAGATCGTCGAAATATTCTTTCCCATCCAGAGAATAATGCATACAGGCGTACCGGATATTCCGTTTCTCCAGGTGCTCCTTTGACAAATCTACCGTCGAACAACAGCTCAAAACATAATCCCGATTCATAACATCCTCCCTCAAATTCGCATTATCTGGTTTTTAAATCTACGTCTTGTGTTATGATGTGATTGTAAATCCATCTTATTTATTTGTCAAGCTGTAATTATTCAGGGACAGTACTTCGCAGTTTCGATTCAAAAGAAAAGCCCAAAGAAAGAAAGTTACCCTTAACAACCTTCTTCTTTGGGTTTTCCATACAATAAGCTTCGTCCTCCCCTGTACTTTCCGGCAGACAAAGCATACTGCAGTATTTCATTATCAAAATTCACATATACAAGACGTGCTTCATACTCAGATCGCGTCCAGCGCGTTCGCAATATCCGCAATCAGATCTTCCTTATCCTCCAGCCCCAGACTGATGCGGATCAGCTCTGCCGGTACACCAGCCTCTGCAAGCTGCTCATCGTTCATCTGCCGATGCGTGGAGGTCGCCGGATTCAGACAGCAGGTGCGCGCGTCCGCTACATGGGTCTCAATCGCGCCAAGCTTCAATTCCCGCATAAAGATTGATGCTGCCTCACGGCCGCCCTTTAAACCAAAAGAGACAACACCGCAGCCGCCGTTCGGCAGATATTTCTGCGCCACCGCATAATATTTGTCCGTCGGCAGACCGGAATAATTCACATAAGCCACCTTCGGATGGTTGTAAAGGAATTCTGCCACAGCCTGCCCATTCTCTACATGCTTCGGCATGCGGACATGCAGCGATTCCAGACCCAGATTCAGGATAAAGGCATTCTGTGGAGACTGCATAGATCCAAAGTCGCGCATCAGCTGAGAGGTACATTTTGTAATAAACGCGCCTTCCTTGCCAAATTTCTCCGCGTATGTAATCCCATGATAGCTCTCATCCGGCGTGCACAGCCCCGGGAATTTTTCCGCATGCGCCATCCAGTCAAAGACGCCGTGATCAATAATTGCTCCGCCCAGAGACGCACCGTGGCCATCCATATACTTCGTCGTCGAATGCGTGACAATGTCTGCTCCCCATTCGAATGGGCGGCAGTTTACCGGCGTTGGAAATGTGTTGTCCACAATCAGCGGTACCCCATGCGCGTGAGCCGCTTTCGCGAATTTTTCAATATCCAGCACGGTCAGCGCCGGGTTCGCAATGGTCTCCCCAAAGACGGCCTTCGTATTCGGCTGAAACGCCGCATTCAGTTCTTCTTCGCTCGCGTCCGGGCTGACAAAAGTGGCCGTAATCCCCATTTTTGCCATCGTGACCGCGATCAGATTGAATGTACCGCCATAGATCGAAGAGGAGGAAACAATGTGATCTCCGCACTCACAGATATTAAAAAGCGCAAAAAAGTTTGCCGCCTGCCCGGAGGAGGTCAGCATCCCGGCGGTACCACCTTCCAGCTCTGTGATCTTAGCTGCCACCATGTCATTCGTCGGATTCTGCAGCCGTGAATAAAAATAGCCGCTCGCCTCCAGGTCAAACAGTTTTCCCATATCCTCACTTGTTGTGTAACGAAATGTCGTCGACTGCACAATTGGTATCTGACGCGGCTCACCATTCCCCGGCGTATAGCCTCCCTGCACACAGCGAGTCCCAATTTTATAATCGCTCATCCTTTTGTCCTTCCTTCCTTTTTATGGAGAACCATTCCCGCACTCTGCGCCCAACAGCTCCCTCTGGTATTCTTTTCTTCTGCCTCAGGCATCGGATTGCAAAATAATTCATTTGCACACAAAGAATATTGTAACAATGAACCCTGAAACTGTCAATCCCATCACCGCTCTTTCGCGCCTTTACAGGCCACGCAAGAGCCATACCATAGCCCGGCCGCTTTGTAACCCAGCTATCCAGTGATTGCTAATTCCTGATTCTAATATTTTAAAAAAACAGATTGACAGGCCACTATTTTTGTGGTATAAATGTCTGGTGAGTCACAAATAGGGGTTTGGTCAAGTGGTATGACAGGAGTCTCCAAAACTCTTAGTGGGAGTTCGATTCTCTCAACCCCTGGTAAAGAACCTATGTTTTATAGGTTCTTTTTTTGTTTAGATTTTATCCAATTTTCATTATCGCATCCCTGACACTGCGCACACCAATCAGCTCGATTCCCTCCACACGTACCAGCTGCTTCCGGCAGCTTTCCGGAAGAATGACAGACGTAAAGCCCAGTCGCTTTGCCTCGCGGACGCGCTGCTCTGCCATGGAGACAGAACGCACCTCTCCGCTCAGGCCGACTTCGCCAAACGCGATAGTTTTCTCATCAATCGGCTGGTCTTTGAAGCTGGACGCTACGGCCAGCACAATTCCCAGATCCAGCGCCGGTTCACTCATACGGATACCGCCCGCTATATTAACGTATGCGTCACTGGAGGAAAGCCGCAGCCCGGCTCGTTTTTCCAGAACAGCCATCAGAAG
This sequence comes from Lachnospiraceae bacterium, assembly GCA_021205755.1. Lineage (GTDB taxonomy): Bacteria > Bacillota > Clostridia > Lachnospirales > Lachnospiraceae > Choladousia. The sequence goes on along the minus strand of JAJPWX010000046.1, from coordinate 35,729 downwards.
ATTGACCCGATTCAGATCGGTGCCGGCAGCCGTGCGCCGCGGAAAGGCCAGATTGGTCTTGCAGACCAATGCCTGCACCTCCAAAAGCACCGGTCGGGTTCCCTCCATCGTGCAAGCCACAATGGAACCGGACGCTCCCTCCGGTTTGCCCTCCAGCATATATTCAGACGGATTCGGCACCTCGACCAGTCCTTCCTGGCGCATCTCAAACACACCGATCTCATTGGTCGATCCAAATCGGTTTTTCGCGCTGCGCAGCACACGGTAAGCCGCATAGCGATCCCCTTCACAATACAGAACCGTATCTACCATATGCTCCAACACCCGAGGTCCTGCCACGACACCTTCCTTAGTTACATGGCCAACCACAAAAATTGTAATATTCATCCCCTTCGCGATCTGAAGCAGGATACCGGTACTCTCACGTACCTGTGACACACTGCCCGGAGCAGAAGACACTTCCTCGTGATACATGGTCTGGATCGAGTCAATGATCACAATATCCGGGCGTTCCTGTGAAATCGTCTCCCGGATATCCGCCAGGTTCGTCTCACAAAGGATTTTCAGATTCTCTGAAAAATCCCCCATACGCTGCGCGCGCATCCGGATCTGCTGCGGCGATTCTTCACCGGAAACATAAAGAATCTTTTTCCCATTTGCGGCAAGATTCCGGCACATCTGCAAAAGAAGGGTGGATTTGCCGATGCCGGGATCTCCGCCGACCAGAACCAGGGAACCCTGTACGATCCCGCCTCCTAAGACACGGTCAAACTCTCCCATCCCAGTCGTCACCCGGGGCGCTTCTCCCATCTCAATCTGAGAAAGCGTCCGGGGACGCGGCGTTGAATCCCGCCGTATCGTCCCGGACGCTGCCTTTTTGCTTACCACTTTCGGTTCTTCCGCAAACGTATTCCATTCTCTGCAGCCGGGACACTGACCCATCCATTTGGAAGACTCGTAACCACAGTTCTGACAGAAAAATACACTCTTTGTCTTTGCAGCCATACCTACTCCTTATTTCAGAGCTTCACAACTTTCACGGAAACCATATCCGCGGCACCTGTCTCTACACTAAGCACCAGCTTACCGCCCATGCTGGTCTTCACATTTCCGATATTCACATCCTGAATATAGACCTTGTATTCCGCATCCTCTTCCATGCCTAAAATGATCTGCGCGTCCTTCTTCGCTTCCACCTCAAAGGAAACACCGTTGCCTGTCGCATGAAACTTATGTACGGAGGTGCCCGGAACGGACTCATACACAAACATTCCATTGCGCTCCAGCTTTGTAATATCTGCGAATGTTTTCACTTTGTACAGATCTCCATCATGCTCAAAATCCGATTTCTTTGACTTCTCCGTCAGCTCATAATTGCCAAATCCCAGTGTGCCATCCTTTTCTGTATAAATCAGCTCATGAATTTCCGACATTGAAAATGCCCTCCCGATCAATATGCCCCGACCTGCTCAGCAGGCCGGGAATGCGGGCTATGTGCCCTCACAGTTATGACGAATACGAACGGTTCCGTATCCTTGCAGTTACAACTATTGTTACTATAGCATAAATGTTCCTGAAAAACCAGTAAATCGTTTCTAAAATATATAGCAAACGACGTAAATCGTTTTCCTTTGCGCCGTTGCTATGTGCATCCTTTATTCCTTCACCCGGAACACAATCTTCCCTTTTTCCACACCTGCCGACACCTCCTGTCCGGCTGCAATGCGTCCAGAGAGAATTTCATCTGCCAGCGGATCTTCAATCTTTGCCTGCACCGCGCGGCGCAGCGGCCGCGCCCCATATTTAGGATCATAGCCTTCCTTCGCGATCAACTGCTTCAGGGCTGCACTGAAATGAATCTTCACTCCTGTCTGTTCTTCACATCTCTTTTTCAGTTCATCCAGCAAAAGCCCGGCAATGTCACGCACATTTTCCTCGCTGAGTGCGTGGAAAACGATCGTCTCATCAATGCGGTTCAGAAATTCCGGCTTGAAAATGCGCCGCACTTCTTCCATCACGCTGTTTTTCATTGACTCATGATTCTTTGCGGCGTCATCACCTGCGCCAAATCCAAGATGCTTTGGCGTGACAATGGACTGTGCCCCGGCATTGGATGTCATAATCAGAATCGTATTCTTAAAATCAATCCTGCGTCCCTGGGCGTCTGTGATATGTCCCTCATCCAATACCTGCAAAAGGATATTAAAAATATCCGGATGCGCTTTCTCAATCTCATCAAACAGAACAACGGAATACGGGTTACGCCGCACTTTTTCACTAAGCTGTCCGCCCTCATCGTATCCGACATATCCGGGCGGAGAACCCACCAGACGCGATACGCTGTGTTTTTCCATATACTCGGACATATCAAAGCGAATCAGCGCGTTCGGCGTACCAAATACCAGATCAGCAAGTGCCTTTGACAGTTCTGTCTTTCCCACACCAGTCGGTCCTAAAAACAGGAAAGAACCAATCGGGCGCTGGGGGCTTTTCAGACCGGAACGGCTTCTGCGGACTGCCCTGGAAACCGCCTGTACGGCCTCATCCTGACCGATCACCCGAGAATGGAGAAGTGTGTCGAGCTTCAGAAGCTTTTTCCCTTCCTGCTCCGCGATCTTCTGCACAGGGATTTTTGTCCAGATCGCTACGATGTCCGCGATATCCTCCTCCGTCACTGCTCTGGATTTCCCGTTCTGTCTGGAATTCTGCTGTTTTTTCTGCCGGTTCCGCTTTTTGTTCAGCTGCTCCATTTCTTCGTTGACCGTCTTCGCTTTCGCGAGATCACCTGCCTTAAGGGCCTCCTCGCGAAGCCCTTCCAGTTCCTCGTAACGCTGCTGCTGCTCAGTCTGTGCCTCCGACGCATGATAATACCCAAGCTGACAGCGCGCGGCCGCCTCGTCCATCAGGTCAATCGCTTTGTCCGGCAGATAACGGTCATTGATATAACGTTTCGAAAGCTTTGCAGCAGCAATCAGCGCTTCATCCGTAATCCGGACGCCATGATGCTGCTCGTACTGCTGCCGCAGCCCCTTCAAAATCTCCACCGTCTCCTCTTCCGACGGTTCTTCCACTGTCACCGGCTGGAAACGCCGCTCCAGGGCAGCATCCTTTTCGATATATTTACGATACTCATCAATCGTCGTGGCGCCAATCAGCTGCAGTTCCCCGCGTGAGAGAGCTGGTTTCAAAATATTGGAAGCGTCAAGTGCTCCTTCCGCGCCTCCCGCACCGATAATGGTGTGCAGCTCATCCACAAAAAGCAGCACATCGCCGCTATCAATTACCTCGTTGATGATACGCTTGATGCGCTCCTCAAACTCGCCGCGATATTTACTGCCCGCAACCATGCCTGCCATATCAAGCGTCACCACGCGCTTTCCCTGCATAGGTTCCGGCACCTGCCCATTGACAATTCTCTGCGCCAGTCCTTCTACAATCGCCGTCTTCCCCACTCCTGGTTCGCCAATCAGGCAGGGATTATTCTTTGTCCTGCGGCTCAAAATCTGCATGATCCGCTCGGTCTCCTGTTCACGTCCGACCGTCGCGTCCAGCTTATGCGCCTCTGCCAGCTCCGTCAGATCCCGGCTATACTGATCCAGCATCGGTGTCGTACTTCCGCCCGAACCTTCCGCCCGAACCTGCTTTGCCAGTTCGCGGTATTTCTCTTCTGAAATTCCAGTCACATCGATAATATCTGAAAAAAGCTTCTGGAGATTGATCCCCATCGTATGAAGCAGGCGCGTTGCAACACACTCAATATCCTTCAGCATAGCCAGAAGGATATGCTCCGTCCCGATTTCACGATTATCAAAAAAAACAGCCAGCTGCGCACTCTCTTCCAGAATAGACTCTGTCCGCGGAGTCAGGCCGGACGGTTCTTTTACCGCCATGCCTCCTTCCGGTGTAATCAGCTGATCAATCAGGGCAAGCAGCTTTTCTTCTTCCACATGATTTTCCCGCAGGATCACGCCTGCGGAGCCCTGCTCCTCCCTCAACAATCCAATCAGCAAATGTTCCGACCCAACATAGCTCTGGCCGCAGCTCTTCGCTGCCTTCTGAGCCAATTGCTGCGCCTTAAGGGCGCTTTCCGTATAGTTTAACTGCATGAAATATTCGTCGAGCAGACTTTCCCGACATTCCTTTCTTAATATATTATGATCTGCGCTCCTTCACCAGGCGCAAAATCTCCGCTGCTACCTCTTCAATTGTCATATCAGAGGAGTCAATCCGCACCGCATCCTCTGCCTGTCTTAACGGTGCCGTCTCGCGATGGGAATCGCGATAATCACGTTCGCGGATATCTTTCTCAATTTCGTCAAGACTGCATGTCTCCCCCTTCTGCGCCTGTTCCAGATAGCGGCGCTTCGCGCGCGTCTCCACACTGGCTGTCAGGTAAATTTTCAGATCCGCATCCGGCAGGATCGCCGTACCGATATCCCGCCCATCCATCAGCACGTCCTCTCGTCTGGCCAGATCTCTCTGCAAATCCGTCAGCTTCGCACGTACCATCGGAATCGCAGAGGAACGACTTGTCATATCGCTCACTGTCTCCGTACGGATCAGAGAAGAAACGTCTTCCCCATTCAGATAAACATGCTGCTCTCCATCTACATAGCAGATACTGACTTTTATCTCGTCCAGCGCCGCTGTAAGCGCTGCCTCATCCCTGATGTCTGTTCCTCTACGGAGCAGGCCAAGCGCAATCGCCCGGTACATTGCCCCTGTGTCTACATAAATAAAAGACAGTTCCTCGGCTGCGCGTTTTGCAATCGTACTTTTACCCGCACCTGCAGGACCATCAATCGCAATATTAAAACTCATAAATTGTTCTCCTCGTTAGACGGATGCTCCGGCGGCGTAGCCCGTCGACCAGGCAATCTGAAGATTGAAACCGCCTGTCACGGCGTCCACGTCCAATACTTCTCCGGCAAAGTAAAGCCCTTTGACCTTTTTGGATTCCATCGTCGTCGGGTTGATCTCTCTGACGCTGACACCGCCCCGTGTAATGATTGCTTCATTATAATCTCGAAGCCGCAGCAATGTCAATGGAAATTGTTTTGTAATCTGAATCAGATTTTTGCGTTCCTCCCGTGTAATTTCATGGATCGGACGTTCCCCGGAGATACCGCTCTTTTGGGCTATCACCGGAATCATTTTTGTGGGGAACAGCGTTCCCAGCACATTTTTAAACTGTTTATTCTTTGCTGCCTCGAATTCACGCAGAATACGCGCATCCAGCTGCTCTTCGGAAAGCGCCGGCTTCAGATCCAGGAGCAGCAAGAGCGGGCGCTCCTTCAGAGGCTTCTGAATCTGGCTGCTGGCTGTAAGAATCAGCGGACCGGTCACACCGTAATGCGTAAACATCATCTCACCAAATTCCCGGTACAGCTCTTTTTTTCCATCAAATATAGCTGCCTCGACATTGCGCAGAGACAATCCCTGCATTTGCTGCGCTTCCGTCCCCTCTGTCTCTATGGGAACAAGCGACGGAGAAATCTCACTCACCTGATGCCCGCTCTCCCTTGCAAACCGGTAGCCGTCCCCGGTTGAACCGGTCGTCTGATAAGAAAATCCGCCGGTAGCAACAATCACCGCATCCGCCTTTTCCTGGCGCCCGGATGAGAGCAAAATTCCCCGCACAACGTTTTTCCCTTCCCCGTCCGATTCCAGCAGCAGCTTTTTCACTTCCTGGTTCAGATATATTTTCACTCCCGTCTTTTTTAATTTCCGCATCAAGGCCGCAATCACATCCGAAGAATGATCCGAAACCGGAAACACCCTTCGGCCGCGTTCCGTTTTGGTAGGCATTCCCGCTTCTTCAAAAAACCGGATGGTGCTCTGGCTGTCAAAACCATAAAATGCGCTGTAGAGGAACTTCCGGTTTACACACACCGCCTGTAAAAGCTCCTCCACACCGCAATCATTGGTCAGATTACACCGCCCTTTCCCAGTGATGTAAATCTTCTTTCCCAGCTTTTCATTTTTTTCATAAAGGCGAACCTCGTGCCCCGCCTGGGCGGCGGTCACAGCAGCCATCATTCCTGCCGCACCGCCGCCAATCACAATGATCGAACTCATTTTTCTCTTTCTCCTATAAGAACCTTTCGCTGTTCTCCTCAAACAGGAATGCCATTCCTTTTCCCGTCACTCTCAGACAGGAGGTCGACGGATTTTCTATTGAGGTCTCCATTCTCCATCGCACACATCCGAGTCATCGGTTTCTACCCCTGATACTTCCGATTCCTTTTCCAGTGCATTTCCGGAAGCATTATGCAGCTCTTCCTTGTGATGCAGCGCGTCACCACACTGCAGTTCAAACCAAAATGCCACGCCGTCTTCCTGATTTTCTACACCATAAGCCTGATGGAAAGAATCCATGATCGCCTTTACGATCGACAAGCCCACGCCGCTTCCGCCATACTCTCGCGTCCGCGCCTTATCCACTTTATAAAATTTATCCCAGATCTGCCCGATGTCTTCCTCCGGAATCTGTTCACCCGTATTAAATACGGTGACACGAACCTTTTGATCTTTCAGAGTCTCACCCTTGCGAATTTCTGCAGTAATCTCGATCTTGCCGGCTCCGCTGACATGGTTCAGTGCGTTGCTCACGTAGTTGTTCACAACCTCTTCTACTTTAAACTCATCGCCCCAGGCGAAGAGCGAGTCTTCCCCGCTGTAACGAATCTCTGCATTCTTCTGCTGCGCAAGAATCCCAACCGCCTGCATCTTATTGCGAATCAACAGCGCCAGGTCAAATCGCTCCATCACTACCTCATCATTGCCAAACTCCAGCTGATTCAGCGTCAAAAGCTTCTGCACCAGCGTATTCATCTTAGAAGCTTCATCCATAATGACGTCGCAGTAAAACTCGCGGCTCTCCGGGTCGTCATTAATGCATTCCTGCAGCCCTTCCGCATATCCCTGAATCAGAGCGATCGGAGTCTTCAGCTCATGCGACACATTAGACAAAAACTCCTTCCGCATATCGTCAATCTTCTCTTTTTTGGCGATATCCCGCTGAAGCTCATTGTTCGCAGTCATCAGCTGTGCGTAGGCCTGCTCCAGCTTTTCCGACATCTCATTAAAGCATTGTCCCAGCTGCCCAATCTCATCCGTACCTCCGCTCGTATATTTTGCATTAAAATCCAGATCCGCCATACGTTTCGAGAGCTCCGTCAGCTCATTCAAAGGCCGAGTAACGCCCTTGGTAACACCCCACACAAGAATCGCAGTCAAAATCACACCAATGATGCAGCTGTATTTTATAAATTCATTCGATATCTGAACACTGTCATGGATTCCTTCTATATTAATACGCATGATAAAATAGAAGCCTTCATCCAGAATTCCCCACATCTCAAGATAGTTCAAGCCAATTTCCGTATCGTACTTCTTCTGGATCGTATAACTGTCATTCGAATCCAGCACCGTGACATTGTCTGTGTCCACACCAATACCATAGCCATTTAAGCGGCCTTTCATAATGCTGGCATAAAAATTGGACTTGGAACCAAGGACTTCATTATAACTCATATCCGTCACCAGATAAGAAAGTCCGTTTTTATTGCAAAGGACATCCAGTGTCTCTGACGATTCCTCATCCAGATTCCCCAGCGTGTCAATATTCTCATTCAGAACCCGGTAAGCCTCAACCAGAACCTCCTGTTTTTTTGTATAATAAAAGCTTTCCAGGAAAAACGAATTGATCAGGTAATTCGCCAGAAACATCACCGCCATCAGGACACCAAAAATGACCGTAAGCTGCTTTCTCAAAGAATGCTTCATCTGTTATTCCACCTCAAATTTATAACCCATCCCCCAAATCGTGCGAATGTAGTCTCCCCGGTCTCCCAGCTTGCTGCGCAGCTTCTTTACATGGGTGTCGATCGTTCTGGCGTCTCCAAAATAATCATAATTCCAGACGCTGTTCAGAATCTTTTCCCTCGACAGCGCAATCCCCTGGTTTTCCACAAAATAAGTCAATAATTCAAATTCCTTAAAGCTGAGTTCTACATTCTTACCATCAATTGTCACCTCATGCGCCGCCTTATTGATCTCAATCGCTCCGGCGCGGAGAACGTCATCCGCAGAAAAACCGCTTGTCCTGCGCAGAATCGCTTCTACACGCGCCACCAGGATTTTCGGCGAAAACGGCTTCGAGATATACTCGTCCACCCCCAGCTCAAAGCCCAGCAGTTCATCCCGCTCATCGCTCTTCGCCGTCAGCATAATGATCGGCACCGTCGAGTACGCCCGAATCTCCCGGCAAACCTGCCATCCGTCCATCTTTGGCATCATCACATCCAGAATCACCAGTGCGATATCTTTCTGTGCAAAAAACATATCAATCGCCTGCGCACCGTCCTCCGCTTCCAGCACGTCAAAATCCTTCTTCACCAGGAAATCGCGCACCAGCTTGCGCATCCTGCTCTCATCATCCACCACAAGTATCTTCAAACGTTCCATAAGATTTCTCCTTTCTCCTGCCAGATAGATATCTCGAAGTACACTTTTAGATTGATAGTAACATCGAATTATGACAATCCTGTGAAAGCAATTATGAGAAAATATGTAAATTCTGTGTCATTCTTTTGAGCAACAGGTGAAAACCGTTCCAATGCGTAAGACTGCGGCCTGCCGTTCCAAACACTTCCCGATTTTTCTTAGTATACCCGCTCCGCAGGGATTTGTAAACAGAGGAATTAAAGGGCAGTTTTAATCAGAAAAAATCCTCTTGACAAATCAGAGCGAAAAGACTATAGTTATAAGAGAAAAGCAATGTTCGTGTTTTCATTTATCATATTTGCAAAGAGTTCTGAAAGCGCGAATCCCCGGGGTAGTAAAGGTTTCGACGGGGGCTGTGAATCTGGAGAAGCTATCCGCAGGTGATGCGTCAAATCACAAATTAAAATTAAACGCTGAAGATAATTTAGCACTCGCTGCCTGAGGCAGCTGTCTGACACAGAGCACTCGCACTTTGTGATCCAGGCATCGACGATGCGGGAAACGACATATGTTAAGCTTTGCGCATATGGGCGTATCATGAAGCTACTAAAAGCAGGAGACTGTCAGTTGCCGTCTGCCGGAGGGAATGTCAATTAACTGACTATGATAGTAGAAGTACAGTGGATCGGCTTTCGGACACGGGTTCGACTCCCGTCTGCTCCATCCGCAAGGACGCTCAGAATACCACCTGATTGCGTCCTTTGTTTTTGCCTATATACAGCTTTTCATCTGCCTGTTTGATCAGTGCATCCAGTTCTGAATGAAAATCATATTCTCCCACACCGAATGTCATGGAAATATGTATTTCTTCCTCTTTCCACCGAAAAGGGGTTCTTCCCAGTTTCAAAAGAAAATCAATGAGTACCTTTGTTGCCTCATCACCATTCATTTCCGGAAAATACAAAAGGAATTCCTCACCACCCCAACGGCAGATCCGTCCCTTTCCATCCATGGTATTTTGCAGCAAATCCGTAAGCCATTTCAAAACTGCGTCCCCGCAATCATGCCCATATGTATCGTTGATTCGCTTGAACAGATCAATATCCCCCATTCCAAGTGAAAAAGGCATCTGTGGATACTGCCGGATATTGTCAGCCAGATAGGTACGCATACGGCGTCGGTTCCAGATCCCGGTCAGCGGATCTGTTGAGGCCTGTTCCCGCAGCATCTGATTGTAGAGAACAAGATTCTTGTCCGCAGTTTCAATATTAGAACTGAAAAATCCGCAGATAATCCCCATCAATGTAAAAAAAGAAAGAGAACTCCAGACCTGCAGGATAATTAACAATCTGCCATGCAGCTCTGCATACGCTCCATATTTCTGTGAAAAAACAAAGAGGATGAAACGAAGCAGAAAAAGCCCAACCGTAAAAATTGCTTTCTGAGGAAGGGCATCATAAAAAGAAAAATAAACCAATACCATCAAAACAAACATAATCTGCTGAGCGCCGCAACTCCAGCCAAACACTGCAATAAAACCGATCAGCCATATAATTTCCATGGCGATAAAAAGTATCAGATTCCTACGGATTCTTTGCCGATAGGAAAGGCAAAGCAGCCATACTGTAGCGCAAATAGACACAATGGCAATCCATGAAATGCGGAAAATCCCTTCCTCTGTCTGACTGTAGACAGTCATCAGCACAAAGAAAATTGCATAATATACAATCAGAACCAGATAAACACAGCGCAGCAAAACAACGGTTCGCTGTGTTTCATTCGCAAAAAGGGATTCCTGATTCATTTTTTTCCAGATTCTATTCCATAATTGCAAAATACTTTCCCTCTCAGTCGCCTTTTTTACATAACTCCCAGAACGCAACCACACTCGCCGCAGCAACATTCAGTGAATCCACACCATTTGCCATACGTTAAACTCTACGAGCACAGTTTAGCATACAAAGCCAGTATCAACAGGCAAAACATCAAAATGGGAGCGCGCTTCTTGGAAATATAAAAAGAAAACTTTCCCTGCTCACATCACCCCAACCATCTTCAGCCCCCAGTAAATCAATCCCAGCCCCCAGCTGGTGAATAGCCCGTACAGGATTACGGGACCGGCAATGGTAAAGATTTTGCAGCCTATTCCGAAAGTTTGACCTTCTGCCAGGGGTACATTAGAAAAAATGTAACATCCTAATATGATTTATTATTTCAAATACTCCTTAATTTCCTGTGAGGTATGTTCATATTCTGTTTTCCGATTCCAGAACACAATTTTTCTAACCACATCATCCGATACAGGAATTCCTGCTTTCTGAATTTGTTTCTCCACACGATTTCGCATATGGCTACCTTCATCAAGCGCATTCCGCACAATTCGTTCCAGATATTCAGACTTACGCAAATCGCCAAGGTCATGAAAAATCGCATTAGAAGCTACCAACGCATTCCGCATATATGCTGCATTATCCTTAAACAGATTACTGTCAATATAAATTCCCTGAGCTTCAATAAACAGGGAACAGAACGTAACAACTGTACGTGTGTTGCCCTCCCGGAAAGGATGAACTTTCCAGAGTTTTGACATAGAATCAGAAAACTGTTTTGTTGCACACTCTGGATCAAGAGTTTTCCAGTCAGTAGCATTCATATCCGACAAGACAGTTTCTGAATCTCTTTCAATGTCAAAACAATCAGAGTATTCAACAGAAAGATCGCCCAACACAGCCTCAGATTTTTCTATATTAATGATACGTGGCTTTCCAGCCCATTCGTACACATCCTGAAAAATCAGATAATGCATGTAACACAGAGATTGAAAATTAAAATCCAGCCAATTGATGTCTGTAACAATCTCAGAAAGTCTGAGGGCAGTATAATCTGCCTCCATGTCGTCCAACAGAGTCTGATCCCTCAAGTCGGCAAGATTTTTCAAAACATTTGAATTCGGATAAAGATAGGGGTCTCGCATTTTCTCTCCTATTGTTTCATTTTATATTTGCGATCCAGTGCTATTTTTACATCCTCCATGGACATCTCTCCATGCTTTTCCTTTTCAATAAGCTTCTTCATTTCTGCCGTAGGTTCCAGACCATCTATTTTTATCATACCAAGTGCGTAATCCCATTTTTTATCAGCACTCACTAACATTGAAATCATCTCCTTGTATACGTCTTTGCCATAACCTAAAACATCTTTTATTTTTATAGTATAACACATTGCGATAGAAATAGCCATCTTAAAATGAAAAATGGAAGACCTGTTCCGCAAGGATATGTCTTCCATTCTGTATCATGTCTGCCTCATTATTAATTATCTCCGCCACGTTGCACCAAAGGACAAAATGTTTCAATCCAACACCCCGATGCAGACATATTGAGCAATTGAAAACTCGCAGTATCAACACATCATTCCGGCGGTGCTTCTTCGAAATAAAAAAAGAAAACTTTCCCTGCTCACATCACCCCAATCATCTTCAGCACCCAGTAAATCAGCCCCAGCACCCAGCTGGTGAACAGCCCGTACAAAATCACCGGTCCGGCGATGGTAAAAATCTTACAGCCGATGCCGAAGACCTGGCCTTCTTTCTTATACTCGATCGCCGGAGCCGCAACGGAATTCGCAAAACCGGTAATCGGCACGAGCGTACCAGCGCCGCCAAACTTTGCCAGTTTGGGGTATATTCCAAATCCAGTGAGGATCACGCTGAGCAGAACAAGGAGCAGAGAGCACCACCTCGCCGCTGTCTGGTCTTCCATTCCCAGGGAGGTACACCAGTTTGTGATGATCTGACCAATTACACAGATTGCACCGCCTGTAACAAAAGCCTTGCACATATTCAGGGCAAGGCTGTGGGTCGGCGTTATTTCTTTTACATATTTTTGGTATTCTTTCTGTTGTTTTTGCTTTGCTATATCCGGCATAATGACATCCTCTTTCTTTTTTATTTACGATTCCGCACAAATATTCTCACCTGTAGCGAAGATCGTGCGCATAAACTTATAGTATAGGATGTCCTGTTTTTATTCGGTTATCCCTCGACGACCAGAAATTTTCCATCCGGCAATGCAAAAACCTCTGCCTGTTCCAGGACTTCCTCTTTGGTCATTCCGGAAATGTCGCCGCCGTTCTCTTTAAAGTATTTTTTCAGTTCTTTGTAATTATCAACGACTATCGCCATGCATTCTTCCAGAAACTCGTCCGCATCTTCCAGGGTCTCAGCGACAGGTTCGTCAAAGAGCCGTTCCTGATTCTTTAAAAAAACTTCCAGATATTCCTTTTTATATGTCATTTCATTACCTGCTTTCTTTTTCCTGTTTGTCATGTTCCTGTTTATATCCTGATTTCTGCTTCAATTACAGGTTTATCTTTTTCCCAGATTTTTATTCTGATATTTTTCTTATTCACTGTGTTTCCGGCCTATAAAGCATCAAAGATCACATGCATCGAGCACGGCTCCTATCTCTTCTTCCTCAACCGGAAGGCGACCGAAACAGGTAAGCTTCATAGAATCAGAGTAGGGTTCGTTCTCCGGATCAGAGAACCAGAGCATTCTGGCTTCCCAGTTGTTTTCCCGAATCCGCATAGCTTCCTTACGTCCCTGCTGACCGCGGGTCATTACTACCATAATCAGGCAGGGGTTTTTGCGTACAAAATGCAAGTATGGGAGCAGCTCGTGCGCTCCGACATACGTATGGATCAGCGGCCACTCTCCGCGCTCCCGCACTGCATCTCGCAGCAGGCTGGCATATCCATCGATATCTTCTTTTTTATCCGCGTACATGACAAACCGAACCATCGCCCCACCTCCTGTTGTATCTGCTTTTCAACGATTTAACCTCAAAAGCAATCCTGTAACGTCTGTCTTTTTTATCATAATATACGTTATAAAATTTTTTTCAATAGGATTCAGTTAAACGGTCATATTTTCAGTTAAACGGTAATCCTGTCCGCCAGGATTTCATGAAACTGTCCGCCGCAGCGCTCGACTTCACCGAGCACGGTATCAATCCCCAGCCGGGTCTGATACCAGCTGGTCCGGCCGATCCCGTCAACCACTACCGGACAGACCATAAATTCAGTATCGGGGAACTGCTGTTGGTAGTACATGAGACTGCGACGGGCATGGAATGCCTTACAGCACAGAATTGCCCGGCGAATCACAAGATGTGCAGCGTCCGTCACACGCCTGGAATAAATCGCATTTTCCCAGGTAAAGGTAGCCTCCGGCTCCCGAAGAATAGCCTGCTCCGGAACTCCTTCTTCGCGCAGAATCCCGCCAAGGAAATCCGATTCCGTATCATACACATAAGAACCGTACGAAGCAGCGGAGCTGTGCGCCATTCCCGCCTCTGTCATATTCCGCTCTTCTGATTGTTCCGCACGGTCGATGGTAATACTGTGTTTCCCGGAAGGCAGGATATATGGAGCGTATCCCTCGTGATAAAGCCTGGATGCCCGCCTCGCCAGCTCCGGCCGAAAGCTTCCCGGTATGAAAATAATGTCCGCCTCCCGCGGCTCATCTTCCACAAAAATGAAATCCGTGAGCGCATCATAAAACATTTTGGCCACCTCACTTTTTTTTGTATTTCGCAACCGCCCTGCAGCGCTTCTCAAAGATCGGTTTCTCCGCTTCTTAAACCTCAGATTTCTTCCGTCGACAGCCACGCTGCCCGCAGCCGCCCGGCCGCCTCCCGTATTTCCTGCTCAGAGAGGTTGGCATATCCCAGAATAACCGTATCCTTCGCCGGTTTTCTGGCTTCTCCAACATAATAACTGGATAAGCCGTAAACACGGACGCCCTGCGCCGCTGCACGATGAATCGCCTCTTCCTCTGTCATGCCGTTCGTAAAGGTAAGCAGCAGATGCACGCCCGCATTTTCCCCTCTCACCCGGCAAATTCCCCGGAATGCTTTCAGCTCTTCCAGCAGGACATCGTGGCGGCTGCGGTATACCGCGCGCATTCGGTTCAGATGACGCTCGTAATAGCCCTGGTTCAAAAATCCGGCGATCAGCATCTGGTCGACACGGGAAACCGTACTTGATATATTTCCCGCCCTGGCTCTGTACAAATCCATCAGCCGCATGGGAAGCACCAGGTAACTGACACGGATGGAAGGCGCTATGGATTTGGAAAATGTCCCGATATAAATCACGCGGTCGTCCCGGTCATACCCCTGCAGCGCCGGGATCGGCTTGCCCTTGTAACGGAATTCACTGTCATAATCATCTTCAATAATATAGCGTTCTTCCCCATCCCCTCCGGCGCTTGCCCAGCGAAGCAGCTGCATCCGTCGTTTCACCGGCATAACGGTTCCCAGAGGATACTGATGGGATGGCATCACATAAGCCAGCCAGGCGCCCGTTTTCTCGAGCTGATCAACCCGCATGCCGGATTCATCCATTTCTACAATCCGCACATCGTTAGAAAAATTGCAAAGCAGGTCATACGCCTTGCGGTAGGTCGGGCTCTCCATCGCGATCTTCATGCTGCCCCCGAACATGCTGCACAGCAAAAGAAGCAGGAAATCATTCCCCGCGCCGACAATGATCTGCTCCGGACACGCGTTTACTCCACGCGCCTGATGCAGATAAACCGCGATGGTTTCCCGCAATTCTCTCTCCCCCTGGGGATCCCCCAGGCGGAACATGTATTTGTCCTCTTCCTGCAGCAATTCTTTGGAAAGCTTTCTCCACGCGTTGTGCGGAAAGCTGTTCAGATCCACACCATGAGGAGAAAAATCAAATTGATATACTTCTTCTCCCGATGCCGGCTCTCCTGCGGCCTGCGTGATTGTCGGCTTTATGTGCACAAGCCCCTCCAGATCACACACAAAATAGCCCCGGTGCGGCACCGCTTCGATAAAGCCCTCCGCAATCAGCTGGTCATATGCCATATTGACCGTCGTTCGGCTTACCTGCAGATAATCTGCCAATTTTCTCGAAGAGGGCAGCCTTTCTTTGAAAGGCAGCCCTCCGTTCTGGATTTCGTTCTTGATATAATGATAAATCTGCTCATACAGAGGAACCGAAGCATGGACATCCAGGCTGATGGTCAGATCATTCATAACGCCGTATCTCCTTATAACCGGGGCAGTAAAACCATCTCTTACAGGATTACCTGTAAGAGACACGAATGGCATATGCCATTTCTCACTCTGCTTTCGGTAAACGGAAGGAGCTCTTTAAGGACACAATCCGGTTGAATACAAGTGCATCCTCTCTGGAGTCTTTCGCGTCCACACAGAAGTATCCCTGACGAACAAACTGAAAGCTGTCATATGGCTTTGCATCCGCAAATGCCGGTTCCACCGGACAGTTATTCAACACAGTCAGAGAGTTCGGATTCAAATTCAGAGAGCCATCCTCATTGTACACGCCCTTTGACTCGTCAATAATGTTCTCATACAAACGCACGGTCACCCGAAGCGCAGACTTCGCCGCCACCCAGTGAATCGTGCCCTTGACTTTGCGGCCAGTAAACCCGCTGCCGCTCTTTGTCTCCGGGTCATAGGTGCAGTGAATCTCCGTCACGTTTCCAGCTTCGTCTTTTTCAAAGCTCACACATTTCACAAAGTAAGCCCCCATCAGGCGTACTTCGTTGCCCGGGAACAGGCGGAAATATTTTTTCGGCGGATTCTCCATGAAGTCCTCGCGGTCAATATAGAGTTCACGGCCAAACGGGACCTTGCGCATACCAAGATCCGGATTTTCCAGATTCAGCTCCACGTCCAGATACTCGATCTGGTCTTCCGGATAATTGTCAATCACCAGCTTCACCGGATCAAGCACCGCCATCATACGCGGGCGTTTCATCTTCAGGTCCTCGCGGATACAGTACTCCAGCATCGCGTAGTCCACAGAACTCTGGCTCTTGCTGATACCGCAGAGGTCGACAAACATCTGAATCGACTCCGGCGTAAAACCGCGCCGCCGCAGCGCCGCGATGGATACCAGCCGCGGATCGTCCCAGCCATCCACAATTCCTTCTTCTACGAGCTTTTTGATGTAACGCTTGCCAGTCACGACGTTCGTCAGATAAAGCTTCGCAAATTCGATCTGTTTAGGCGGATGCTCATAGCCTACCTCTCTTACCACCCAGTCATAGAGCGGACGGTGATCCTCAAACTCCAGCGTGCAGATGGAATGTGTCACACCTTCAATCGCATCCTCGATGGGGTGCGCAAAATCATACATCGGATAAATGCACCATTTATCACCGGTATTGTGATGCGACATATGTGCCACACGGTAAATAACCGGGTCACGCATATTGATGTTCGGGGATGCCATATCAATCTTCGCGCGGAGCACCTTTGCGCCATCCTCATACATGCCGTTTTTCATGTTTTCAAACAGTTCCAGGTTTTCCTCGATGCTGCGGTTCCGGTAAGGACTTTCTTTTCCCGGCTCCGTCAGCGTACCGCGGTATGCACGGATCTCTTCCGCAGAAAGGTCGCAGACAAAAGCTTTACCTTTCTTAATCAGCTTCACTGCCGCCTCATACATCTGATCAAAATAATTCGACGCGAAAAACAGCCGATCTTCAAAATCCGCGCCCAGCCACTTTACATCAGCGATAATAGAATCGACAAACTCTGTCTTTTCTTTTGTCGGGTTGGTATCGTCAAACCGTAGATTAAATCTGCCGCCATACTTCTTTGCCAGACCGTAATTCAAAAGAATCGATTTCGCGTGACCGATGTGCAGATACCCATTTGGCTCCGGCGGAAACCGGGTGCAAATGGTCTCATATTTGCCTTCCGCGAGATCGGTGTCAATGATCTGCTCAATGAAATTTCTCGAAACTGCCGTTTTTTCTTCCATAATTTTCTCCTCCTGTCACCCAGTCTTCATCCTGTGCAGACTGACCGGCACTTGCCATGCTTCGGAAGCCATTCCTTTTCCCCGCATGACACTGACATATACGCAAGGATAGCACAAGTACCCCGAATTAGCAAGATAGTTTTCCCAACATCTCTGCCACCGCCCGGATATACTCCGGCGTCGTACCGCAGCAGCCGCCGATGATGGTCGCTCCTGCTTCCACCAGGCCTTTCATATGCTGCGCAAATTCTTCCGCTCCCATGCTGTAAATGGCTTTCCCAGCGTCATCAATCTGCGGCATACCCGCGTTGGGTTTTGCAATCACCGGAATCGACACATTCTCGCGGATATTGCGGATCACAGATACCAGCTGATCCGGCCCCACCGAGCAGTTCACACCAACCGCGTCCGCTCCCGCGGCTTCAAAAGCCATCGCCGCTTCGGTTGCGTTGCCGCCGGTAAAAATACTGCCGTCCGCCTCTACCGTCACCGTACAGAGTATCGGCAGGTTGCAGACACTGTGCGCCGCGTCAATTGCCGCCATCGTTTCTTCTATCTGATACATCGTCTCCACTGCAAGCAGATCAACCCCCGCTTCTGCCAGATAACGCATCTGTTCCTGATAGATTGCAAACGCCCTCTCATAAGTCATGTCACCCATAGGCTGCATCATCCCGCCGGTCGGGCTGATATCCCCTGCCACCAGCACGCCGTCCGTTGCAATCTCTTTTGAGAATCCGGCCAGTGTCAGATTCATCTCGCGAAGCTGATTCTCCAGGCCATGCTTTGCAAGATTATGGCGGTTCGCGCCAAACGTCGGCGCATAAATCACGCGGCTTCCCGCTTCAATAAAAGCTTTCTGCAGACCCTGAAGCACATCCTTATGATCCAGTACCCAGGCTTCCGTGCAGACACCGCGGGGCATCCCCATCGCCATCAGGTTCGAACCGGTCGCTCCGTCCACCAAAAGAAGATTCTGTGTAAGCTTCTGAAATTCCTCTCTCGTCATCGTTTCTGTATTTCTTCCTTTCTGTCTCTCTTATGACTCAGGCACATTCCTCTTTCCGCACAAAATCATCTGCCTGCCATCCGCGCACTTCTGCCTGACGCACCGCTGGTGTCTGCGCACCACCGCAAGACTGGTTACAGGTCACACGTTCGGTCAGTCTTTGGGCGGAGCCACCAGCTGGGCTCTCTCTTCGAGATCCTCCAAGAGTTCTTTATAGCTGCTCTGCAGCGCCACCTTCGCCGTAGTCTGTTTTTTGATCTGTCCGACGGACGCCGCTGATTTAGCGATGGGCTGGCGCGTCCCGGCTCCGGCCACACAGCCGCCCGGGCAGGCCATTCCTTCCAGCAGGTAGCCGTTGTATTTCCCGGCTTTTGCCAGAGAGAGCAGCTTCCGACAATTCTCCAGTCCTTCCGCGCTCTCTGTTTTCACCTCCAGATCCGGATACAGCTCTTTGATACAGTTCACCACCGCACCGGCAACACCGCCGCTCACCGCAAAACCACGCCCATCCGCGCTCGCCTCCTGTGGCAATGGTTGCTCTTCCAGAGCAGAAAAATCTACCTCTTTCGCCTCAAACATCCCCATCAGTTCTTCAAATGTCAGGACAAAATCAATATCGCTGCGGATGGTGCGCCGTCCAGCCTCCAGCTTTTTCGCCGCGCATGGACCGATAAACGCCACCTTGCAGCCCGGATGCTGTTTTTTGATCAGGCGCCCGGTCAGAACCATCGGCGTCAGCGCCATCGAAATACATTCCGAATACTGTGGAAACAGTTTTTTCGCCATCATCGACCACGCTGGGCAACAAGAAGTCGCCATAAAGGGAAGCTTCTTTTCTTCCATCACTTCCTGTACAAAATCCTTCGCCTCTTCGATTGTGCAAAGGTCTGCGCCGATCGCTACTTCCACCACATCTTCAAATCCAAGCGCCTGCAGCGCAGAGCGCATTTTCCCCGGTGTAAGCTCCGGACCAAACTGTCCCGCAATCGCTGGCGCAATCGCCGCGTATACAGGTGTATCACTTTTAATGGCCTGAATAGTCTGGAAAATCTGCGCCTTATCCGCAATCGCCCCAAACGGGCAGTTTGCCAGACACATACCGCAGGAAACGCATTTATCCTGATCAATATCCGCACGCCCATATTCGTCAGAGCCAATTGCTTTCATTCCGCAGGCTTTTGCACAGGGGCGTTCCAGCTTTAAAATTGCGCCATAAGGGCAGGCAGCCATACATTTCCCGCATTTTACACATTTATTCTGGTCAATCACAGAGCGCCCATTTACAAAAGAAATCGCCCCTTTCGGGCAGACCTCCCGGCATGGATGCGCCAGGCAGCCCTGGCAGGCGTCTGTTACGTGCATCTCATTATCCGGACATTTGTGACAGGCAAATTTGATAATATTAATCAGCGGCGGCTGATAGTATTTTTCCGGCTTGACGCATTCCTCCGCTCCGGTGGATACCGGCGCGTGCTCCGACGCAGAGCGCAGATTCAGGCCCATCGCAAGCCGCATACGCTCCTTTACAATCGCCCGCTCCAGAAAAACACTCTCGCGATATGTGGAAACCTCCCCCGGAATCACCCGGTACGGAATCAATTCCATCTGCGAAAGATCGCCGTCCTGGTAATCATAAGAAAGCCTGGCGACTTCCGCAAAAACACGCTTGCGGATATCATTCACTGATGTGTAAATTCCTCTCATTGCCATAATTTTTCTCCTTCCTCTGTGAGTGCCACGCAAAAAATTTTCTTCATATGTGGCATAATAGTTCCCGCAAGCTCTTGTTCCTGCCTCCTGATATAAGTCGCGTTACCTCCGCAAATCAGTTCTTTTATCAACAAAATTATGGTTTTTTATGTAGATTTAAATACTCCGCACGCCCCGCTTCGTACAGATTATTTCCCTCACAGTCAATGATCACGACCAGAGGCATATCCTCCACGTACAATTTTCGCAGCGCCTCCGCGCCCAGATCCTCATATGCAATCAATTCCGCCTTTTTGATACACTTCGCAAGCAGAGCGCCCGCGCCTCCGATTGCTCCAAAATACACGCCGCCATATTGTTTCATCGCTTCCACAACCTCCGGCAGCCGTGCGCCTTTGCCAATCATCCCGCGCGCGCCGACACGCATCATGGTTGGCGCATAAGCATCCATACGCCCACTCGTGGTCGGTCCGGCAGAGCCAATCACCTGTCCGGGCTTCGCCGGAGTCGGTCCGACATAATAAATCGTCGCATCCGTCGGATCAAATGGCAGCGCCTCGCCTCTTGCAAGCGTCTCACACATTCTCTTATGCCCCGCATCGCGGGAGGTATAGATCGTGCCTGTCAGAAGCACCTGATCACCCGCATGAAGGGTACGCGCAAGCTCCTCCGTAAGCGGCAATTCCACGCGTCTTCTTTCCATTTTGAAATCCTCCTGCTAAATTCGTTACAGGTTCCCCTGAACAATTCATGTTATTTCAGCCACTACAGGTGTGGCCTATAACAGGGTTTTCAGAGAACCGCCGTCTTATGCCGCGTCACATGACAGCTAATATTCACCGCACAGGGCATCCCCGCAATGTGCGTCGGCATCGTCTCAATGTTCAGCCCAATCGCCGTTGTCCTGCCGCCAAATCCCTGCGGGCCGATACCAAGGGCATTGATCTTTTCCAGCAGTTCTGTTTCCAGGTCCGCATAAAAGGGATCCGGGTTTCTTACATCCAGCGGCCGCATCAACGCTTTTTTCGCGAGCAGCGCACACTTGTCAAACGTACCTCCAATCCCAACGCCGACTACCATCGGAGGACAGGGATTCGGTCCGGCTGTCTCAACCACTTCCAGAATAAAATCTTTGATCCCCTGCAGGCCCGCGGAGGGTTTAAACATGCGGATCATACTCATATTTTCACTGCCAAAGCCTTTCGGCCCCACCGTAATCTGAACCGTTTCTCCCGGAACGATTTCCGTATACAGCATCGCGGGCGTGTTGTCACCCGTATTCTGGCGGCGAACCGGGTCTTTTACCACTGATTTTCGCAGATATCCGTTGACATACCCACGGCGAACCCCTTCGTTCACCGCTTCCGTCAGATCACCGCCCGTCAGATGCACATCCTGTCCAATCTCCAGAAACACACAGGCCATTCCCGTATCCTGACAGATCGGTACCTGCTGGGCATCCGCAATCTCAAAATTCTCAATAATATCATCCAGAACACTTTTTGCGAGTTCTCCATCCTCGCAGGCGCGGCAGTCTCTCAGTGCACACTGCACATCCTCCGGAAGATGCTCATTCGCTTCAATACATAACCGTTCAATGGTCTCCGTCAGCTGGCTGACCGGAATCTCACGCATTTATTACCGCCTCCTTTGCGCGCCCGTACGCGCATATTCTGTTTCCGTAACACAGGAAAAGCTTTACACAGCCTGCGTATGCGTTTTCTCCGCTCTCCGCAAAATGTCATACTGCCCGGCCTCACACTCCAGCCGGAGCATCAGCTTTTGCTGCGGATGCGGCGCACTCTCCATCGGCACGCCACTTTCATCGCGAATACCGAGCACCCTTGTCTGAATATTCCTGCCATCCGGCTTCATCACCTCGATAAGCTCACCGACGGAAAACTTATTGCGCTGTTCAATCGAATACCAGCCGCCCGTATCCTTGTCCGTTTTGCAGGCAGTTTCTTCCGTCTGAGGCATGTTGCCAGGCATGCAGTTCGTTTTGGGGGCGTCCCCAATCATCCCCAGGTATGTGTATTCTTTTATATACGTATTACTGTCATAGATTTGTGACTCGTGATCCGGCTTTCCATAGAAAAATCCAGTTGTAAACTGCCGATAGGTACAATTAGAAATCTGCTCCCTGTACCAGGGCAGATTTTTCTCATACAAGGCCCGATCCCGCTGACAGTCATCAATTGCCTTACGATAGGTGCGCGCTACCGTCGCGACATAAAGCGCAGTTTTCATTCTCCCCTCAATCTTGAAGCTGTCAATTCCCGCCTCCAGCAAATCCGGAATATGCTCGATCATGCACAGATCCTTTGAATTAAAAATAAAGGTGCCGCGCTCATTTTCTTCAATCGGCAGATATTCTCCCGGCCGCGTCTCTTCCACAACCGCGTATTTCCAGCGGCATGGATGCGTACAGGCTCCCTGATTCGCGTCTCGTCCGGTAAAATAATTGCTGAGCAGGCAGCGCCCGGAATAGGAAATGCACATCGCCCCGTGCACAAATGTCTCAATCTCCATCTCTGCCGGAATTTTTGCGCGCAGCTCCCTGATCTCAGCCAGGGAAAGCTCTCGCGCGGTGACGATGCGCTTCGCGCCAAGCTCCCACCAGAAACGGCAGGTCTCATAATTCGTATTATTCGCCTGTGTGCTGATATGGCGCTCAATTTCCGGGCAAACGCGCTTCGCTATCTGAAATACCCCCGGATCCGCAATAATCAGAGCGTCCGGCGGATCCGGGCGCATATCCCTCAATTCCTGAAGATACGACTCCACCCCTTCCAGATCACGATTATGGGCCAGAATATTGACCGTCACATAAACCCTGACGCCATGCGCATGCGCAAAAGCAATTCCCTCCGCCATCTGCGGCATTGTAAAATTCTTTGCTTTCGCCCGCAGGCCGTAGACTTCTCCGCCGATATACACCGCGTCGGCGCCATAAACCACTGCTGTTTTCAATACCTCCAGGCAACTCGCCGGGATCAATAACTCTGGATGTCTCATGAGACAGATCCCCTCTCTCTCATCTTTGATAGGTATTCCACCGGCACTTCCGCCTGCTTCACTGTCACTGCCGCCCCATCCCCAACCGCTACAATCGAGGTCAGAAGGCCGTCGGTGTGCTTCAATACATACAGATATTCCCGCATTCTCTTATAAATCGTGCGGTTGCGCTGCTCAACGGCATAGTGTGATTCCATGATATCGCCATCCTGCAATACATTATCAGAGACCAGCACACCACCCACGCGCAGCAGCCGCAGCACCTCTGGCAGAAAGTGAATATACTGCCCCTTTGCCGCGTCCATAAAAATAAAATCAAACGGATCCTTCAATGTCGGCAGGATTTCCTGTGCGTCCCCAGGGATCAGCGTAATCCGCTCTTCCATTGCAGCACGCCTAAAATTTTCCCGTGCAAGCGGAATCCGTTTTTCATAATTCTCAATCGTAGTGATCTGACAGTCAGAATCCGTATTTGCAGCCATCAGAAGTGCAGAAAAGCCGATTGCCGTGCCGACTTCCAGAATCCGGTGCGGGCGATGGATCGCCAGCAGCACCTTCAGAAAGCTCTGCATATCCGGTCGGATCACAGGCACATGATCTGCGATCGCGGTACGCTCCAATTCATCCAGGAACGTATCGTTTCCGGTATCCAGTGAATTAATGTAAACAGACATCCGCTCTGGTATAATCATCGTTTCCGTCCCATCCCATCTGCTGTTCTAAATCGAAAAAAACACACATTTTCCGCTACCCCAGAACCTCGTCCAGGTCAAGGTCAATCGCGTCTGCCAGTTCAAACGCCACCTTCTGGATTGTCCGGCAGATATGCAGCTCCATCTTCAGGTACTCATCCACCAGTTCGTTTTTTCGAAGTTCCGCCGCGTCTGCTCCCAGACGGGACTGTTCACTGAAATAATTCAGCGTCTCATCCGAGGTCTGCGCCTGATAAACCCTTCTTCGGAACGCATTCAGCTTTCCACGCAGTTCGGAATCCGCTTCTACTATTTCCCGCAGCTTCTGATAACGCCGATATTCTTCTGTAGTCTGAATGCTGCGAATCAGTTCCTGTGTACTCTCCTCAATTGTTCTCATACTTCCCTGATTTCCATATCATTTGACTTGAGCGCCAAAAATCAGGATCCTGATTCAGCGCTCTTAGTCTCTTATTATTTATATAATGTCTCTTTTGCTCACTCGACTTCCATAATAATTGGAAGTATCATCGGTCTTCTCTTCGTTCTCTTCCAGAGAAATTCTCCAAGAGAATCCCGAATGGTATTCTTCATCTTCGCCCAGTCAAGAATGCGGTGCGAATTACAGTAATCCATCGCTTCTTCCACAACCGCGCAGGCTTCTTCCATCAGATCTTCCGCCTCGCGGACATACACAAAGCCTCTGGATACAATATCCGGTCCGGAAAGGATCTGACCGCTGTATTTTTCCAGCGTAAGCACAGCGATGACAATACCATCCTCTGCCAGATGCTGACGGTCGCGCAGCACAATATTGCCGACGTCTCCAACGCCAAGGCCATCGACCAGAATGGAGCCAGTCTGCACCTGACCAGTCACTGCCGCAGATTCCGCGTCAAGCTCCAGCACATCTCCGGCTCTGAGCATCAAAATATGATCTTTCGGAATACCAAGCTCTTCCACCAGTTCCGCCTGTGCCTTCAAATGACGGTATTCACCGTGCACCGGTATCGCATATTTAGGCTTTACCAGAGAATAGATCAGTTTGATATCCTCCTGGCAGGCATGCCCGGAAACATGCGTGTCCTGGAAAATCA
Source organism: Lachnospiraceae bacterium (assembly GCA_021205755.1). Lineage (GTDB taxonomy): Bacteria > Bacillota > Clostridia > Lachnospirales > Lachnospiraceae > Choladousia. The sequence continues at coordinate 10,926 of JAJPWX010000046.1, read as the reverse complement.
CTTTAATTCCTTTTTCAGACAGCTCATTGATCACCTTGGAGACCGCTTTCTCGTTGCCGGGGATCGGATTGGAGCTGAAAATCACGACATCATTCGGATGGATCGCAATCTTTTTGTGCATATTCGCAGCGATCCGTGAAAGTGCGGCCATCGGTTCTCCCTGGCTGCCTGTCGTGATCAACACAAGCTGCTCGTCTGTATAATTTTTCATGTCATCCAGATCAATCAGCGTATTCTGCGGAATGTTAATATATCCCAGCTCTGACGCGATCGATATGACTGTCACCATGCTGCGGCCTTCAATCACGACTTTTCGGCCGTATTTATAAGCTGTGTTGATGATCTGCTGCACACGATCCACATTGGAAGCAAAGGTGGCTATGAAAATGCGGTGATTCACGTTCTCAGAAAATAAATGGTCAAACGTCTTCCCCACGGTGCGTTCCGATGCGGTGAAGCCTGGGTTCTCCGCGTTTGTACTGTCGCACATCAAAGCCAGCACGCCTTTTTTACCCAGCTCCGCGAAGCGCTGCAGGTCAATCGCATCGCCAAAAACCGGCGTATAATCCACCTTGAAATCGCCGGTGTGTATCACGACTCCTGCCGGAGAATAGATTGCCAGTGCCACTGCATCCGCGATGCTGTGGTTAGTGCGGATAAATTCCACCCGAAAATCACCCAGATTGATCATCTGGCCCTGCTTCACCACCTTGCGTCTTGTGGTGCGAAGCTGACCGCTCTCCTCGAGCTTATGTTCAATCAGTCCCATGGTCAGCTTCGTCGCGTAGAGCGGAACATTTACATCGTTCAAAATATACGAAATCGCCCCGATATGATCTTCATGGCCATGTGTAAACACAAAACCTTTTACTTTTTCTATGTTCTCCTTCAGATAAGTGACATCCGGGATGACAAGGTCAACCCCCAGCATGTCTTCCTCAGGAAACGCCAGACCGCAGTCCACAACAATAATGCTGTCATTATACTCAAATGCCGTGATATTCATACCGATCAGGCCAAGTCCGCCAAGCGGTATAATTTTCAATCTCCCTGTATTGTTCTGTCTGTTCTGTTCTTTTTTCAATATCTCATACCTCTTTCCTGCGTTTTCACGCACAAATAGTAAGGTGTCCCTATAAGGCACCATCTCTGTGTAACTGCTTTTTTGCGGCATTCGCCAGCTTTCCTTGCCTGCCCGCTTTTATCTATCTATTCAGAGCTCTATGTCCACGTCCTCCAAAAGCTCTGCAAAGATCTTTGACACTGCCTCCAGCTCGTTGTCATCTTCTACGAACTCATAAACGGCATCCGTCTCTCCATCCTTCGAGGTGTCTTTGAGGATATAAACCTCCGCATCTTCTTCCTCATTCTCGGACTCTGTCACCAGCAGATAGGAGACTCCATTGAGCCTGGTCGCTTCCAACACAAAAAACCAGACCGTCTCTCCTCCTTCTACCGGGCGAAATTCTATTTTTTCCATATATCTCCCTATCTCTAAACCTTCCTATCCGCTTCGCGTCGTATTTTTCAATTTCCAGCCGTGATGAGATGGTACTTAAACGTTTTCGTTATAAGTGATACTTTCCCCGCTTGTACCCTGATTCTGTTTGAAATCCAGGTACCCCTGCAAAATATACACGGCTGCAATCATATCCACGTATTCCTTGCGATTCTCGCGCCGTACGCCGCTCTCCATCAGAGTCCGTTCTGCGGCAACCGTTGTCAGGCGCTCATCCCACATCACCACCGGCAATCCTGTACGCCGCTTTAGCATCTCGCCAAACTCCAGTGATTTCTCAGCGCGCTCTCCAACCGTGTTATTCATATTCTTCGGGTAGCCCAACACGATCTCTGCCACATTATATAGTCTGACAAGTTCTTCAATACGCGCAAGTGTCCTCCGCAGTTTATTCTCCTGTGCCCGTGTGATGGTTTCTATCCCCTGTGCGGTCAATCCCAGCGGATCGCTCACCGCCACTCCAACTGTCTTTGAGCCATAGTCCAACCCTATCACGCGGTTCATTCTTCTCTCCGCTCCCACGACTTATTTTTGATGTACTCCCGCAAAAGCTCCTCAACGAGCTCGTCACGCTCCACTTTCATAATCATGCTGCGCGCGTTATTATGGCTGGTAATGTAAGTCGGATCACCTGACATGATATAGCCAACAATCTGATTCACCGGATTATAGCCTTTTTCCGCCATCGCATTGTATACCACATCCAGCACTGTCTTCACCCGTGTCTCCGGATCTGTTGTATATTTAAAGTACTGCGTGTTATTAATCTCTGCCATTTTTTCACGTCCTTTGTTACCACAGTTCTAGGCTTTTTTATTCTAATATATCTTGCGAAATAATTCAATCCTTTTTAAAAAAGATTCCTGAACTTTCAGTATGAATGCGTTAGCAAATAGATATGTGGCGCAATCTGCTTTCCCAGTTCCCCGGTCATGATCTGATTCGCATAATCTTTTTCCGCCAGCACAGCCACCCGAATGTATTCTTTTGTATAGCCTAGAAAATACTCTGTTCCGTCAATCTGAGCCTTTTCTTCAAAAAGCACCTCGACGGTTTTCCCGGCACATTCCTCTTCAAACCGGCTTCGGTTCCGCTCGCCGAGTTCGATCAGAAGATCACTGCGAACGCCTTTTTCGATCTCTGGAATCTGCCCGGACATAGCGGCCGCACGTGTCCCCTGTCTTCTGGAATATTTAAAAATATGTGTTTCATATAAATGAATCTTCTCCAGAAATTTCACAGTTGTATCGAACTCCTCCTGTGTCTCCTGCGGAAAACCAGCAATCACATCGGTCGTAATCGCAGGGCGGTCAAAAACCTTCCGCAGGATCTCACATTTTTTTTCAAATTCCTCTGCGGTATATCGGCGGTTCATCCTCTTTAGTACCGATGTGCAGCCGCTCTGCAGAGATAAATGAAAGTGCGGGCAGACCTTAGAAAGTGCCCGCAGAGCGAGCGCAAATTCTTCAGTGACAATCCCTGGTTCCAGGGAACCCAGACGAATACGATCAATCCCCGACACCTCATGAACCGCCTGAATCAAAGTGAGAAGGGAAATCCCGGTATCCTTATCACAGGAACCTTCCGGAAGCTGAGACCGTTCAAAATCAGTACCGTAAGAGCTTAAATGAATCCCTGTCAGAACCACCTCGCGGCAGCCGTTCTCCGCCAGAACTTCTATTTCACGCAGAACATCCTCCATTCTGCGGCTCCTGACACGGCCGCGTGCGTAGGGGATAATGCAGTAGGTACAAAACTGATTACAGCCGTCCTGTACCTTAATATAAGCGCGCGTATGCTCCTCTGTACGGGTAATGGAAAGATTTTCATATTCATGATTATGATTGATATCAATCTTTCCGACCACCCGACCATCCGTACTCTCAAAGGGTTCCTTCTCCCCGGCACACAATCCGGCGTTTTCGCAGGATTCTGCAGCGTCTGACGCTGTCTTTCCTCCACGAACCGACTCAAACATCCGCAGAGCATCCACCAGTTCTTTTTTACAATTATTTCCAAGCACCAGGTCAGCCATCCCATCTTCCTCCACCGGGTGCTCCGCCGTCTGTACATAACAGCCCGTCGCCACTACAATCGCGTCCGGATTCATTTTCCGGGCTTTGTGCAGCATCTGTCTCGATTTACGGTCTGCAATGTTCGTTACCGTACAGGTATTAATCACATATACATCCGCGCCAGGCGCGAATGGCACAATCTCATATCCCGCTTCCTCCAAAAGCTGCCGCATAGCTTCTGTCTCATATGCGTTTACTTTGCATCCAAGGTTGTGAAGCGCCGCTTTTTTTCCCATCGTCAATTCCTCTTTTCTATTGTCATCCCAGCTCCATATAGGCATCTTGCTCATACCGTTCCGGCGCAAAATGTAAATTCTGCGTAAAACAGCCGTCAGTTTTTACAAAGAAAGCGCCAGAACTTCCGCTGATTTATTCTTGACTTTTCACGCGCCAGACAGTAAGATAATAAATGGTTCTATAACTATAAAACACATGGAGGGGTGATATTATGAAAACAGTACAGATTTCTTTAAATTCGATTGATAAAGTAAAATCTTTTGTCAATGACATTACAAAATTTGACAACGATTTTGATCTCGTGTCCGGCCGTTATGTCATTGATGCAAAGTCCATCATGGGTATCTTCAGCCTGGATCTTTCCAAACCAATCGATCTGAACATCCATGCGGAAGACAACATTGATGAAATCCTGACTGTACTTGATACTTACATTATCCAGTAGGCGGTCGATATTATTCCGGACTATGGATTTCCCATTTGCGAATCAGATACGCTATTTTCGGAGACAGCAAAGCTGTCTCCTTTTTTTCTGCACAAAAATTTCTACTCCACCCGTATCGTCTCTGCGGTCGCGATGGCAGTCTCCACCATCTCGTCAATCTTTTCCTGCAGCTTCAGTTCTGAGCGCTGGATCACTTTCCGATTCGGCTTGGTCACCGGATGCTTGGCCACAAAAATTGTGCAGCAGTCCTCGAACGGCAGAATGGATGTCTCAAAAGTATCGATCTTTTTCGCAACCTCAACAATCTCCTGCTTATCAAAGCCGATGAGCGGCCGGAAGACCGGTAAGTCGCATACCTCATTCGTCGCAGCAAGACTCTGAATCGTCTGGCTGGCCACCTGGCCAACGCTCTCGCCCGTAATCAGCGCCATGGAACCGTCCAAAGCGGCAAAGCGCTCCGCAATCCGCATCATATAGCGGCGCATGATAATCGTCAGCTCGTCATGCGGGCATTTTTCATAGATATAGAGCTGTATCTCCGTAAAGTTTACAACATGGAGCCGAATCGGGCCGGTATATCTTGCCACAATCTGCGCCAGATCGACTACCTTCTGCTTTGCCCGATCACTCGTATAGGGCGGCGCATGAAAATAAACAGCATCAATCACTACGCCGCGCTTGCCGATCATGTATCCGGCTACTGGGCTATCGATTCCGCCGGAAAGCAGCAGCATTGCACGTCCGCTCGTGCCTACCGGCATCCCGCCGGGGCCAGGAATCACTTTGGAATAAATATAGATCTTTTCCCGAATCTCCACATGAACCAGAAGCTCCGGGGTGTGAACGTCTACCTTCATTTCGGGAAACGCGTCCAGAATCCGCCCGCCCAGTTCCGCATTGACTTCCATAGAATCAATCGGATAACTCTTCTTCGCCCGGCGCGTCATCACTTTAAAGGTCTGATTGTGCGTCTCATAGACTTCTGAAAGGAAACGGATCACATCATTGCCAAGCTCGTCCAGGCCGCTGTCTTCCACCTTCATCACCGGGCAGAAGCCAACGATTCCAAATACCCGCTGCAAAGCCTCGACCACTTCGTCATAATCATAATCACTCTCACAGTCCACATAAATTCTGCCCTGCTCCCTTGTCACGGCGAACGCTCCGTCCACCTTCGAAAGCGCATGGCGGATCTGTTTTACCAGCGCTTCTTCAAAAAGATGCCGGTTTTTGCCCTTGATCGCGATTTCTCCGTATTTTATCAAAAATGTTTTGAACATAATTTCCCTTTCCATTCCATTTGCATTACTTTCCTATACCTCTAACGTCTCGTAAATCGCCGCAGCATCGGCAGCAGCTCTCTTAACGCATCCAGGCAGTAATCAATTTCTTCTTCTGTAGTAAAGCGGCTAAAACTGAAGCGAAGCGTGGATTCCAACTGTTCTTTGGGCAAATGCATTTCTTTGAGCACCCCGCTCACCGGCGTCTTCTTATTAGAAGAACACGCGGAGCCGGCTGAAACATAGATTTCCCGTTCTTCCAGCGCATGAAGAAGAACCTCGCTGCGCACACCCACGAATGCTGCGCTCACAATATGCGCCGCACTATCCTCACCTGGCTCCGAATGGATCACCACATCCGGCAGGTCAGACAGGCCGTTCATCAGCCGTTCCTTAAGAGCAATCAGCTGCGCATGATCTTGCTCCATCGTCGCAAACGTATCCGCCGCTGCCTGTGCAAGTCCCGCCGCACCCGGCACATTATCGGTTCCAGAGCGCATTCCTTTTTGCTGGCCTCCCCCCAGAATCAATGGATGCAGCTTCACCTTCTCGCCAACGTACAGAAAACCGCTGCCCTTTGGGCCATGCAGCTTATGTCCGCTCACAGAGAGCAGATCAATGCCCATACGCTTCGGGTAAATCGGATACTTTCCATAAGCCTGCACTGCATCCACATGAAACAGAGTGTTCGGATTCTTCTTTTTGATCAGCGTCCCTGCCTCTGCAACTGGCTCAATGGTACCAACCTCGTTATTCACATACATGATGGATACCAGAATCGTTTCCTCACAGATCGCGTCCGCCAGATCATCCAGAGAAATACGCCCTTTTTCGTCCACCGGCAGAACCGTCACGCGAAAGCCCTGCTCTTCCAGATACCGCATCGGCATCAATACCGCCGCATGCTCTACAGCAGAAGTAATCACATGCATCCCGGCACGCCGGTTCGCCGCGGCGCCTCCAAGAATCGCCCAGTTATCCGACTCGGTTCCGCCCGAAGTAAAGTAAATTTCCTTTTCACTGACCTTCAGTGTCTTCGCGATTGTCTCCCGCGCGTCCCGCAGATAGCGTTCCGCCTCTACACCTTTTCGATGTTTGGAGGAAGGATTTCCAAAATCCTCCGTCATCGTCCGTACCACCACATTCCGCACAGAATCTGTCACGCGGGTGGTGGCTGAATTATCCAGATATGCTTCCATATCCGCGCCGCCTCTCTAATCGGGCGAAAACTGATCCGCCCATCTCTTTTTTCGTAAAATATACTGTTTCATAAATACCCATGGTGAGCTCGCAAATGCAGGATTTCTCCTGCTTTCTTCTGGTGTACACTCACTTTCACGAGAACTGCAGCACTCCATCCGCAGATTGCTCCGCCATCCTGGCGGCCATCGCTTCCGCCTCCGCGATAATCTCGTCCTCGAAGCCCATCAGGTGCAGCAGCCGGATCGCGTTGCGCGTCATGGCGCGTCCCTCCCGCAGCTGATAATCAAACGTCACTTCCTCGTCGGTTACCTGCTCTTCAAAATGATAATTCCGATATACCTCTTCCAGAATATAAGTCAATTCAATGTCATGCGTCGCCGCAAAACAAAGCATCTGCTTTCCCGCCATCCACTTCAGAATCTGGGAGGACGCAGAAATACGTTCCACCGTATTTGTCCCGCGCAATACCTCATCAATACAGCACAGGATCGGAGTAAACGTTTCCTGTGGATTGTTTTTCTCAGTATGCAAAGAGGAACGCTTCGGGGCTCCAGTACCGGATATTGCAGAAAAACCTGTCTCGTCATTTTGGGAGAACGTTCCAGATGGAAATACTTCCCCATCCACCCGGTCCAGAATCCGTTTCAGAGAGCGGATTTCTACCATATAATAGCTCTCCTCGCCCGCCAGGTCATCGCGCAGAGCCATCGAAGAGTAAATCCGAAAATACCTGGCCTCATAGGAATCCGCAGTCACGGTGTGGATTGTCTGGGCAAGCAGCGCCTGAAGCGCGGCTGTTTTCAGGAATGTAGATTTTCCGGAAGCATTTGATCCGGTGATCAAAAGACACTTCTGCGCATCTACCGAATTCGTCACAGGGTTTGCAATCAGCGGATGGTACATATTGACCGCCGCCAGGCGAATCGGACCCTCCTCATGCAGCACCGGAACCGCATAATTCGAATGCAAAACGCGAAACGACGCCACCGCTATCGCTGCTTCCATCCGTCCCATCTGGTCAATCAGATATTCCAGTTCCTTTATGTGCCCTGAAAAGGAGCATACTGCAGAACGAAACTGAATCAGATCCAGATGAAAAAACATATTCAGGTAAGTGAATACCATCTGCTCCAGGCTGCCATTGCCGCCTTCTCCCGCGACCAGGAAGAACATCCTGCGGCGTGTCCCTGCAAAAACTCGGATTGCTTCTTTCATCTGCTCTTTCGGCATCCACTCGATATCCTGCTTCACAAAACTCTCTGCGGCCTGCAATACCTGATCCAGCACCACGCAGGAAGTGATATAAGGGCGAACCCATTTTTTTCTCTTGTCATAAATATAGCAGCTGACCCCGATCGCCGCCAGAAGCAGCAGAATTCCCGGCTGCGGATACACCAAAAGTACCGCAATGGAGAAAAGAATCAGCAAAATGCAGGCATAATACGTCAGGTTGCTGCCTGCCGTCGTCGCGTCCTGCAAATGATAGATATAGTCAAACACCGAATAGCGGTTGTGAGACTGGCCGATCTTTGCAAAGAAATATTCCATTTCTTCCCGCTTCTGCTGATTGGCTCCAAACCACTCCACCATCTGTTCAAACTCCTCCAGCTCCCCGCCGGAAAGCTGCGGCGTCCGCAGACGGTAATACAGATAGCTTTCACCGATAAACGAGCGGGTATGGTTCATCTGGCAGAACACGTGATCCATATCCAGATCGTTCCAGGTAATATCATCAATCTGGAAACTGTCATACTCCTTATTCAGATAATAATGGCTGATATTGGCAAATTCCGCGGCGTCATACTCCCGATCCGGCTCCTTACCCCATTCCTCCCTGATCCGTGCAAGCAGATAGAGACGCGTCCGGCGGCGATCCCACAAAATAAAGGCGGCAAAAACGGCTACGACCAGAAGAACCACCCCCGCCGCCGTCAGAAAAGCTTCAATGTTATAACTGTCACCCATTTTTTCTCCCACAGTCTCCGGCGCTCCCGTCTGACTATTTGGCTACATAGTCCAGGCACGCGCGGTCGCAGACATAAGGCCGCACATACGTATTCGCTACCGCTACATGTGCCGGATGTTTCCCGTATACAGCCACATCCTCCGCCTTTTCCATTGTCGTCACCAGAGCAATCTCATGCGTACTCGACGGAATCGGCTCTGTCACAAAATCCACCGTCAAAAGTCCCGGCACCTTTCCAACCAGAGATCCCAGCTGCTTTTCCATCTCCGCTTTCAGCTCCGGCTTTTTCTCTTCTGGGATTTCCTTCTTAAAATTCCACATTACAATATGATATACCATATTCGTCCTCCTCCTCATCTGAAATCATTTTAACAAAAATACCGTATCTCTCCAAAATAATCAAGCCATTTCTGCTCGATTTCTTCACGATGTTTTCCCTTCCAGAAGAAACATTAAAATGGACAACACCGTCATCCCCGCTGTTTCTGTGCGCAGAATCCGCCTCCCCAGTGTGATTGGAAGAACACCAGCCTCCCCGGCCAGAGCTACCTCCTGCTCATCAAAGCCGCCCTCCGGGCCGATCATGATTGCGACCGATTCTCCCGGTGCAATTGCTCCGAATGCTTTCCTCGTAGCTTCCATCCCTCTGGCCAGCTCATAGGGGATAAATTTTCGGTCAAAAGACTCTGCATAGCGCACGGCTTCCTCAAATGTCATGACTGGCTTTATTTCCGGGATAATCGTCCGCTTTGCCTGCTTCGCCGCGCTCTCTGCAATCGCGCTCCACCGCTTCTGCTTGGCTTCCGCCTTTTTCGTGTCCAGCTTCACCACCGCGCGCCTGGTCGCCATCGGAACAATCTCACTGACCCCAAGCTCCACTGCCTTCTGGATAATCAGTTCCATCTTGTCAGCCTTTGGAAGACCCTGAAACAGCACAATCTTCGAAGGCAACTCGGTATCCGCCTCCTGCGACCAGAGAATTTTTGCCGTTACCAGGGCTTCCTCTGTCTTTGTCACCTCGCAGCGGTAGGTAACCGCATCCGGGCTGCTCACCGTTATCTGCTCGCCAGGACGAATCCGCAGGACATTCCGAATATGATTGACGTCACTGCCGGTAATCTGAATCTCTTTTTCTCCGATCTGATCTTTATTTACAAAGAAATGATGCATTTCTATCCACCCTAATCCGAATAAGCCGGAACCAATATTTTGTAGTCTCTCTGTCTGGTCGCCCGATCACAAATTTTTCCGCGCCGTCACCGACACCCAGTCATTCTGATGCGTCACCTCCAGCACTTCCAGCCCTGCCGCTTTCACCGCATCCACGACTACCGTCTCTTTCTCATCAATAATCCCGGATGTGATATAAATCCCGCCGGGCTTCAGCTGGTTCACAATCACCGGTGTAAGCGGCACCAGCACCTCCGCAAGAATATTTGCAGCCACGATGTCATATTTTCCATAGCCGACGGCGTCCTGCACCTTCTGATCATCGATAATATTCCCCAGTAAAACCTGCATCGCACCCTCCGGCACCTCGTTGGCTTCCAGATTTTCCCGCACCGCTGAAATCGCGCATGGGTCAAGGTCGGTGCCAACAGCATGCTTTGCGCCCAGCTTCAGCGCGGCAATTGAAAGAATCCCGCTGCCCGTGCCGACATCCAGAAGCTCCGTCTGTCCATTCACGTATTTTTTCAGCTGGCGCAGGCAAAGCTGCGTCGTCTCATGCATACCCGTGCCAAACGCGGTGCCCGGATCGATATGGATGATCATCTTATCTTGGTCTTCCTCTTTGACTTCCTCCCAGGAGGGAATGATCAGAATATCGTCCACATAAAACTGGTGGAAATACTCTTTCCAGTTATTGATCCAGTCCTTGTCCTCCGTCTGCGAGGCCGCAATAGAGCCCTCTCCAATGTCCAGAAACATTCGCAGATCCTCCAGCTCCTGCCGCACATTGGCCAGCATCGTCTCCGTATCGGCATCCTCCTCCAGATAAAAGCTTAAATAAGCAATGCCGTCATCCTCCGGCCCATCCGGCAGGATATCGACAAACATCTGCTTCTTATCCTCCTCAGAAAGAGGAACCTTATCCTCAATCTCTACGCCCTCAATGCCAATCTCAGCTAGAGTAGCAATCACAATATCCTCTGCCTCTGAACGCGTCTTTATGGTAAATTTATTCCAGCGCATACTCAATT
>JAJPWX010000064.1 GCA_021205755.1 Lachnospiraceae bacterium | reverse complement strand
CTGAATTTAAAGCAGATCGGCAATAAAAAACCATCAACTTCACGGATTCAGGTCTTAATAAAGCGTGACTGGCGTCAGTTGTTGAGGGATACTTAGAACAGCCGGATGATTCTGGCGCTTGAAAAAGCGTCAGAAAAAGGCGTCAGAAAAAGGCGTCAGAAAAAGAAGCAATAAAAAGCAAGCGATAAAAAGCAAGCGATAAAAAACAAGCGATAAAGGAAAATGATATTCTACCTGTATCATTTCGAACATGACATGGGTTGGAACGTTGTGCAGCCCGTAAGTTTATTGCTTTGTTGCGATCATTCATCTCAGGGAAAATTCCCTAAAAATTCCCCAAAACAGGATTTTGAATGATCCTTGTAAATCGGGGATTTTTAATGCAGCGACTGGCGGAAAGCCTTTATTTCAGGCACTTCCAGGCACATACAGGAATCTTCGTGTGCATGGACGCCTGCTGGCCTTCTCACGTTCGGGACGCAGAGGTCGCAGGTTCAAATCCTGTCGCATCGACTCCTTGGCAGGGGCACCGGAAACACTGATAAATACAGGGCTTCCGGTATTTTTTTGCTCTTTTTTCAAGCATGTAAGAATGCAGAATTTTTGCCATTTTCGTCGGTGTTCTAACATTCGTTCTAACATCTGGTCAACCGATTTTTGTTCTAACGGATGTTCTAACAGCGACTCCAAACCCGGTGGACAGGCCGTAAATTCTAACAGTGCTTCCGAACCCGGTAGCGGTCAGCGGATGCCTTAACGATCATTGGCTGCTTTATCTGCGCTGTGATTTGCTCCGTCAACTGCGGATGAGGACGATCTTCCGGCCATCGAAGGAATGTGCAGGATTTCATCCAAAGCGCGTGCCTTCTCGGCGCGATGGCACTTATCGAGATGCGTATAAATGTTCATCGTCGTGTAGAAATCTGCGTGTCCAAGCCATTCCTGAATATCCTTCGGGTGCCAGCCCTGCTCATACAGGATGGAGGCGGTCGAGTGGCGGAGATTGTGGAATGTAAATCCGGGCCTGCCATACTTCTTAATCAGCCGGGTAAAGTGGTGATACACAAAATCCGGCGCGAACGGGCGCCCGTCGTCCCATGTGAAGACATATTCATTCTCTTGATAAGTATCGCCAAAATAGGCCGCGTTTTCCTTTTTTCTTCTCGATCACCCGACGAAAGAAATCTTCCATCTCCCCGGTCAGCGGATAAGAGCGGTTGGAGTCTGGCGTCTTAGTGTCGTCCTTTTCTTGCAGGGTCAGCATTTTAACAATCGTATGGTCAATATTCAGACGGTGATTCTGAAAATCAATCGACTGGATGCGGATCGCAATTACTTCTGAGCGCCTGAGTCCGAAGAACAGGGTGGCACAGATCAGGTCAGCCAGGACATCATTCTCGCCATAAACATAATCCAGAAAGTCATTGGCTTCCTCGGTCGTAAAGAAGTTAATCTTACGCGCAAGCTGTTTCTTGGTTTTGTTTGTGACACGGATATTCAGCGCCGGATTGCTGGGAATGATCTCATTCGCCACGGCTTTATTCAGCGCTGAGTTGATGATGAACTTGTATTCCCGCACAGTCCGGACAGAGAGGCCGCTGGTTTCGCCAGTCCGCGGATTCACTTTTCCGCTGGTCAGCATTTCATTGTAGAAATCCTCAAAGTGCGATACCTTCAGATCACCGAGGCTCAGATGCCTTTCCCCAAACCACGCGACCGGGTGCCTGATGTGAAGCGAATATCCCTCAAAAGTAACCTGTGAGACACTGGAGCGCTGCTGCTCAAGCCATTTCTGGAGGTAATCCGAAAACAGAATATCGCGGTCGGAGCTGTAGAGATCATTTTTATATTTCTGAAGCTCCTCGCGTAACATGGCCTCCGCTTTCCGCTTGTTTCCACGGACTTCGAGTCCGGTGGAAATCCATTTCTGCTTCCGCTTTCCGTCCTCGGAGCGAAAATTTAATACCATGTAATAATATTCCTTGCCGCTGGCAAGTTTTTTTGTCTGTAAATTGCCCGTCATATATACTCCTTTCTCTGGAACGGGCAAATAATAGCACCATTAGTGTACTATCATCTGCCCGGATTTTCCAGTGGTTTTTCAAAAATAATATTCGTAAAAGATACTACGTGTTTTGGTGCAGTAAAAATCGCCTCATGATGATTTACTGCCCATTTCTTCGGGAAGTCATAAAAGTAATAACATCCCGCTTGCGGATGCGATAAATCCGCCCGATTTTCCGATATGGAATCTGACCGTCATTCAGGAGTCTGTACGCAGTCTTTTTGCTGATGCACAGCATTTCGCACAGTTCCTTTACATCGATCACATCCGGAAACCTTTCAAACATAACAATCCCCCCAATGAATATGCTTCCTTAATGTTCGTGTGGTAAACAAGTGATAGTTTCTTAGCGAGAATGGCCTCGCTGTGGTTTTCTGTTCTGGTTCTGCGATTTGTTTTCCTCTCGCTCCGCCACGATACGTTTCTTTTCATCAAGTCGTGCTAAAATGCTGGTGCGTTTTTGTCCGGATGCCTGATTTTGAGAGACATAGCCGGTATTCCGATTTACTGTCATCGCCGCTTGTCTGCGTTCAACTTTCTCAAGGATATCAGTAAGCTCTGATTTTCTATGTTCAATTGTTCGATGTAATCGCTCAAGGAAAGGTTCTCGCTGTTCAATTTCGTGTTCGAGCGTTGCAGAGATTGATTCTCGCTGTTCAGTCTCGTGTTCGAACGTTGCAGAAATTGATTCTCGCTGCTCAGCTTCCTGTTCAAGTCGTGCAGAGATTGATTCTCGTTGCTCAATTTCTCTGCTAATTCTTTCCATTTCTGAATCTCGGCGTTGGCCGTCTGCGTTTTGAACTTCGAATTCTGCTGCTTCAATTCCTGAATCTGATTTTGCAGCTGACGGATCAAATCCTGCTGATTTTTCAGAAGATCTAATAAGTGCCTTATATCTGGAAGCGAGTCCAGGGATTTCTTCAAGTCGGCGTTGGATTTCGCCAGATTCAGACTTTCCTGTTTCAGCAGTTCGTGTGCCCCATTCATACGTTTCAGACCTTCCTTGTATTGCTCCAGCTCGCCTCTGCATTGATCCAACTCCTGGCTGTTCTGTTCCAGTTCCTGATACAGGTCGGCTATGAAGCTCTGCTGTTCCTCGTTCAGCTTTGTCATTTCTTCCAACAGAGAGAGTATCGACTCCCGATCTTCTTCTAAATTCATCGAAACGCCCCTTCCAAATGCTGAATTGCTGTTTTGCGTTTTGGAAAGTCTGCATTAATCCTTGCAGAAAAATATTCTGTTGATTAATCTGCTGATTTTCCTCTGCTTTCCACGATGGTTTTTCGGTTTCTCCTGCCTGAAATTTTTCAGCGATTTTTCGAGCGTTGGCACCTTCGTGGATTGTTGGTAATTCTACTTTGCCTTGCCGGGCAAACGAACGGTGGTCAATGTGATGTTCCGGCGGGAGGTGGGAATTGCATTCGATTGCCCAGTCCTCCCGCCATAATTCGCAGTTTTTTGGATTATTCCAGCCTGTCGCGTCTGTCAAAACCCGTTTCCACTGTTTTCGATTTCTGGAATCCATTTTCTGATTTCCTTCGCTGTCAAGCAGTGGAATTCGAATGCCGCAGCGGTCAGGATTTTTCTTATCCTGCCACCAGTTTGGATGCGATGGATCAATCACCGGATTTCCCTGCTCGTCCCGGACGAAAGTCCAATCTTTCATTTCTTTGTTGCCCCAGGTGTGATCCGGATTAAACGGACGCATGGTTACCAGCAAATGTACATGAGGATTTCCATTCCCTTTGTCGTGGATGCTCCAGTCGGCGCACATTCCTTTTTCAACAAAATTCCTGCGAATATAAAGATTCGTAAACTGAATTTGCTGAACCCGCGACCACTCACGCGGAAGTGAAAATTCAAACGACCGGGCGAGCTGGGCGTCAGAACTTTTCTCCACTTTTAAAACCTCATTCCAGAGCCGCTGCTTTTGAAAAGTTGTCTTAAATTTCCGTAGCGCCATGTCTTTATCTGCCGCTCGTTTATATCGGGTGGAATTCATAAAGCGTTTTATGTTTTCCTCCGGAACCGTCTGCCATTCAAGTGGTGCATTCGCACACATCGACAGATGAGAAAAAACAACTTCTTTTTTTGATGTGTAGCGGCTGAATTCGCCGGTCTCCTCATTTTTCATCACATCACCGTTCAGGTATGCGGATGCGGAAATGACAGACCTTCCTTTACTCCTGCCAATGATTTTGACGTTAAAATGAAAAATAGCCATGGCATCTCTCCTCTAATTAATGCGCAATGTGTAGGTATGGAATATCGCGATCCAGCCGCGCAGGCTGGCCTGCATGGGCTGTAGTTCTTCTGCGAAGCGGAAGTGCGACATAGGCCTCGCCATCGTCCGAAGGACGATTTTGCATGGCGTAGCTCTCCGCAGAACATGCCGTGATTCAACTGCGCAAGTTGGCCTGCACGGAGTGCCGCAATCCAGCCGCGTAGGCTGGCCTGCATGGAATGCCCGCCGACGGAACGCGCCCGGCCAGCAGCGAAGCGCGCAGACCGGTTGCTGCTTGCAGCAAACTTATAAAGACGACCTCTGGTTGTCTATAAGTGCGCCCTATCCGAGATCTCGGATAGGGCGCATTATCCCAGATATTCAATTATCCGAGGAAACTTCTGAAAGAGCCTGTGGTAAAAGGGCTTTGTGGAAATTTCCTCGGATAATGTAAGCCCTATTTCAGAAAGTCTGGAAGTTGCCCTGTTTTCCTCGGCTCCTCGATATTCTGTTTCTGGTCTGAAAACCATTTTTGATTCCAGTCACGGATGTGTTTGTTTACCGTTCCCTGGGTCAACTCAGCGTACCGTTCAGTCGTGGAAATAGAGGAATGCCCCAGAAAATTTTTGATTGCCATCATGGGGACTCCGGCTTCCAACATGTGTGTAGCTGTTGTGTGGCGCATGGTATGGGGCGTATAACTTTTTTCAAGAAACATCTCCGGATGCTCCTGTCTTGCCTGTGATATATACTTCCTGAAAATCTCCTCAACACAGGAAATCGTCATCTGCGGATGAGTCTGGCTGGAGAAGATATACTCTTCCATTTTTCCGGCTTTCCCGGTCTTCGCCAGATATTGCTTTAACAAATCTCCGCCGGGTTTTGCGAGTGCAATTCTGCGGGTTTTGTTCCCCTTCCCTGTAATTGTAAGTTTGTATTGTTCCTTTTCGGCAAGAAAATCCCTGACCTTGAGATCACAGATTTCCTGCGCTCTTGCTCCGCTTGCATACATCAGGTTCAAGAGAACCAGATCCCGGAATCCCAGCCGCCTGTTCGGATCTGGAAGTCGAAGCAGGATCGAAACTTCTTCCAATGAAAAGGTGATTCTTGGCTGAACGGATGTTTTCTTTACGGGAATCCTCTTTACAGCATTTGCGAATACAGTTGCAGCTTCAAAATTTCTGTTTTGTGCATAAGCGGCAAAAGAGGCCAGAGCGGAAAGCCGGAGGTTTCGAGTAGCAACCGAACATTTGCGTTCTGTCTCGATCCATTTCAGAAAACCGTCGATTGTTTCAAAATCCAGGTCTTTAAACATAATCTCTCCGGCATCCTTGTGCTTCACTTGATAGATATATTGAAAGAGAAGCCGGAAAGAGTGCTTATAGGAGCGGATCGTATTGGGAGAAAGCCCGGACGAAAGCGGCATATATTCTGTCAGGAACTGTTCAAGGAGGATCATAAATTCCGGCAGCTTATTCTTCTTCATATGGCACCTCCGTGAACACGCCGGCAGTGTAATCCTCAAACATCTGTATATGTTCCGGGAACATATCGCCGCTGAATTTCAGATACTTCTCTGTCTCATCCATATCATGATGACCGAGATACACCGACAAAAATGGAACCGAATCATTTACAGGTCGCCCATTCTTTTCAGCCTGTGCAAATGAATGAATGAAAAACCCAATCCCCCAGCTATGCTGGGGAGAATAGAGTAAGCCGTA
>JAJPWX010000134.1 GCA_021205755.1 Lachnospiraceae bacterium | reverse complement strand
CTGAATTTAAAGCAGATCGGCAATAAAAAACCATCAACTTCACGGATTCAGGAATTACCCTCGAAACAGCCCTCTGGAATTTTCACTACAACTTTCTGATTTTCTTTCTTCATTACATTTTCCTCCTTATATTAAAATTAATTTATCATTATATATCTCTATACTGTCAAATTTCTTTATCGTCTTAAAACAAACCATAGTTCGCTGCGGAAGGACAACTACCGGAAAATACAGCGAATCTATTCTTTCTGGCATGCTGAGTAAAATTTTATCTATATAGCGTATATCGCCATCAGATAATGTTTGCACTCCGAAAAAGTGAGTATGATAGATCCCCATGAATTGAATTCCATTGGTAGACCATTCAGATATTATGCTATTCAGTAGGGAAACATTTGGAGTATAACTGCACGCTATGTCAGAAGCCACTCCCGTATCGTAGCAATAATCTGTAACAATACCTCCATTTCCTCCAACGATGCCACCAACTTCCGATGGAATATTCACTGGAATATTTATGATTTTGTCAAAAACGCTTTTGTATATACGCATATTGTTTTACTGGCTATCCTCGCTATTTCCCAAATAATATCAATCGCAACGTGTTCTTCATCACTTAGGATCGTTAATATAATCAGGATGATTGCGTCTTATTTGCGCGATTACTTCTTTTATTGATTCAACAGGATAACCACGTTGGATTATTGCAGAGTCAATAAAATTTCTAGCTTTATTCCTTGTTTTTAATGATTTTTCACTTGAGTGCAATGCTGCACACAACATCCAAAACAGCCCATCATCAAAACGATGCTTGTTACCCTTGCTCCATTCGGTAAAATAGATTTCTCCTAGATCATACTGAGCATCAGCGTGTCCCTGTTTAGCAGCTTTTTCGTAATATTTAGCAGCATTCTGATTTTTGAAGAAAGCACCTACATCACCACTTAAATACATTAAACCCATCACATACTGCGCATTAGCTAATCCATTATCTGCTGCTAGTTGTATATACTTTGCTGCAGCGACCTTATTCTTCTTTACGCCTGTTCCATATAAGTAACCTAATCCTACCATAAACGACGCACCAATATGTCCATAATCAGCAGCTCTTTTATAATAGGCTTGCGCCATAGAGTCATCTTTATCGGTATGGAAGCCACGGTTATAGCAATCTCCTACCATAACCATAGCCTCAACGTCTCCTCTTTCCGCTTTAGCAATTAAATTTTTAAGCCCTTCATCCATACGTGCACCTCCCCGGTGTAGTATCTATACATTGCTCTAAAAGCCCGGAAAGTCAAGGCCACACAGCAAGATTCGATGGTATGCACAAAACGCACCACCCACATAACGATTTATTTTACCTATCGTTACGGAGTAAGCCTTTCGTTATGTGCGTATCCAAATCTTCAATTTTGCACCCACCTTCACCGCAGTCGGAGATTTGATTCTGCCGTTGCGTGGGCAAAAAAATAAGACATCCTGCACACCCCGGTGGCGGCAGAACGTCTTTCTCTATAATAAAATGTAATACTCCGTAACGAAAACTCAGGAGAAAACCACCCGGCAATGACGCTCCCGGACAGCTCTCGTTTTACGGAAATGATACAAAAACCGTATCAATCTTGTAATTGTATCAATCACAGGATATGAGGAAACTCGCTGACAGGTGCGGCGAACTTCTAACAGGCTCTGCACACAACCGATTTGTGTAATAAAAAAATGGGCTTGTACACCCATAACGATTTGCCCATATTCCGCTGTATCGATTTCGCAACTGCTTCATCTGAATTTTTATCTCGGTTTCACGAGAATGATACAAAAACCGTGTCCTTTAAATGACAAAGTGCGGAAAATTACATTTGCGGATACGGTGGTTTCTTGATGTAGACTGCACACCCCTCTTTTTAGGCAGAAAAAAAGGAGCATACACTCCATAACGATTTTCCCGTATTCCGCCGTATTAAATTGATGAATGTCTCCTCCATTGCCCTGTTAATTTTGATACAATGTAGCGATGAACGCACATACCCTTTCAACGATAATGCACTATATTCATCGTTGTGGGGTTGATTATCAAAGTGCAGCCTGGCATCATATGTCGCCCCACAGTCTCGTCAGCGATTTTTTTGCCTCGAATCCATTCGGATACCTTTTTTCAGCTTGTCAATATTCGCCTGCATCACATCTTCGAGCGGAATGTCAAGCGCATACGCTGCCTCTGCAAGATACCAGGCGATATCTCCCAGTTCTTTCGCTAAATGCTCTTTATCCAACTCGTGTCCCTGTGCGGGCCACTTTTTCACAATATCAATTGCCTCGCCAGATTCCCCGCAAAGACCCATCACGCTGTTAATCAGGACATCTTTGCGAGCCAACTCCGGATTCAACGTTGTCATAGCCAAAGTTTGGTATTCATTGATCGTCATCTTTCTCCTCCAAATAGTTGCGCCCTTACTTATTCATTTCATCGACAACCTCTGCCGGCTTTACAGTCATTTCCACCCATCCGGGACAAAAGCCGGCTTTTATGGCTGTTTTTGCCGAACGTATATTAGACCATGCGCAGCAGTAAAAAGGGAGCTTGCCTCTGTCTATCGTTTCCATTGCCAGATTACTTACTAAAGAAGCGGCAATCCCCTGCTTCCTGTAAGCCGGAAGAACATCTACCCCGATTTGCCACATATTCTCGGCATCCGCGGAACACCCAACCAGACCAATCAGTATTCCATTGTCGTATGCGCCTACTCCTAACACATCCAATTCTTTCCTGTCTTCACAAAGCGCATTGCTCCATTCGCCTGTATATAATTTCTGAAAATCAGGCTGCGTTAATACTCGAAGCTCATAGCCACAGGAAATGCGCTGCAATTTTCGTAAATCCGGCAGCCAATACTCCGCCATAAAACACACCTTCTGCCCCAATGGTTCCAGCTTTTGATTAAGCCAATTCAAATTAGGAGTCTCAAAGCAATGATAAAAATCAAACTTATGAATATACTCCTTTGTAATTTCCCGATACTCTGTTTTCGCTGCTGCAACTATATTGCTTCCATAAGATATAAAGTTGCATGCAATGGGTTCTTTATAATATTTTTTCGTTTTTTTCCCAATATCGGATGTCACCAGTACCGGTTCGTCCTTAAGAAAAACATCGGGATTGCAGTTCATGTCCCATGCAGACTGCTGCATTGCTACTTGAAGCACTTCGTTATTTGTCATCATTCATTTTCTCCATCTCATTTTTCATTTTCACAAACCCAAACTTCTCATACAATGGGAGTCCCATATCCTCCTGATCAGCAATTGCACTCATCCCCATTCACCGCCTGTTTCAACATATGAACCTGTAATTTCTATCGTGTTGTCATCTGGATCTTTCATCGAAAAATAATAATATGGATTCCGTGCATTAATGTATCTGATCTCCGTAATACTGCTGCCTATACCCAACGCACATATCCTGTCATATTCTTTTTTTAAGTCATCAGAAGACAGATTGATAACAATCTTACCTGTATTCTGCATTTTGGCAATTTTTACGCAATCATCATATTCCTCATACACTTTTCCCCTGGTTACCACTTTGTCAGAATTTTCAGAATCAAAGTATCCGTTCATAATTGATAAGCACAGTCCATCCATGCCAAATTGAGCAAATCTGTTCATATTTTGTGCTGTCACATCCCGTTCAAACAATAGTTTATAAAAATGTACTGACTTATCAAAGTCATTCGAAATAAGATATATAGACCCACTTGTTATCATGATTAAATTTCCTCGTGCTCTCCAGAGCAACCATCTCTATATATTTCCGTTACAATGTTTTCCATGCTCATATCGCTTGTTATTCTCTTTTCATTCAACACATCTGAGAAATCCTTTTCACGCCACCATCTGCGCATTTCTTTTTCCCCAAATTCCTGACACTTGCTTCTGGTCTTTGCTTCTCGAATCATAAACTATCCTTCTCAAAACTCGCACCACTGGCGCGAGTTTTTGCTAATAAGCAATTCAGTTCCCGAAGCAGCGCCGACTTCATCCGTTCAAGCTCTTCATCCGTTGGCCTGTTGCTGTCATCATACATTTTTTCCATCGGATACCACCACACCGGTCCCCTGCCGCCGTTTCCGTATGTCTCAATATCTCCAGATACTCTTGGATAGAGATGCCAGTGCAAATGCGTATCTCCATTTCCTAAGCATTCATAGTTTATTTTCTCGGCATGGAAAGCAATTTTTACAGCTTCTGCGACCAGAATCATTTCCTGCATAAATTTCGCTGAAAACTCTTTATCAAGGTAAAACAGTTCCGTCTCATGCATTTTACAAAGGAACAGTGTATACCCTTTAAAATGCTGATGATCCCCCAGCACCACATAACCTGTTTCCAGTTCTTTTACATAGTAAGGATTTTTTCCATCTTTAATCATCTGAATTCTGTCGCAAATCAGGCACATAATGTTCTCCTCGTCTTTTCGTCTTAATAATCCTTTACTTCCCAATACCCGTAACGTTTGCCGCCTTTTCGTTCAACAGCGCCTTTATCAACCAAGCTTTTTATTACACGTTTTACGGTACTTCTGGAAATCTGAAACTCCTCTTCCAGATCTGAATATGTTGTTTTCGGTCTGGCAGCAAGAATTCTCTTGATTTTCATTTCCAAAGGTTCTTCTAAAGGTTCATTTTGAACCTTTGGATCTTTAGGAGTTGAACCATTGGCACCCATATCTGTTCCCCAACCTTCACCGCAATGACGATAAAAACGAACAGTAAAACCATATTCATCTCCATAGTACTCAACCCTACACCCAGCCTCATCACACGCATCCTGAATCCGCTTCAAACCAGTCGCAAAGCTCTCCATGTCCTTGGAATAGTATAAAGTACGCGTAATCAGCGGATTTCTGCGAATTGGCTTGCGAATTTCTTTGATGAACATTTCCGGCGTTACTCCGTCAGGGAACTTGCCCGGACTGTAGATTTCCATAAAGCTGCGGTAAATCGCCACTTCCACGCTTTGACCGGATTCTATCAGACGGTGCGCGAAAGCATTTATCACCGCCTCTCTGGCGGCATCTACCGGAACTTCCGGTATCTCCTTGCGTTCCAAACTCCCATCAAATTCCACGCGCCAGTCCATCGCGTCAATAATATATTGAACCGCTTTATCCGCTAAATCGAGGATAGAACCGGTAAACCTGCGAATATCCGTAAAGGTGAGCCGTTCATCGGACGCGAATTTTGCCATCTGGAGTTCATTGATTCCACAGTTTACAAACAGCGCCGCACCGGCATTCAAAAGATACTCATTTTCCGCCATCCCCAGCTTCGTCATTACCTCTGATGGTTCCTCGTTTTCAAAACTGATTCTGCCTACTTTCTTTGCCTTTTTAAGATATGACTTGAATGCCGTCTGGTCAATATCCGCAATTGTGTATTTTGACCTCTGGCTTTCCCATGAATAATTAATGCTGTCGCGTTCGCGCAGCATTTTTTCATACATAGGCTGCTCCATCACCAAGTCCTCATCCGCAACACGAATGCGCGGAATATTATGAGCAAGATACGGCTGCTGGGTTCCTGAAAACTCAACCAGCACAACTGTCCGGTCTCCATAATGTTCTTTCTTAATATTCGGATAAATCGCCGGTCGCAGATGGTTGCCGATAGCCTGACTGATTGTGCGGAGAGTTGTATCGTTAATCTCCTGACCAATAACAGTACCATCATTCTTCACGCCAAAATACAGCTTCCCGCTCTGATGTTTATTCAGAATTGCCGCCATGGAAATCACCGCTTCTTTCAATTCACCGGTGCTTTTCTTAAACTCAATCTGCTCCGTTTCCTCTCCAAGTGAGTATATTTGTTCTGCCATATAACCCCTCACTATCCTTTCCAAACTCAGACTTCTCTTTTCACATATTTTATCTCAATATCATACCCCAACGCTTCCACCATATTGACGAAAGTCTTGTTTATCACGGTGTCGCCCTTCTTAATAATCCGATTCACATAAGGGCTAGTCGTGCCAATTTTCTCCGCAAGCTGTGCCTGCGTCATACCTTCTTCCATGCACTTCACTTTGATATCGATTTCCAAATTATTCCTGACCATCATATAACTCCTCGTCATCTGTACTGCTACACAAATCAGATAATTTATTATAGCATAAATCGTCTATTGCGCAATCCCTAAAATCAGAAAAAGGCATCCGATTCTGATGAACCGAATGCCAATCTCAAATGTATTTCTCTATGCCTTAATCTCCGTACCGTCCTTAAACGTGACCCGGATGTCCTTAGTGCTGTAAACCGTCACAGAATCCATCAGTCCAGTCCGCAACCGCACATCAAACTTCGTAATTGGTTCCTACGTCCTGGTGGTGCCGATAAACTGCTCCATCGTTTTCTTTCTTGCTAGACAATCCCAATCGTTCTCTGTACCTCATCCGATTCTATCAGCATTCGCATTTTCTCACTTCCATTTTTCGTTTCTGGTTTACCGCATCTAAGGCTGTCTGGATGTTCTGACATGCAGCAGTCCTTATACCAACATGTTCCCATAAGTGAGCCATTCACAGACCACTGTTCATTTTGCGTGAATTCACCAACCAAAGACTTCATTACGTGTTCTGTAGAATATCTCTTAAACCCTGACAAATATGATAATGTCGTCTCATCTTTAATCCTGGATAAATTTATTCTGTGATTATCTATTGTGGCAAGGATTTCTTCTCGAATCCTGATTTTATCTGTTTTGCCGGTACCTGTCCACGAAATCAATTTATCAAATGCCAATACAAAATGCTCAAAGCAAATCATATCAAGTAAAATCACTTGTGCATCTGTTGCATCCACTAACCGTTTTAAAATACGATACTTATTCCGAACATCCTGATTATCCACCACATAATCAAAAGCAATATAATATTCATCATCTTCCGAGGCTTTTAGCGTCGACAACGCATCTAATATACCCTGATTACTTCCCTTGCTTTCAACTATGAGTGCATTGTCAAAGGCAAGCTGATTAACCAGTTGCCAAAAGTGGTATCCGGCACCAGTATCTTCCGTCCATAAATACTTCATATCACAGTTCCTCTTCCAATGTAACTCTGTTATTACAAAGAGCCATCACCTTAAAGCTCTTGTCTGACACGTTAAGGCCATCACAGTTTCTCAAAAAAAGCATGTATTGATTTGAAAACTCAAAATTTATAAATCTCCTGGTCTCATCATCCATGAGAATGTCCGCATTATCAATCACAATAAATTTATTCTTGCATTGCCTCAACTGCTCAAAAAAGTCGTCGGTTTTATAGTTAAACAGCTTAATTGCATTATAATCCTCGGTCAATTTTAGATCCTCCAGCACTCCATAGAGAACCGTTTTCCCGGTACCACTGTCACCGCCTACAAGGGTAATGCGATCATCAAATTTTAAATCGTAAAGGAAAGGATATGCCTTAAACTTAATCTCATCATAAATCATCTGCTTCTCTCCTTTCGTACTCACGGCTCCACCATGCGTTATACCCCGAATTCCCTGTTACTACATCTGTGTCATTAAATCTGATTTGCACATCATCATTCAATTCAACCGGAGTCGGGCGTGACATGTATATCTTTATATTATCCATGGAAAATATAATCTTAAGTACATTTGGTCCACAATCCTCCACGCAGACAACCTTTTCCGGATGTTTAACAATATTAAGCAGCGTCTTGCATCCTGAGGAAAGGTTGCGAATCGTCCCAAGTCCATATATCGTTTCAATATGCTTATCTGATGTCAATTTTGCATTATCCACCAGCTTAATAAGAGCGGTCTCATTATCTGACATTTCTTCATTGCTCGTATACAGGTTGAAAAATAAATCATTCTGAATAATCCAATCTTTTGAGTTTTCTTTCTTTGTATATATCTCTATCATGGACGCTCCTTTCACAATCTTCTCGTGGCCCAATCTTTCATTTATGTCACACAAATATAGCCAACACAGTTATATTTCCTTAATTATACACTCATAGTCTTTATTTTCGCAAGGTAATTCTGCTGTTTTTCCCTGTCACTCCATAGACGCATTCATCCTCTGTAGTGCTGAGCAACTACCATTGCAAAAATGAAAGCAGAAACACTTCTGACATAAACTGTCTGTTTCTCTATTCTCCAGAGCAAACATCTCTATATATTTCCGTTACAATGCTTTCCATGCTCATGTCACTTGTTATTCTTTTTTCATTCAACACATCTGAGAAATCCTTTTCACGCCACCATCTGCGCATTTCTTTTTCCCCAAATTCCTGACGCTTGCTTCTGGTCTGATGTCTTTTCAGCGTTTCTTCAAAAGGTACATCAAAGTAATACGCATAAATTTCTTTTCCAAATAACTCTGCAGCAAATTCAAATAAGGGATGATACCAGTCGGCATTCATAATACCCTCTAAAATAACAACATCACTATGCTCATTTCCATATTCTAACAGCTGTTTCATAAGTGGCATAGCTTTGGTATCTTTTCCATCTTCAACGTTCAGCATCTCTCTTCTTATATTATCCTGGGAAATAAGCATCGTATTTCTTCCAAAACGTTTTTGCACTTCTTTAGCAACTGTTGTCTTGCCGCTTCCGGAATTTCCTCTCAGTATAATCAGCATTTGTAAGTACCTCGTTAAATGATATTTTCGTTTGAGAAGCTCTAACCTTCCGTTATCGCCCCATATTTCTCAGGATGACGATACTTCTCCCCCATCACCTCATACTTGCGATAACCCCGCAGGAAATCCATATCAATCTCGGCAATATAAATGCCTTCCTCATTCGGTGCTTCCAGTATGCACATATCCCTTACTCCCGGCTCATCACGAAGCCACGCGACGCCGTCAAAAACGGTGGAATGTCCGTTACAGTCCGGCTGACCGGCAGGATAATTACATGTCGCAATGACAATCTTATTTTCATAAGCTCTGGTGCGCAGCGCACAAAGCCGGTTGATTTCCATTGGGCAGGCATTGGGAGCTAACACAACCTCCGCGCCCTTTAACATCAGAATTCTCGCGCTCTCCGGAAATTCTCTGTCAAAGCAAATCATGGAGCCGACTTTCACTATGTCTTCTCCAACATCCAGCTCCGACACATAAAAGTCTTCTCCTTCCGACAGCATCTTCTCATCAGCAAAGGCGCAGGTATGTACTTTAGAATAATGAAGTACCTCATAACCTCTTCTGTCAAAAAGAATTATGGAATTCAGTGGTTTTGGTTCATGCTTTTCAAGAAAGGTGATTCCAATAGCCATCTCAAGGTCAGCCGCCAAAGCGCGAAAGCCCTGTACAAAATCGTCTTTTGCAGAAATAGACAGCTCATTTATTGCCTTCTCATCCTGTGGAATGTAATATCCGCTGCTCCACATTTCCGGAAACAGCGCAATGTCTGCACCCATAGTCTTCGCCCGCTTACAGGCTTTCTTTCCAATCGTAAACTGTTCTTCAATGCTCCTCCCTGGCAGGATCTGAAGTAATGCAATTTTCAGTTTCATACAATCTTTCTCCCTTCCGTTGTAAACTGAGAGTTATCGTTCATCCCGTATCATCGAATAATGTGCCATATCAACGATACCTTGATTATTTCTATCGCTCTGGCGTAAAGTGCCCTCATACTTCATACCGATTTTCTGCATAACACGTCCAGAATTAGGATTGTTTACATCATGACCCGCATAAATACAATTCGCTCCAACCTTATCAAACAAAACATCAAGCACAGCTTTGGCAGCTTCTGCCGTATATCCCTTACCCCAGAATTCCTTTCCAATGACCCAGCCCAATTCCATGCCGTCAATCTCTTCATTTATTTTTACTACAGAAATATTCCCGATAAGTTCATGCGATTCCTTTGATTCCATTACCCACTGATAAAATGCTGATTCCGAATATCCCTGTATGCAATAATTTATATATCCCCTGGTCATTTCAACATTTTGATGTGTAGGCCAGGTTAAATATTTTGTCACATCATCATCAGATGCCCAATTATTGAACATTCCTTCTGCATCAGCTATAGTAAATCGTCTAAGTATTAACCGATCCGTTTCCAATCTGATTGTTCCAATATGATTCATAACTGCCTCCACGTCTTCCAATTTTGTACTTGCATACCAAAAGTACTATTACTCAACTGTAAAATTTGTCTATGGCATTTTCATTTACACAAGTATACATAATAATAACAAGGCTTAAACACGTAAAGCTACGCTATGCGTAGCTCTACGGTAGTATCTGTCGCAACAGAAATACTCTCTTATGGTTTCCACTTATAGGTAGGACTCACCATTGACCGTCATTACATTTGAGATGTCTCACTGATTATGCAACCTTCGCATAATCAATGACAGAAAATTCCTGTAGAAACTTTTTGGCGTTATTTACAATCATCTCCAGTCTCTTCATAACTTCATCTGAATACTCAATTTCCCCACACTGGTCACACTCTTCGCATGGCACATTTTTAATTACGATCAAACAATCATTATAAGTTACAACGTGTGTCGTTGTCGCTGGTTTCATATCACCTTTACAGTAAAAACACATAATCAACGCTCCTTCCTCGTTTTCATATCAGGCTCAAATTTATCTTCACTCGGATAGTATGCGGTTACTATATGAATATAATCATCTACTCCTACTACCACATGAATTATCATTTTATTTACAGAGTAGCCAAAAATCAAACATGCTGGATTCAACCAATATTCCGGATACTCCTCTATAATTTCTCCACTCATGATGCAATTTATTACATCTTCACGACTAGTTCCTCTTTATTGTATTCTCGCAGATGCATGGGACGACCATTTTATTTTTGACTGACCACAAAGCTCCTTAATTTTTTCGATGTCCACTCTTTTGTCATCCTCCTCTCCGGCTCAATTCCGATTTATATTCAATATTATAGCACGAATCGTCTATTGCGCAATCCCTAAAATCAGAAAAAGACATCCGGTCTTTATGAACCGAATGCCAATCTCAAATGTATTTCTTTACTCTTTCTTGTTATAAAATGCCCTGAGTCATTTCCCTAAGAATTTCTTTTTGTTCTTTCCTGCTGAATCCTGACCATACAAGAAAGTAAGACTTATTTAGCATATCCTTTAGCAGGTCATCCGGAACATTTCCGTCCGGTTTTACAGAATTCCAATGTGTTTTATTCATGTAGTATCCAGGAATAATGTCCTCGTACTGCTGCCGCAGGAAATCTCCTTCTGACGGCTCCAGCTTCAGCGTAATATAATACGGCTTGTTTGTTCCTCTTTCCAGGCAGACCGCCGCAAACATTTTTCCACCAATCTGATACCGAATCCAGTTCCAGTCCTTTTGGATATCTTTTGTCACAAACGGTTTATTCATCAAAAAATCGTCAAGCCACAAATATCTCATAACTCTACGTCTCCTTTTCTGTGCTCCTGTATTCACATTCGCTGCACAACAGACCGCATCTTGATTTTACCATAACCTTTACTTCCCATGCACATAATACTGTGCCTGTGCCATCCAAAGCCGGTAATACAGCCCTTTCTCATCCGCAAGCAGTTCCTCATGGCTTCCGCGCTGCACCGCCCGGCCGTCCGCAATCACGAGAATGTCGTTGCAGAAGCGGCAGCTGGATAGGCGGTGGGAAATATACACCGCAGTCTTTGTCCCTACAAGCTCGTCAAATTTGGAGTAAACCTCGTATTCCGCGATTGGGTCAAGCGCGGCGGTTGGCTCGTCTAAGATCAGAAACGGCGCATCCCTGTACAGAGCCCGAGCCATCGCCAGCTTCTGCGCCTTGCCGCCGGACACTTCGATTCCGGAGCTGTCAAAATCCTTATATAATACTGTATCCAGTCCTTTCTCCAGCTTTTTCGTGTAATCCGACATTCCCATCCGCGCGAGCGCATCATACACACGCTCTGGGGAATAGCTTTCACTCGCGGCAATGTTCTGTCCGAGCGGCATGGACAGAAGCTTAAAATCCTGAAAGACGACTCCAAACAAATTCATATATTCCTGATAGTCATACTTGCGAATGTCAATACCATTCAATAAAATTTCTCCCTCGGTCGGGTCATAGAGACGGCAAAGAAGCTTAATTAACGTGGTCTTACCGCACCCATTTTCTCCCACGACAGCCAGCCGCTCGCCAATCCTAAAACGGATAGAGAAATCCTTAAGTACGTCCTGCTTGCTGCCCGGATAGTGAAAGGATACATGCCGAAATTCAACCTCGAAACGGTCATCGTCCCGCTTCTCTGTATGCAGTGTCCCTTCGTACTTTTGATTCGGAATATCGAGAAAATCAAAAAATGCTTTCAGATATTTGCTGTTTGTAGCAAGCTCTGTCAAAACAAACACCCATTCGCTGAAATATTCGATGAGAATCCCGATTGCTCCCGCGTAGAGCACCACATTTCCGGCGGTCATTCCACCCTGCAGGGCAATCGCTCCAAGCAGGAAATAGACAAGTCCCAGAAGCACAGCCCGCAGTGCGCCCAGAAAAAGCTGTATTTTCTCTTCAATCTCCGTTATTCGCCCAACCTTATCGGTAATGGATTCGAAAATATTCTGAATTCGTTCCATTAAGACCGACTGCTGCTTAAAAAGCCGAATATTTTTTGAAGCCTCTGTCTTCTCCAGATAATTTTCCACATACCAGGTAAAGGAGCGATTCACAGGAATCATTTTATTTTCCAGAGAAAATCGATCCTCCTGCCAGCGAATATTTTGCCTGTAGGAAAAAATCAGCGCCGCCGCGAGCATCAACATAAATAAGGCGGTCATAAATCCCATTTCCCGGGAATGTGTTCCCGGAAGGGTGGCACTTTTATAAATCATCTGAGCCAGATAAAAAACAGCAATCAGAACCTCTGTTGTTGTACGGGCAACGACCTCCACTCTCCAGAACAGGAAATTAATACCGCCGCCCCCATAACTGCGCGTCATTTCATCAAGGTCGCGCCTCTGATTCTGAACCTTCTCAGATTCCATATACTCATAATCCATGTCCATCATTTTACTGTTCAGCGCCAGATCTGCCTGCTCCCATACATTCGAGCCAATATAAAACAGGATGTAATAGGAGGTGAAATTCACTGCACCTACGAGCAAGCCGCCTCCTGCCATCAGCGCCAGATCCCGAATCAGAGTCTGCGCGGATGCATGTGCCTGCAAGGCGTCCGCCAGCACAGCAAGCAGCCACACATTCCAGAATGTATAAACGGCGTTGATGATCCCGATAAAAAGCATCAGAAGGATTCCCCGGATTTTATCCTGAGCAATAAACGTAAGTCCTCTGAAATTGATACGCAGCATTTCCTTCAAACGCATATTTTCTATTTTCATACCATACCTTCTTTCTCTCCATTATAATGATTCGAGCAGCAAAAGGGTAATGATACCACGGATTGCTTCGTGCTCCGCACTCTCGCAATCCTAACAATATTCGGAATCCGCTCATTTTGGCTAACATATTAGCCAAAATGGCTACTTCCTCATATTGTTGCGGTCCCCAAGGTCAGGAATAGGAACGCGAGCGTTCCATTCCTGACCTTTTGTCCCTTGTATCATTATAATAGTAGCTTTGCAGCCGAAACAGTTCCGCATACACGCCATTCTTCTCCAGCAGTTCCTCATGCGTCCCTTGCTCCGCAAAGCAGCCGTCCTGCAAAAGCAGGATACGTGTGCAAAATCTTGTACTGGATAAACGGTGCGATACGAAGAAAGACAATTTGTCTTTTGCAAAATCCGCGTAACGCTGATACATCTCATATTCCGCCAGCGGATCAAGCGCCGCTGTCGGCTCATCCAATATCAGTACCGGTCGATCCTGATACAGGGCACGCGCCAGCGCAAGCTTCTGCTTCTCCCCTCCGGAGAAATCAACCGCGTCCTCGTTTATGTCCTTTTCCATCAAAGTATTCACGCTATCTGGAAGGGAAAGTATCTTATCTATGATACCGGCTTTTTCCAGACAATCAAAAAGTTTAAATCTGTCAGCTTTTCCATAGCCACATATATTTTCCTGCACAGATACCGGAAGGAACCCGATATCCTGAAACGCACAGGAAAACCATTCATACCGCTTTTCGGGCGGCAGGGTACTCATATCCACTCCATTTAAAAGAATTCTCCCGCCTGTAGGAGTCAAAAGACCGCAAAGCAGCTTCATTAGTGTAGTTTTACCGGCGCCGTTTAACCCCACAACTGCAATTCGATCGCCGCTTTTTACAGTGAGATTCAGATTATGTAGTAAATCTGTATCTGTATCCGGAAAACGATAGGAAACTGACTGCAGCTCCAATGTAACCGCTTCAGAGTTTAGATTATCGGGCTCAGGCAACTCATCTTTTGAAGGGAGTATTTCACCCTCATCTAATTTACCTTCCGGTATATCCACGAAATCCGCGTATTTCTGATAATTGATCCCCATAAGGCGTAGGACAACCATTGTTTGAGAGGCTGTAAGCAATGCTGACGTTAAAGAAGTAGCCGCTCCGAAATAAAGTACTACATCGGATATCGTTATTCGTCCAATCCATGCCTGGTACAAAAAGAATCCGCAGATACAGGCAATTTGCAGATAATTAATTACATTGTTGATTACCGCAAGGCCTCCGGTAAATATAAGATCCTCTTTTTTTAAGCCAAGCCTTATCCCGGCATATTTCTGATTCATGCCAAGCAGCCACGGTTTCATGTTGTAGAGGCGAATATCTTTTGCGTAAGTAAAATCTCCGGCGCGTTCTCTCGTATAGTCCTCCTTCTGATACGCGTCCGCTAGCGGATCCAAATTTTTTTTCTCTTCCCGAACACCGACCTTTCCATCCAGATAAAAAATCAGCATCGGCGGCAGAAGAAGCACAGGAATCAAAATCGGTGAAACCCGGGCAATCATCACCGTATACAGCACCACAGAGCCTATATTGGTAAGTACAGACAACAGATTTTTCATAAAATCATTGACCGGAGTAATGTTTTTTCCATCCATCCGTTCACCGTAAATTGCCTGTTTTGCCTGATCACGCGCCGAACGAAAATCCTGCGTTTCCATTTCTTCATAATTTGCGGTAAGAAGTCTTTTGGCATACTCTCCTCGCATTTCCTGAAGAAGTAAATACCCGTAACGTGAAATTGACACCTCAAGCCTTGTCTGCACCAGCAGAAGTAACAGCAGCGCCACTGAAATTACAAGAAGCGTCATTCCCATGTGCGCCACGGTCTGTGCGGTTTCCAGTTCCGAAAGCACCGCCTTGGGAAGATAAACCCGCAGCAAACCTGCCAGGATTCCCGTCGGCACATAGAAAAATCCGCAAAAGAAAACTGTCCGGTTCCTTTTCCATTGATATTGCAATAATGATTTTCTCTTCATAGCTGTAAGACCTCCGGCATCATGTAATGAATGTAGCTGCTCCAAATAGAAAAAAATATCCTCTGCTTATTGTCCATAAAGAGAGGATATCACATTCAAAACATATTTTTTTGTTTTTTTCACAAGCGGTTATTTTCCAGACATAAGCGGTTATTCATACGGAATCATCAGCTCTGTTTGAAAGACTCCTGGCTCGTTGCTGCGGTTTAAATAGCCCTTGTGATGTTTTACCACGGAATCAATATTCATCATCCCGAATCCATGGCCCTTCCCTTTCCAGGAAAAATAAGTCGCTGTTCGTGTCATTTTCGCCGTCGCGTTAGAAATTGACAGATAAAACTGCTCCTGAAAGGTACTTATATAGATCCGGATAAAGCGTTTCTCTTTTTCGGGAATCGTCAAACAGCTTTCGATTGCATTGTCCATCAGATTTCCAAATAAAACACAGAATTCTACATCCGATATGGGCAGTATCTCCGGGACACGGAATGTCGCGTCCATTGCGATCCCCTTTTCACGCGCCAGAAATAATTTACTGTTAATAATCGCATCCGCCATGGCATTACCGGACTTCACGGTCTGCGCCACACGTTCAAATGCCTCGCCCATCTGCACAATATAATCCGCCGCCTTGTCCAGATCGCCGCCATCCACATAGACCTTCAAAGCCTGCATATGATTCCGCCAGTCATGCCGCCAGCCGCGCAGTTCCCTGTAATTGCTCTGCAATTCCTCCATCTGCCGCTCTGCCAGCTGGTTTTGAACCTGTGCGAGACGTTTCTCCACCATTCTCGGGCCAAGCCCAAAAAGCAATATTGCAAATACTATCAAAAGCAAAACAGTCAGAATAATATACCCCAACATCACGCTCTTCCTTCCTTGTAAAACCGGATAAATGCCTGGTTCAGTTCTCCATACATTCGTCGGCTGACCGGCACTTCCTTGCCATCTGTCAGGCAAACCTTCTCCCTGCTGATGGATTTTACATGAAAAAGGTTTACCAGAATTCCCCGGTAAGCTGACACAAACCATCCGCTTTGCAGCTTTTCCTGTGCTTCTTTGAGGGATTCTGAAACCGTGTATGAACTCTCCGCCGTTGTGTAAACACACTGGTGCGCAAACACTTCTACCGTGGAAATGTCCTTCTGCAAAACCCGAACTGCATCCCCATCTGTCTGCAATATCACAAACGGCTCCTCCATATCTGAAGCCCGCATAATACGCTCCAAGCATGCTTCCAGTTTTTCCTCAGAGACAGGCTTTAACAGATAATGAATGGCCTGTACGTCATAACCCTCTGCCATGTAATCATCTATTCCCGTCACAAAAAGAATCGGAACCGGATTCTTTTTCGCGCGCAGCTTTCTCGCCAGCGTCATGCCATCCTCATCCGGCAGCTGAATATCCAGAAAAATCGCGTCTATTTTTTGATTTTCCTCATAGGAAAACCAGAACTGCTCCGCACTTTCGTATCGGGCTGTCTCTACCACCACGTTCCTTTTATACGCCCATTTTTTCAGTTTATCCTGAAGCCACAATCCTTCTTCCGGATTGTCTTCACATATCACACAGTACATATGAAATTACCACCTGCCTGTTCTCTTATTTCTTTCATAACTGTTATCGCACCATATTTCTCCGGATGACGATATCTCTCCCCATCACCTCATGCTCGCGATAGTCCCGCAGCAAATCCATATCAATCTCAGCTATATAAATGCCTTCCTCCTCCGGTGCTTCCAGTATGCACATATCCCGTACTCCCGGCTCATCACGAAGCCACGCGACGCCATCAAAGCGCAAAAGCCCTGTACAAAATCGTCTTTGGCCGGAATAGACAACTCATTTACAGCTTTCTCATCCTGTGGGATGTAATATCCGCTGCTCCGCAAGGTTCTTCCCAGGAAGGAGCTGAAGCAATGCAACTTTCAGGTTCATACAATCTTTCTCCCTCATATTATGTTCAAACTATATCTCCACATTTTCTATACAGGTCAGCGTCATCTTATCACCTATAATTCAGTATTTATGGCATTATAAATTTCCAATTTCAGCTCCTCATCAGAATCAATTGTCTCGTTCATTATTGCTTCCATAATTTTATGCAACAGAGCTTTATCTATTTTACTGGCTGCCACATTTAAACTGATATTCTCTGTCTTTTGTAAAAATGTAGTCGCTATGGACATATATCCATTCAAAAGTAAAAACAGCGTTGACAATGTGATTGCCAATCTTTTATTTCCATCAGCAAAGCAATGAAATTGACATGTGCAGAAAAACAAATGCGTTAATTTATCTACAAATGTTGGATACCAGTCATCATTCTGTATATTGTATAAAACGCTTTCCAACTTTCCGAAATCAAGTTCGTCAAGTGTCCCTCCACCACTATATTCAATTGTTTTTGCGTGCGTTATTTTGGCTTGTTCAGGAGTGATATATACATAGCTTCCCATTATTCACTCTCCTTCAGTCTCTTCAGCACATCTTGATTCTCTGCCATTAATTTTTCAAGTTCATCGCCTGCTGTTCCTAAAAATTTCTCGTATTCATCTCCCGATAACGGTTTTATATATTCCTCTAATTGAAAATGAAATGCATCTCTTAACGCCATATCTCTACTTGCCATTTTAGTTCTCGCCTGTACAATCAATGGTTTCCATAACGGTAATGTCTCAAACGCATTAAATAGATCCGTCATTTCCCAGTTATTTAATTTATGTCCCAGGGCTTCGGACTGTTGTTTTATCATATCTGCTAGTCCACATTCGTATGATGCAATCAGCGTCAGTATTTCCGAGTAGAAAGTATCTCGCACTTTATCTTTATCAGACAGCTTTAAAATTTGACAGTACTCTTTTGCCTTTTCTCGAAATATACTTTGATATATTTTATCCGTATAAATTCCATACTTGGCATTACCCATATCAACGTAATCCCTCAAAGCATCAGTGAATTCTCTTCTATAATTTTCTTCCTGCAAAAATGCTCCCAAAAATTCACTATCTCGTTGATTAATATATTTTGTTCCACCACCAGCTTTCTGATTTATAAAATCTATCACTATGTCCAATATAATTTGGCGCAAACTCTTTGCTGGCTGACTCTCAACAAGCAACATAGCCAAGTTTAAAAATGCTCGAAAATCAAAGATGGCAAGTTGAGGTGTACGATTACTGATGTTCCCGACATTAATGTCGGGAACATCCAACTTTTCAATTTTATCGAGAAATTCCTTTAGACGTTTTCCCTTAATAATTTCATATCCGTTATATGAAAGCTCATCTATATTATCGCTAACATATCTCTCGACAGTTCTTATATCTACCTCGAAAAAGGTTGCCACCATTGTTTTGGTAAAATAAATTTTATTCTCAAACAAAATTCCTTGAATGCCAGTTTGATTTTGAATCTCAGACAAGGCAAACTCATTGTTAAGAATATTTTGTCTATCTAATTTTGAAGTTGTCAAATTTTTACTCATTCATATCACCTTCCATTTCCGCTTATTCGAGTAATTAAATCTTATTGGAATCAGACCTTGAGAAGAATCCAGGACTAAACAACATTATCCTCTTCATCGTCTCCAGCAACTGGTGGCAGCTCTCCTCCGCTTCCTATAGCGGAGTTATCTTATACCCCTAAATTCATACACCCTAATTTTTGTCTATCTCACGCTTCACATAGGTCAACTCCACATCATACCCCAGTGCTTCCATCATCTGAATGAATGTCTTGTTGACAACGCCATCTCCCTTTTTGATAATCCGGCTGACATACTGCGGCGATGTTCCAACCTGTTCCGCCACTTTTGCCTGTGTTGTACCAGATTCAATGCATTTAACCTTCACATCTACTTCAATATTGTTCTTTAACATTTCTCATTACCTTCCACGCCTGAATCTATGGTCAAATTCTCGCACAAATAATATGATTTATAATACCACATGATTCAGTATTTTGCTACCTCTAAAATCAGAAAAAGGCACCCGATTCCGATGAACCGAATGCCAATCTCAAAAACATTTATTTATGCCTTTATC
Organism: Lachnospiraceae bacterium; assembly: GCA_021205755.1. GTDB lineage: Bacteria > Bacillota > Clostridia > Lachnospirales > Lachnospiraceae > Choladousia. The sequence continues at coordinate 8,418 of JAJPWX010000134.1, read as the reverse complement.
TCCGTGCCGTCCTTAAACGTGACCCGGATGACCTGTGTCTGCTTTTCCCTCCGCTCCTCTGTCAAAGGGAAAATCCAGTGTTTACGCAGGTTCCGAGATTTAAGAATAAAGTAAGCATTTCTTAAAGATTTGTCACTTTTCCCCCCTATAAAATAAAGAAAATGTGTGCTTCGTACATCATCGCCTTTTCACTATTTTTCAGGGAGCACACTTTTTTACTACTTTGATAATGCCCTGATAAACAAAAATCGCTGCCTGACAGCGTTTCCACAGGAGGACGGAATATGTGGTACAGAGAAGATTTAAAAGCGCGGGCAAAGAACGCGATCGGACGAAATTACTGGAGATGTGTACTGGTCGCACTGGTTCTGATGCTCTTTGTCACTACGGATTATAACAACAATAGCAGTAATAACAGCAGCAGCTCCTCTGACACATTATTGGAAGACCTGTACGACCCTGCGCTCTATGACCCTGATAACATTTCCATCGAGATCGGTGACGAAGGAGACAACGACGCCTCCGGTATGTTTTCTGAATACGGATGGCTGAAATATCCCCTGAGGTTCGGATCGACGATTCTCTATTCCACACTGCCGCTTGTCCGCGGAATCTGGCTGCTGCTGCAGACGGCGGCAGGAGCGATTATTACAGGCGCAGTTATCATTATAGCATTGATATGCAGCATTCTTGTGACTCCGTTACTGGAAATTGGCGGCTGCCGCTTTTTTATCGACAACGCCTGGGCGGATTCCCAGCGCGAACCTGCCCGGTGCGATCTTCTTTTGTCTGCGTTTCACAGCGGATACTACTGGAACGCAGTGGTGACGCAATTTCGACGGAAGCTTTTCCTGTTTCTGTGGTCACTGCTCTTTGTGATTCCCGGAATTGTGAAATCCTATGAATACTGCATGATCCCCTATCTGCTGGCGGATTATCCGGATCTGCCGCCGGAGGAAGCCTTTCAGATCAGCAAGGATATGATGGATGGAAACAAATGGGATACCTTCATACTGGATCTGTCCTTTATCGGCTGGGAGCTGCTTGACTCCGTAACGCTTGGAATTGCGGGTGTTCTGTTTGTCAATCCGTATCAGTACGCGACAAAAGCGGAGCTTTATCTGGCGCTGAAGGATCAGCAGAGATTATAAATTGCATCCATTGCAAAAAATACATTCCGTGCTATAATACGGGGAGGTGTAACATTCTCTGGAAAACACGGAGGAACATGCGATGCGAGCAGCAATTGTAGACGACCTGGCAGAAGACCGTGAAAAACTGCAAAAAGATGTCTTTCGCTGGATGAGGGAAAATCTGGATCCGCCGGTGACGCCCCCGATGCTTTTTGACTGTGGCGAAGTTCTGCTTGACAACATAAAGAGAACCGGCGAGGCCGATTCCCAGTGTTTTGATGTGATTTTTCTGGATATCTACATGGGCGATGGCATGAATGGAATGGATACCGCCAGACGCATCCGCGATATTGATCAGGATTGCTGCCTGGTATTTACCACGCAATCTCCGGAATTTGCGGTAGAAAGCTACGAAGTGAATTCTTCCTGGTATCTGATAAAGCCCTATACTTATGAGAAGCTTTCCCTGGCTCTGTCCCGCTGCCGCGCTTCTCTTACGGAATCCCGGGAAAGCATCACCGTTCGCGGCGAATCCGGCGATGAGAAACTATACCTCTACGACATTGTCTGGACAGAATATGTAAACCGTCGTGTGATCGTACATATGAAAGACGGCAGCTGCCGTCCCCTTTCCATGCGCCAGGGAGACTTCGCAGAACTTTTGCTCGACTATCCCTGTTTCTGCGACTGTATGAAAGGTGTTTTAGTCAATTTTGAGGCAGTCGACCAACTGCAAAAAGACCGCTTTCTTATGAAAAGCGGCCAGTTTCTTCCGATCAGCCGACTGAAATACCAGGCAGTGCGGGAGCAGTATCTGAACTATTTCTTTGCCAAAATCCGGGAAGAGATGGTATAACAATACCGCTGAAGAATTCCATCTTTTCTATATTACATTTCAACCTGTTCACTGCACCAGCATCCACCCATCCAGCCATTCCAGGAAGGTCTCCACATACGCTTTTGACACCACCTGCCCGGTCAGCACCGGATAAAACAGCAGAAACAGCAGCAGCACCGCCGCACTATAGCCAACCAGTAAGGCAATGAATTTCTTCCTGCCCATCCGGTCTTTCCACTGTGCAAAACTACATGCAATCATGCAGACGACAAACGGTACGCAGGGAAAATAATGATAAATAAATGTAAAGCGGGAAATCAAACACCATGGCAGATAACAGGACAAATATGCCAGGCACAAAAATCCGGCTGTTTCCCCCAAAATCAGCTTTTCCGATGATTCTGTCTTCCTTCGCAGGATTAGGTACACCATATAGGCAAACGCCGGTATTCCCGCCCACCAGATGAGCGGGTTGCCAAAGCCGCTGATTCCAGCACGCAGATCCTGACCGATGATTTTCGAATAATAGAGAACCGGACGAAGCATGAGCGGCCACTCATACCAGGAGGAGGCAAACTGATGATCCCCTGCAACTCCCGTGTGAAAGCTGAGGATATACTGCTGGTTGCTTACCATCCGCGCAATCAGGCCGGCGTCTGTTCCATCCGAAAACGGAAGGTAGGAAAGCGTATAGATAAGCGCCGGAACCGCCAAAAAAAACACCAGAAAGAAGCACAGCGTCCCGATGATACTGCGCCGAAAGCTGCGCATAACGGCTGCGTGGGAAATGTCATTACTGTTCCCGTCCGGCGTTTTTCGCGCATAGGCATACTCCCGCGTGCGCAGATACAGAATCCGGAAAAACAGAACCAGCAGCCCGACTCCGGCATAAAAACCAGTCCATTTGCAGGCAATCCCCAGTCCGAAAGAGATTCCACAGGCCCCGAGTGGCAAAAAAGTGCGCCAAAGCGGGGTGTCATAAAAACTCAGACGGCTGTAACGATACATGAAAAAGTACATCAGAAGAGTAAAGAATGTGATAAACCCGTCGAGTGTCGCCATTCTGGTCTGCACAAAATGCATAAAATCAAACACAAACAGAAAGCAGGCGAATGCACCCAGCATCCGGTTTTTCGTCATATCACGCCCCATCAGATAGACAAAGGGCAGCATCAGTACGCCGAACAGAGTTCCCATGAAGCGGATTCCAAAAGGACAGGTACCAAAAATAGTCATGCCAATCGCAATCAGGATTTTTCCCAGCGGCGGGTGCGTTTTCTCTGCAGCAGGCGTCCCATGTATAAATTCGTAGGCCGTACGGGCATAGAGATATTCGTCAAAATAGGTATTGCTGCGGTAGTCAATTTTCTCCGGAAACAGTTCCGTCTCGTCGAACAATTCCTCCATATCCACGATATTTACCGGCGTCACCACCTCGCCGTCTTCGTTTTGAAACACCAGCTCTGCAATCGCGATATCACCCGAGCAATTTGTCAGCCGCAGGTATCGCCCCGAGACACTTAGCGTATAGGTGGACCAGGCAAATCCCCGCCCCATCGTCGTACCCTCGGCCTCCGACCACGCTTCGCTCTCCGTGTTCCGGCTCTCCAGAGTGAAGGTGATCGACTCGATGTCCTTCAGATACCAGTTCATCGTCGTGATCCCCTGGTCTTCCCCGAAATCAAAAACAAGGCTCTCCCCCGCCGCGACCGCATACTCCGTCACCGGGGCATCCATACTTCCCAGATCCCAGAAAGCCACCACGCCATAAACCAGGCAAAAAGCAAGCATCACAAAAACATCCCCGCGTGTAACTGGCATACACGGGGTGGACGGCCGCGGTGCGTGGCGGTCACCATGCGCTTTCCTTACTTTCCGCATTGTTCTGTCAGAAGTCCTCTGCGCTTTCTTTTCCCGTCCAAAAGACTTCTTTCTGACAAAATGCAAAGCGAGCGCAAGGATCAGGAAAACCGCGGCAATTATGAGTTTTATAATGGTACTATTTTCCCATAAAACAAGAAGCATAATTCTGTATCTCCAGATCGTCGTTTCTCTATACTTAGAATCTGCCGCGAAATTATATGCCCATCTTGCACCGACTAACACGCGAAGCGCATTCGATAAAATTCTCAGCGCAGTTACTATAATTACAGGCTCGACAGATACCTCATACTTTGCTTATATTTTTCCAGCGAATTCACTTCTATTAAAACAGACGCATCCGGATTTAAAGCGGGCAGCACTTCTCTCCACGGAATTGTCCCGCCCTCGCTGCCAACCGGAAGATGCGAATCCACACACCCATCGTTATCGTTGATGTGGTAATGAACCGTGTACGGACCGCACATCTCCTGCCATATAGAGATTTCCGTCTTTGCGATGTTCGCGTGGGCGATATCCAGACAGATAGAGAACCGCGTTCCTTTCATGCGTTCGGCCAGAGCCGCGAGCAAATCCGGCTCCTCATCAAACATATTTTCCATATAGAGGTCAATATCCGGATAATCCTCCATAAATTTCCGAAAATACGCCTCATTCCGGTCAATCCAGCCCTGTCGGTACGTGGGCTCATAAAAATTGGGGATAAAATTCGTGTGAACAATCATCCCTTTCACACCTAGGCGCATAGCGATGTCGCATACCTGACGCAGACGATAATCGCTGGCCTCCCGGATCCGTCGGTCTGAGGAATGCACCGTAATATCAAGGAACGGACCATGCAGCGTATCCTGGCTGGTATCGCGCCCTGTCTGGAGGTATTCGCGCACACGCCGGTTCACCTCATCCGGTTGCTCCAGGATTCCCGGCAGCATAAAATCGTCGTACTCGAAAGGAACGCCCAGCGCCGTCCACTCCTCCAGATGCCCCAGATCCGGTATTCCATAATAATTCATTCCGCACATCCTCCCTCAGCTCTCTTCTCTTGACACACGCCGTCCCGTTTGGTCTGCAAATCATTATGTCTGCGCCGCTACACGGTCTACCTGGTATACCATGATGCCCTGCGATTTTCCTTTCAGCGGAATCACACCCACCTCAGATACTTCAATGCGGTCTTTCAGCTTCTCATAGACAAACTCACTGATCAAAATCTGCCCGGCTTTTGCGTTCGCCTCCAGGCGGGCTGCCGTGTTTACCGTATCACCGATCGCCGTGTAGTCCATCCGGAAATCTGAGCCGATATTCCCGACAACTGCGTCCCCGCAGTTCACACCAATCCCATAGCTTACCTTTTTGCCAAACCGCTCCATAAACGTCGCCGCGATCCGGTCGCTGCCTGCGGCGATATCCCGCGCCGCACAGACTGCCTTATAAATATAGTCGTCGCTGTCAAACGGCGCATTGAACACTGCCATGGCCGCATCGCCGATGAATTTGTCCAGTGTCCCGCCATTTTTAAATATCGCGTCCGTGACCAGACCAAGGTACTCGTTCAGAATCTCCACCACCTGCTCCGGCTGTAATGCTTCGCTGAGCGGCGTAAACCCGCGAATATCCACAAAAAGCACCGCGATGTGTCTTTTTTCCCCGCCAAGCTTCAGCTGATAATCATGGTTTTTCGAAATCTCCTCCACAACCTGCGGCGCCACATATTTCTGAAACGCATGCATAATCTTCCGCTTCTGAAGCGTTTCTGAGACGTATTTGCTCGCAATGCTCCAGACGAGCGCAAGCAGAACCGAGAGCGGAAGCGTAATCATGTTGATCACCAGTCCCCGCTCATCCAGGTACAGACAGAGTCCATACTCTCCGGCAATCAGCGCCGCTCCAATGAGAGCACTGCCCCAGATCCGGATCGCGCCTGCAAGCAATGTCAGAGCAAAGACAATCCCTGCGCAGCAAACCGCATTTCCGAGGCGGTTCCCATACACCAGGCAGCGCTGTTCCAGCAGGCTCTGGATAATATTCGCGTGAATCTCTACCCCGTACATTTGCGTGCCAGTCTGTATCGGCACGAGGTAGGAGTCTCCCATCCCGGCTGCATACGCGCCCACCAGCACAATGCTGTTCGCAAAAGCCGCTGCGGGAATTTTCCCTTCCAGCACATCGACCAGCGAAAGAATCTCATAAGACTCCGTTCCTCCGGTATAATCAATATAAATTCCGCCATTTGCGTCCACTGGCATAAATTCCGTCGGATCTGTCTCCGTCTCTCCTTTACTCTCCAGTGCCATCTGTGTGACTGCCGCCGCAAACGACTGGTAGCCGTCGCGCTCCAGAAAGGTATAGCGCACACGGTTATCCGTTGAGTCCTGCACCGTATTTGCAAATCCCGCCGTAACAAGGTTTTCCAGTTCCCCAAAAGGCGTCTCCACCATATCAATATGGAGGGAATTCACCGTACTCACCCCGTCCACTGTCTCAATCGTCGTATCAAACACCAGATTGCTCGCCATCACGATGTTTGCATATTTTTCACAGGCCTCAATCAGGAACTGGTCATCATCCCCTTTTTCGCTCACCATCAAAATATCGAATCCGATCACCCGGGGAGAATACTCTCCCCCGTCCAGAATCTCGATCAGATCCGCATAGACCTTCCGCGTCCATGTCTCAAACTGTCCCAGCGCTTCCAGCGATTTCTCATCAATCGCGATAATCTTGATCGAAGCATCCACACGGTTCGCCCGTTGATAGACCGCGTCCTGCAGTGTGAGGTTCAGGGTCTGAAACCACTGGAAATATATACTGAAAAACGTCAGGGTCGCAATGCACAAAGCTGCGAGCAGGTTTCGTTTTTGTATCTTCAAGCCTTTTCTTTCCTTTTCTTTACATATAGAAGCAATTCGCCAAGTACCACCGGAATCAGAAGCAGATCAACCGCACTCGCCAGCGTGTCGAGGGTGTTGCTCTCCTGCGCGCCGGAGTCTTCCGCCGCAGATTCTTCTGCCGCAGCACCTGACTGCTCATCCGCTGACAACACCGATTCATTTTCCTCTGCCGCCAATTCCGTTTCTGTCAGTTCATCGTCCTCATCCGCATTCAAACTATAAGAGGCCATTGCCGCGTAGGATTCAATGGATTCCGTTTCTGCCTCGGTCAATTCCTCCGATTCCGTTTCTTCCTCAGTTGATTCCTCGACAATCGATTCTTCACCTGTGACTTCCACTGTTCCGCTCACTGAATTATAATTACCGGACGGCTCCGTATATTTCACTGCGTAAGAAGCTGCTCCGGAAGCAATTACTGCACTTTCATCAATCCAACTAAAATTATCAGGCAAGTTCACCGTACTCAGGCTTTCGCCTGCGACGCCAGACAACTCGCTCGGCCAGCTAATGGCAGCAATTGCCTCATCATCCAGATCCGCCGCCACAATTTCAAAATAGTAATACAGATAACTGCCCGTGTAACTCTCCGTGCCGACAATTGTGATTGTCGCTGTCCCCACATTTACATTGTTGCTGTATTCGACGGTATATCTCTCTACCGTATCATTCGCAGTGACACTCGGCTCAATCGCCTCACCAGTATAAGTCTGGCTGGTGGTATCTACTGTAAAATTCCCTGTACTCAACGTGCCTGTTCCATTCACCTTAAATTCGACATAATCCGAATAAAGTTCCGCATAATTATCGCCATCGCCCGCAACGTACGCCCGTACATACCAGGTTCCCGCGCTGGTTGGAGCTGTCACTTCTTCGTAAACGGAATCATAGCTATTGTAACAATAATAAGAATATGTTACCGTTCCATATTTCGCCGCTGCCGCCGGTGAATTGGCCGAACTGATACCGCTCCAGTCCTCCATCGACAATTCTGTCGTCCATTCATTGGCTGTGCCTGTAATCGCATACGTCAGTGTAATCGCCGCTGTTGTTGTTCCGTCACTCCACTGATAATTGCTGCTGTCCATCAGCGTCAACACGACACTGTAGCTTCCCGCGTCTGTACCTCCTTCATCTGCCGTTATCGTATAGGCATCGGCATTGCTTAATCCGGATGTCTGCGTTTCGCCATTATACTCCTTATCCCCGACCGTCGGCACTTCTACTGCCGCTTTTTCAATCGTGAACGCATAAGTAAGCGTTCCTGTGTAATTTCCCTGACCGGTAATCGTGACTGTCGCGGTTCCCACATTTACATTATTACTGTAAGAAACTGTATAGTCGTCCTCGGTCAATTCACTGTTTTGGAGTGTAACTGTTGTTGTAATTTCGCTTCCGGTGTAAGTTCTGTTTGAAGTATCCACATAAAAATCCGCTGTTGTCAATTCGGTTTCGGTCTCGGTTTCCGTCTCCGTTTCGGTTTCCGTCTCCGTTTCGGTCTCCGTTTCAGTCTCCGTTTCGGTCTCGGTTTCTGTTTCAGTTTCAGTTTCCGTTTCCATCTCGGTTACCGTTTCAGTCTCTGTTTCAGTTTCCGTTTCGGTTTCCGTCTCCGTTTTTATCTCAGTCTCGGTTTCCGTCTCAGTCTCCGTTTCCGTCTCGGTCTCTGTCTCAGACTCTG